>JBBSMX010000046.1:0-27037 GCA_038232935.1 Rhodothermales bacterium | reverse complement strand
GTTGTGGGATCGGTTCTGCGACCGGGTCTACGCCCGTTCGTGGCAAGGTCTCTGGAGCGTGTCGTTGCTGAAGCTGGTGCATCTGAACCTCTGCTACGCAGGAATTGCCTCGATCTGATCAACCCGCGACTGACGTTAACATAGCCCCTGGTACGAAGAACGGGGGCATTCCAACGCTACCGGCGCAGACCTGCGCGTGCACCGGCGTGGCGAGGACGAGCACGAGGCCGGCGAGGGTCGCCAGCGCGAGGGGGTGCCGCGCAGAGCGGCCGAGCGTATCCATATCCATAGGGCTTAAGAGGTGAAGGGTGCCGGTCAGGGCGGTCCACCTCCGCCGGGGCGGAAGACAGGAAGGCTCGGGAGGAGGGCTCGGTGGCCGCAACGCGGAACGTACGTCTCCTTCACGTTACTTTCAAGCGCCGGATGGAGCGATAATCGATGAGGATCGGCGCACGAAACTCTGCACCCGTACGCCCTGGCCGCACCCCTCCTCCGCGTTGTCGCCGCCGTCTCGACAGGCCTCCGGCCCCCGCACGTTTCGAGCCGCCCTGTGCCTCGAAATGGAGCGGCCAGGGGTCAGCCGGAACGGCCGCTCCGTATCGGCCCTGGCTTACTGCTCGTCCCCCGATGTCTGAAATCTCGGCACCCGTTGAGATCGGTGATCCCGCTGCTGGGGGCCGGGGGCTCAGCCGGTGCCGCGCCGGACCGCCATCAGGGTCACGTCGTCGGAGGCGGGGGCGCCGTCGGCGAAGCGGTGGACGGCCGCCTCGATGCGGTCGAGGAGGTGGGCGGCGGAGGGGGCGGGCTCGTCGAGGAGTTTCAGGAGGCGCTTTTCCTCGAAGAAGCCGCCCGCTGCGTTGCGCGCTTCGGTGACGCCGTCGGTGTAGGCCAGGAGCGTCTCGCCCGGCGCGATCGTGATCGTTTCGACCGCGAGCGAGGCGTCGGCGATGAGGCCGAGGGCGGGGCCGGTCGGGGTCAGGCGGGCCACGGGGCCGCTCGGCCCAATCAGCACGGGCGGCTCGTGCCCGGCGTTGACGTAGTGGAGCGTGCCCGTCTCGGGGTCGAGCAGGCCAAAGAAGACGGAGGCGAAGGTGTGGCCGAGTTTGCGACGGTGCGAGGGCCGGTGGACGCGGGCGATGTACTGGTTCGTGGCGGTCACGGCCTCCTTGAGTACGGCCTCGGCGGCGTGCGGCATACGTGTGCGGGAGGCGCTGGCGCGCTCGGCGTGGGCGCGGAGCAGGCTGCGGAAGAGGGCCATGAAGAGGGCCGCTCCGACGCCCTTGCCGCAGACATCGGCGATGATGAGGCCGACGCGCCCGATGGGCAGGCCGAAGGTGTCGTAGAAGTCGCCGGCCACCTGCAGGGCGGGCTGGAACCGGGCCTCGACCTCCCATCCGCTCGGGCGGAGCAGCTCGGCCGGCAGGAAGCTGAGCTGGATCTGCCTCCCGACTTCGAGCTCCTCTTCGAGGCGTTGGGCGTGGAGCCGCTCGCGCTCCCCGCTGGCGCGTAGCGCCTCCTCGGCCCGCTTTCGCTCGGTGATGTCGCGGAAGAACCAGATCCGTCCGTAGTAGTCGCCTTCCTGGCTCCGGACGGGCGCGCTGTAGCGGTCGAAGACGCGCCCGTCGCGCAGGAGGATCTCGTCGCGGCTCTCCTCGTCGGGGTGCTCGTAGAGGTGGACGACGCGGGCGGTGAAAGTGTCGGGGTCGTGGAGCTGGCTCAGTACGGCCCGGATGGCCGCGTCGTCGGACCCGGAGGCGACGACCTCCGGCGGGATCTCCCACATCTCGACGAAGCGGCGGTTGAACGAGAGCATCGCGCCCTCGGGGGAGACGACGAGGATGCCGTCGATGGAGGCTTCGCCCTGCGCTTCGAGCAGGGTCTTCTGCAAGCGCAGCGCCTCCTCGACCTCTTTCCGTTCCGTGACGTCGCGGATGTTGACGACCAGCCCCTCGTCCACCGACGTGGGCGAGAGCGTCCGCCCGATCCCTTCGAGCAGGCGCCAGCTCCCGTCCTTGTGGCGGAAACGGTACTCGGCTGAGGCGGTGGAGCCTGGCGCAGCGGCCACCGCGCCCAGCGCCCCGATCACGCCTGCCACGTCGTCGGGGTGGATGAGGGCGAAGGCGCTCTGCCCGACGAGCTCCTCCGGTTCCCAGCCGAGGTTGCGCTGGATCGACGGGCTCAGGTACGTCATCACGCCGTCGGTGTCGATGGTGCAGGTGATGTCGTGGGCGTTCTCGATGAGGGAGCGGAAGCGCTCTTCGCTCTCGCGCAGCGCTTCGTCGAAGCGTTTCCGTTCGGTGATGTCCCGCGCGTTGACGACGACGCCCTCATCGGCGGAGGTGGGGGAGAACGTGCGGCCGTAGCCTTCGAACACCCGCCACGACCCGTCCTTGTGCCGGATGCGGTACTCGGCGGTGTGCGTGGTGCCGGGCTCGGCGACGGCCCGTGCGAGGATGTCCAGCGTGCGCGCGAGGTCGTCCCGGTGCAGGCCGCTCTCGGCCACCGATCCCACCATCTCCTCCGGCGTGAAGCCCGTCAGGCGCTCGACGGACGGGCTGACGTAGGTGGTTTTCCCGTCGGCGTCGATGAGCTGGATGAGGTCCTGGCCATTCTCGATGAGCCGGCGGAAATATTCCTCGCTCTCCCGGAGAGCCTCCTCGGCCTCTTTCTGCTCGGTGATGTCGCGCGCGACGGCGATGATGACGTCGTGCCCGAAGTACGTCGAGCGCTTGATCACGACCTCTTTCGGGAACGTGCTCCCGTCCTTGCGGCGGCCCCACCACTCGAACCGCTGCGGCTCCCCGCCGACGGCGCGGGCGAAGACGGCGGCGAATGCCTCGGGGTCCACCGTCTCAGGCACGCCGAGGAAGTCCGGCGTCTGCCCGACGAGCTCCTCGCGCGTGTAGCCGTAGGCCCGGACGACGGCCTCGTTCACGGTGAGGAAGCGGCCCTCCAGGTCCTGGATGTAGACCAACTCGGTGAGGGCATCGAAGAGGCCGCGGTAGCTCTCCTCGCTCGCGCGGACCGCTGCCTCCGCGCTCTTGCGCGCCGTCACGTCACGGACGACGGCGATCACCTGCCCGTCGTCGAGGGGGAGGAGGCGGGCTTCGAAGTCGCGCCGCTCCTCGCCGAGGGGGAGCGTGTATTCGAGATAGACGAGGTCGCCGGTTTGGGCCACCTCGGCGAGCGCCTCGCCCACCTGGGACCCGACGGGTGCGGGGAGGACGTCCTGCACCCGCTGCCCCAGAAACGCCTCGGGCGGGGCGTAGAGGCCGAACGCGCGGCCGGCGCGGTAGGCGACGATGGTGCCGTTGGCCTCCATGCGGAAGTAGAGGTCGGGGAGGGCGCGGAAGATCCCCTCCAGCTCCTGCGTTCGCTCCCGCAGCGCGTCCTCCGCCTCCTTCCGCTCGGTGATGTCGACGAGCGCGGTGGCGAGGGTGGGCTCGCCCCCGAAGACGATGCGCTGGACGGAGAGCGAGACCCAACGCGGCGTGCCGTCGAAGCGTTTGATCCGTAGCTCGGCGTTCCGCACGACGCCCCGCTCCCGGAGCGAGTCGAGGATCGCAGGGCGGTCGGCCGGGTCGTAGTAGAAATCCGGCGTCTTCCGCCCGAGGAGCTGGCCGGGCTCGGCCCCGACGAGGACTTCGAGGCGCTCGTTCGCGAAGACGACCGTGCCGCCGCGGACGTGGGAGAAGATGATGGGTACCGGGCTCGCCTCGACGATGGCGCGGAACCGGTACTCGGCCAGTGCCAGCTCGGCCGTCCGTACCTCGACGCGGCGTTCCAGCTCGTCGTGGGCACGCTGGAGCGCAGCCTCGGCGGCCTTCCGATCCTTGATGTTGCGGACGTTGGCGAGCACGCGGTCCTCCCCGAGGATGCGCACGCGGTGGAGGTCCACCTCCACCCAGACGGGCTCGCCGTCCCGCCGTCGCACCTGCCACTCGAACCGCTGGGGCTCCCCGGCAGCGGCTCGCTGCACGTACGCTTGGGCGTGCTCGGCGTCGAAGGGGGGCGTGCCGGAGCTGATCCCGCGGATGCCGAGCGCCTTGAGCTCGGCGAGGGTGCAGTCGTGCAGGGCGCACGCCTTCCGGTTGGCGTCGAGGATGGCGCCGGTCTCGATGTCGTGGACGAAGACGGCGTCGGAGGAGAGGTCGAAGATGGTGCGGTAGCTCTCCTCCGAGGTGCGCAGTGCTTCCTCTGCCTCCCGGAGGTCCGTGATATCCTGCCCGGTCCCGGCCATCGCGCGCACGGCCCCCTCGTCGTCGCGCTCCACCTCGCCCCGGCTGTAGAGGACGCGGACCGCCCCGTCCGGGCGGACGACGCGGTGCTGGAACTCGAAGGGCTGCCCGTCCCGGCGGGCGCGTTCCACGGCGTCGAGCGCGGTGGCGCGGTCGTCCGGGTGGACGCGCGTGACGAACGCGTCGAAAGCCACGGGCGCGCCGGTCGGTTCGAGGCCGTAGATGCGAGCCATTTCGTCCGACCACGCGATGCGGTCGCTGTCTACTTCCCATCGCCAGCTGCCGAGGTGGGCGATGCGCTGGGCCTCGCGGAGTTGGCGTTCCTGGTCCTCGGTCGCCAGCTCGGCCTCCCGCTGCTCCGTCACGTCGCGGTGGGCGACGATGACTTCGCGGATCGTGTCCGCCCCGTCGCGAACCGGCCACACGGTGACCTCCAGCCACTTCACCCGCCCCGCCGCCGGCTCAGGATCGTCGAACGGGCTGGGATCGAACGGGTGCGGCGGGATCGTGACGACCTCGCCGGCGAAGCCCCGCCGCAGGTGCTCCCGGATGGGTTCGAGCTGCGGATCCTGCAGCGGGTTGAAGTCCGCGAGCTGTTTGACCGGGAGGCCGAAGAGGCGCTGCCAGGCGCGGTTGACGGCCAGCGTCCTCCCCTCGGGATCGAAGATCTGGACGCTGATCGGGAACTGCTCGAAGAGGGCACGGAAGCGGGTTTCCGACAATCGGTGTGCCTGCTCGGTCGCAGCGGCCCGCTCGGCCCCTCTGGCGAGGGCCTGGTTTTCCCGTTCGAGCTCCTCGATCCGCCGGCGGAGCGCGTCGAGGTCGGCGGACAAAGCGACGTCCATAGGAAAAAGAGGTTGGGAGCCCGTAAAATTACGCAGGGGTCGGGGCGACAGAGCCGCCACCGCATCCGCCCAACTGTGAATTCGTTCGCGCCTGTCTCCGCAGACGGGTGCACACAATCTCGGGCGAGGAAGAGCGCGGAGCGATATGTTTAGGGACCCTCCCCTCCCGTCTCGCCACACGCATGGACCCCCGCACCTTTTCCCCGAAGCACTTCCTCTGGAGTTTCGAGGACCGCGTCGCCACCGTCACCCTCAACCGGCCCGAGAAAAAAAACCCGCTTACGTTCGACTCCTACGCCGAGTTACGCGATACCTTCCGCGCCCTCGTCTACACCGACGAGGTGAAGGCCGTCGTGCTCACCGGTGCGGGCGGCGACTTCTCCTCCGGCGGCGATGTCCACGAGATCATCGGCCCGCTCACGGAGATGGACATGCCCGCGCTCCTCCGGTTCACGCGGATGACGGGCGACCTCGTCAAAGCCATCCGGGGCTGCCCGCAGCCCGTCATCGCGGCCGTCGACGGGATCTGCGTCGGCGCGGGGGCGATCATGGCGATGGCGTCTGATCTCCGCGTCGGGACGCCGGAGAGCAAGGTGGCGTTTCTGTTCACGCGCGTCGGGCTGGCCGGGTGCGACATGGGCGCGTGCGCGATCCTCCCCCGGATCATCGGGCAGGGCCGCGCCGCCGAGCTCCTCTACACCGGCCGCTCGATGCGCGGCGACGAAGCGCACGCGTGGGGCTTCTACAACCAACTCGTTTCGGGGGATACGCTCGGCGAGGCAGCGCACGAACTCGCCCACTCGCTCGCCCACGGCCCGACGTTCGCGCACATGATGACGAAGACGATGCTCGACCAGGAGTGGAGCATGGGCATCGAGCAGGCCATCGAGGCCGAGGCGCAGGCGCAGGCCATTTGCATGCAGACGCACGACTTCGAGCGCGCCTACCGTGCGTTCGTGAACAAAGAGAAGCCCGTCTTCGAGGGCGACTGATGGCCGCCCCCGCCCATCTCGCCTGGCCGTTCTTCGACGACGCGCACCGCACGCTTGCGCGCGACCTCGGCGCGTGGGTCGATGCGCACGTCGCGGACGACGAGCCGGAGGACGCCGGGGCTGCGTGCCGTGCGCTCGTTCGCGATCTCGGCGACGCCGGGTGGCTGCGCCTCTGCGTCCCCGCGCCCGCCGGGCTCCACGACCGGCTCGATGTGCGGAGCCTCTGCCTCGCCCGCGAAACGCTCGGCTACCGCTCGGCCCTCGCCGACTTCGCCTTCGCGATGCAGGGACTCGGGAGCGGGCCGATCTCCCTGTTCGGGAACGAGGCGCAGCGCGCGCGCTATCTGCCCGCCGTCGCGGCGGGCGAGCGGATCGCCGCGTTCGCGCTCTCCGAAGCCGAGGCGGGCTCCGACGCCGCCGCCCTCGCCACGACAGCGGAAGCCGACGGCGACGCGTGGGTGCTCAACGGGAGCAAGACGTGGATCTCGAACGCGGGCATCGCCGATTTCTACGTCGTCTTCGCCCGCACGGGCGCGGCCGGCGCGCGTGGCCTCAGCGCCTTCGTCGTGGACGCCGATACGCCGGGGCTGACCGTCACCGAGCCCATCTCGCTCATCGTGCCGCACCCGCTCGGCTCGCTCGCGTTCACGGATTGCCGCGCGCCGCGCTCGGCGCTGCTTGGGGAGCCGGGGCAGGGGATGCGGATCGCGCTCGCCACGCTCGACGTGTTCCGGACGACCGTCGGTGCGGCAGCGCTCGGCTTCGCCCGCCGGGCGCTCGACGAGGCGCTCGGGCACGTCCGCCGCCGCGAGGTCTTCGGCGGCACGCTCGCCGACCTGCCCGTGGTGCAGAGCAAGCTGGCCGCGATGGCGACGGAGGTGGACGCGAGCGCGCTGATGGTGTACCGCGCCGCGTGGACGAAGGACGCCGGGGCCGAGCGCGTGACGAAAGAGGCCGCGATGGCGAAGGCGTTTGCCACCGAAGCCGCGCAGCGCGTGATCGACGCGGCCGTGCAGCTTTTCGGCGGGCACGGCGTCACCGTCGGCTCCGTCGTCGAGCGGCTCTACCGCGACATCCGTCCGCTCCGTATCTATGAGGGGGCGACGGAGATTCAGCACCTCGTCATCGCCCGCGCGTTGCTCAACGAAGCTGCCGATTGAGTATGCAGATCATCCAACCACCGGATTGGAAGCCGCCGAAGGGCTACGCTAACGGCGTCCTCGCCGAGGGGCGGCTGCTGTTCGTGGCCGGGCAGATCGGGTGGGACGCCGAGCAGCGGCTCATCTCCGACGACTTCGCGGCGCAGACCGAGCAGGCGTTGAAGAACATCGTCGCCGTCGTGCGCGAGGCCGGCGGCAGCCCCGAGCACGTCGCCCGGATGACGTGGTACGTCGCCGATAAGCACGTTTACAACGCGGCGCAGGCGGAGATCGGCCGGGCGTACCGGGCCGTCTTTGGTCGCCACTACCCAGCGATGACACTCGTCGAGGTCGCCGACCTGCTGGAGCCGGGCGCGCTCGTCGAGATCGAAGCCACCGCCGTCGTTCCCCGAGATTAGCCACGCCATGCCTGAGCCGAGCGCCCACGCCGATACCTTCGCCCGCGACCACCTCCCGCCGCGCGACCTCTGGCCCGACCTGCTGCTGGGTGCCCCGCCGTTCGACTACCCGCCGCGCGTCAACTGCGCCGTCGAGTTGCTGGATCGGACGGTGGAGGCGGGCCACGGCGACCGCGTCCTCTTTTGCACCGACGAGGGATCCCAGACCTACGCCGATTTTCGCCGCGATGTGAACCGGATCGTGCACGTGCTGGCGGACGATCTCGGCCTCGTGCCCGGCAACCGGGTGCTCCTGCGCGGCCCGAACACGCCGATGCTCGCCGCGTGCTGGTTCGCCGTCGTCAAAGCCGGCGGCATCTGCGTCACGACGATGCCGCTCCTGCGGGCCTACGAGCTGACCTACACCGTCGAGAAAGCCCGCGTCAGCCACGCCCTCTGCGACGCCCGCTTCCGCGACGAACTCGACAAGACGCAGACGCAGACGGACCTGCTGACAACCGTCGCCTACTTCCACACTGACGCCGACGACGGGCTCGAAGCGCGGATGGCATCGAAGCCCGCCGCGTTCGACGCCGTGGACACCGCGGCCGACGACGTGGTGCTGATCGGGTTCACGAGCGGCACGACAGGGCAGGCGAAGGCGACGGTCCACTTCCACCGCGACGTGCTCGCGATTTGTGATGCGTTCCCGCGTTCGTGCCTCGACGTGCGGCTGGACGACGTGTTCACCGGCTCGCCGCCGCTCGCGTTCACCTTCGGCCTCGGCGGCGACCTCCTGTTCCCGATGCGTTTCGGAGCCGCGGCGGCGCTCATCGAGAAACCGAGCGTCGAGACCATCCTCCAGACGATCCACGATCACGGCGCGACGGTCTGCTTCACCTCGCCGACGGCCTACCGCGCCATGCTCGGCCGGCTCGGCGAATTCGACCTCAGCAGTCTGCGACAGTGCGTCTCGGCCGGCGAGCCGCTCCCGGCCCCGACCTTCCACTCGTGGCGCGAAGCCACCGGCATCGAGATCATCGACGGGATCGGCTCGACCGAGATGCTGCACATCTTCATCTCGGTCCCGGCGGGCGAGGGGAAACCCGGTGCCACTGGCAAGCCGATCCCCGGCTATGAGGCGAAGGTCGTAGACGAGCACGGCAAGGAGGTCGCGCCCGGCACCGTCGGCCTGCTCGCCGTGCGCGGCCCGACGGGCTGCCGCTACCTCGACGACGAGAACCGCCAGCGCGAGTACGTCAAGGGCGGCTGGAATTACCCCGGTGACGCCTACCGCGTGGACGATGACGGCTATTTCCACTACCAGGCGCGCGCCGACGACATGATCATCTCGTCCGGCTACAACATCGCCGGACTACAAGTGGAGAGCGCATTACTGAAGCACGAGGCCGTCGCCGAGTGCGGTGTCGTCGGGGTGCCCGACGAGGAGCGGGGGCAGATCGTCAAGGCGTTCGTCGTGCTGCGCGAAGGGTTCGAGGCAGGCGAGGCGCTGACGAAGGCGTTGCAGGACTTCGTGAAGGCGGAGATCGCGCCGTACAAGTACCCGCGCGCCGTCGAGTTCGTGACAGCGCTGCCGCGGACGCAGACGGGCAAGCTCCAGCGGTTCAAGCTGCGGGAGCAGGACTAGCCGCCGGCGAGGCCGCCCTACTCGACCCCGTGAAGACTCGTCAGCAGCCGTCGGGTGAGTGGGCCGGGTCGGCCGTCACGGTGTCCTGGGCGTGGGCGGGAGGGAGGATCTGCGCATGCGCCGGGCCGGCCAGCACGAGGAGCGGGGCCTGCCCAAAAGCGGGGTAAGCCGCAGCGAGGAGGAGGCAAAGAGCCATGCGTGAGAGTACCACCGACGCTCGATGTGCCATGGCGATAGATCTTTTGAGGCATGAGGATGGTAGCCTTTATAAAATAGGGTGATAGGTTCAGAGATCGGCTCACGTTGTTGAGTGCCTCCTACGTGGGACCGAGATGGGCGGTGGCGCACCAAGCGTATAGTTCGAGGCAACGTGCGCTGGCGGTGCTTCGGGTCTGCCTCGTCATGGCCTCTTGCGTTCCGGGCGGCTAGAACAACCGCGAGACTGGGAAGTACGCCACCGGCTTGTTCGGCTCCGGCCGTACCTTTCGGCTCACCCGCTTCTCCTCTCTGCATGGAAGTCTGGCTCTACGCGCTCGCCAGCGTGCTCCTCGTCAGCCTCGTCTCGCTCGTCGGCGTCTTCACGCTCTCGCTGAACGTGGCGCGGCTGGAGCGGATCGTCTTCCTGCTCGTCTCGTTCGCCGTCGGGGCGATGCTCGGCGGGGCGCTGATCCACCTCATCCCGCGCTCGTTTGCCGCGCTCGGGGACCGCACGGCGAGCCTGCTCGTGCTCGCGGGCGTGATCGCGTTCTTCGTCCTCGAAAAGTTCCTCCACTGGCGGCACGACCACGGCGTCGCGCTCACGGCGGCGGAGGCGGAAGTGGCCGCCGCCCTCGACGTCGAGCTGGAGCCGGTCCAGCCGTTCGCGATGATGAACCTCGTCGGCGACGCCGCGCACAACCTCCTCGACGGGATGGTGATCGCGGCGGCCTACCTCGTCTCGATCCCGACGGGCGTGGTGACGACGGCGGCGGTCATGCTCCACGAGATCCCGCAGGAGATCGGCGACTTCGGCGTGCTCGTCTACGGCGGGTTCGAGCCGAAGAAGGCACTCCTGTACAACTTCATCTCTGGGCTCGCGGCCGTCGTCGGGGCCGTGCTCTCGCTCGTGATCGGGGCGCAGGTCGAGGGGTACGCGGCGTACCTCCTGCCGCTGACGGCGGGCTCGTTCATCTACATCGCGGGCAGCGACCTCATCCCGGAGCTCCACCACCACCACAGCTACCCGGCGTCGAAGTCGGTGTGGCAGCTCGTGATGATCCTGCTCGGCGTGGGCGTGATGCTGCTGCCCGCCCTCCTCGGCTTCGACGTGCGGTAGGGGCGAAGCATACGCCGTCGAACGTCTTATTGCGTGACCGTCTCGCTCGGCACAGGGTTGTGGCAGACCCGCGGGGCCGGCAGCGTATGCTTCGCCCCTACCCGGTGCCTCCGGTCGTGGCGATGCGCTTGGCGGTGGCGCGGAAGGGGCGGAAGGTGAGGCCTAGCTCTTCGCGCGCCTTCGCGTTGCTGTAGTGGTAGAACTGGCCGGAGATGCGGGCCGTTTCGCGCGTGAGCGTGGGGCGAGACCGCGTGACGGCGGCGAGGGCTTCGGACGCTATGCCGGCAGCGAGGGCGAGGGTGGGGGGGAGAACGATGAGCGGCCCGCGCACGCCGAAGGCCTCGGCAAGCGTGTCGAGGATTTCTTTCCAGCGGAGGTTCTCCGATCCGAGGAAATAGCGCTCGCCCGTCGCGCCGCGCGCCATCGCTGCGCGGTGCCCGGCGGCCACGTCTTCCACGTCCACGACGTTCGTTCCGCCGGTAGGGGCGGCCGGCATCTTCCCTCGCCGCACCTTCTCCACGATCTCCATCGTGTTCTCACCCTCGCGCCCCGGCCCGAAGATGACCGCCGGGTTGACGATCACCGCGTCGAGCCCTTCGGCGATCCCGCGATAGACCTCCAGCTCGGCGGCGTGCTTGCTCCGGGCATAGGCCGTGTTGACCTTCGAGCCGGCCCACTCCGTCTGCTCGTCGATCACGCCGACGGGGGTCTCCGGACGGCCGAACGCGGCCATGCTGGAGGTGAGCACGAGCCGGCGGATACCCTCGGCGAGCGCCGCGTCCACGACGTTCGCCGTCCCGCCGACGTTCACGGCGTGCAGCTTCGCCGCGTCCTTCGAGCCTCCGAACCCGACGAAGGCGGCGGTGTGGTAGACGAACTCGACGCCCCGCATCGCCTCGCGCACGGACGCCGCGTCCGTCACGTCGCCCACGGCGTGCTCGACCCGGTCGGCGGCGTCGCCGAGGAGGTCGAAGGCGGAGGTTGCGCGGCGGAGGATACGGACGGACTCGCCCTCGGCCAGGAGCTGACGGACGAGGACGGAGCCGAGAAAGCCGGTCGCGCCGGTGACGAGGATCATTGGGTGGTTGGGTGATTCGCTGATTGGGGATTGAAAGAGCAACTCAGTCAATCACCCTAATCACTCAATCGGCGAATGAAACGAGCAGGTCGTTTTTGCTGACGGGGTTGCCGGGCTCCACGTGGACGGCGGCGATGGTGACGGCGGCACTGGAGCGCAGTTCGTTCTCCATCTTCATCGCTTCGAGCACCACGAGGCCCGCGCCCTCGGCTACCTCCTGCCCCGGCTCGACGAGGACGGAGAGGACGAGGCCCGGCATCGGCGCACGGAGCTCGCGGACGGCTTCGGCCTCAGCGTCCTCCACCCCGAAGGCTTCGAGGAGCAGGTCGCGCTCGGTCTTCACGCGCACGTGCAGGCTCCGTCCGGCGTGCGTGAGCCGCATCGTGCCATCGGCCTGCGGCTCGACGGTGAAGGGGTAGCTGCGGCCGTCGAGCAGCAGCAGCACCTCGTTCGGAGCGATACGCTGGAACGTGACCTCCACGGGCTCGCCGCCGACCGTGAGTGCGTCGCCGTCGAGGGTGAGGTCGAGGGATTGGTCGTGGACGAGGGCCTGGAACTTCATAGTCGTTTCTGGTTTTCGGTTTTCGGTTTCTAGTTGTCAGCCCTCAGATCGGAAACGAAGAACTAGAAACCATAAACCAGAAACTACACCCCGTGGCCGCTCCGCTGCTCACGCCGGAACTCCTGCTCACCACGTACCGGGTCGGCCTCTTCCCGATGGCCGATCCCGATCAGGACGGCGAGGTGTACTGGATGGACCCGGACCCGCGTGGCATCATTCCGCTCGACGCGTTCCACGTCCCGAAGAATCTGAGGAAGCTGATCCGCCGTGAGCCGTTCGAGGTGGTAGCGGACCGGGACTTCGAGGCCGTGATGCGTGCCTGCGCCGAGCCCGCACCCGGCCGGGAGTCGACGTGGATCTCGGAAGAGCTCGTCGATGTCTTCACCGCGCTCCACCGGCGCGGCGTCGCGCATTCCGTCGAGTGCTGGGAGGATGGGCGGCTCGTCGGCGGGCTCTACGGGGTGGCACTCGGCGGCGCGTTCTTCGGCGAATCCATGTTCAGCCGGGTCCGCGATGCCTCGAAGGTGGCGCTCGTCCACCTGGTCACGGGGTTGCGATGCGGCGAGTTCGGGTTGCTGGACACGCAGTTCGTGACGCCGCACCTCGCGCAGTTCGGAGCCGTGGAGATCCCGCAGGCGGAGTACAAACAACGGCTCGCCCGTGCTCTCGCGATTCCGGCCCGCTGGGCCGCAGTTGGTGCAGCCCTCTCGCACCCCTTTTCGGGCTCTACCGACTAAACGAACTTTTAATCCACACCGTGGACAAACCGTGGACGACGCGCGTACCACGCCTTTCTTCCTGAGCCTACCCCGCCCGACGATGCTCCGCTCCCTGCCGTCGATCCTCTTTCTGTGCCTGCTGCTCGCGGCCTGCGCCTCGGAACCCGCCGCTCCAGCCGACGATATGGCGACGCCCGTCGCCCGGGCCGAGGCCGTCGATGCACCGGCTGCCCCGGACTCCTCGACGCAGCAGGCGTTCGAGGACATCATGGCGTACGCCCGCGATAACCACCTCGCCGCGCAGCCGCTCGGCGAAATCATCCAGCAAATCGGGCTGCGGTTTCTCGGGCGGCCCTACCTCGCCGGCATGCTCGACAAAGCGGAGAGCGAGGCGCTCGTCGTGGACTTGACGGGGTTCGACTGTGTGACGTACGTCGAGAATATGACGGCGCTCGCGCAGGCGATCAAAGCCGGCGATACGAGCTACGAGGCGTACGTGCGCAACCTCGAAGACCTCCGCTACCGGGGCGGCGCGCTCGACGGCTACTGCAGCCGCCTCCACTACTTCACCGACTGGATGCTCGACAACGCGCGGCGCGGCAACGTCGAGGTGGTCTCCCGCGCCTTCGGCCGGCCCTTCGACAAGACCATCGACTTCATGAGCGGGCACCGCGATGCGTACCCGAAGCTCGCCGGCAACGACAGCCTGTTCGCGTGCGTCCAAAATGTGGAGGCACAGCTTCGGGATCACGGGATCTATTACGTCCCGCAGGACCAGATCCGGAGCGTCTACGACCAGCTCCAGCCCGGCGACATCATCGCTACGACGACGGGGATCGAGGGACTGGACGTGACCCACACCGGCTTCGTCTACAAGCACGACGGGAAGACCGGCTTCCTGCACGCCTCGCTCTCCGGCGAGGTGAAGGTCTCGGACGATCTCTCGGACTACGTCAACGGCGTGAAGGCGCAGACCGGCATCCTCGTCGCCCGGCCGCTCACCAAAGGCGCGCGGAGCTAGTGCGTAATGCGTGAACGCGAAGCCTACCGAAGAAAACGTAAAACGTAGGGGTGCCGGTAGCACACAACCGCTGTCGGCCCCCTTACGTTTTACGCAGTACGTTTTAAACCCTCTCCCCACCTCCTTATGCCTGACATCAACCGGCTCGGCGTGCTCACCTCGGGCGGTGACGCGCCCGGCATGAACGCCTGCATCCGCGCTGTCGTCCGCCGCGCCGTAATGGAGGATCTCGAAGTCGTCGGCGTCCGCCGGGGCTATGCCGGGCTCATCGACGGCGACCTCGTCGAGATGGACCGGCAGAGCGTGTCGAACATCCTCGGCAAGGGAGGCACGGTCCTCAAGAGCGCCCGCTCCAACAGCTTCCGCACGCCCGAGGGCCGCGCGAAGGCGGCCCAGAGCGTCCGCGCGGCCGGCCTCGATGCGCTCGTCGCGATTGGCGGAAACGGGACGCTGATGGGGGCCGCCCTCCTTCACGAAGAGCACGGCGTCGCCGTCGTCGGCTGCCCCGGCACGATCGACAACGACCTCTTCGGCACCGACGACACCGTGGGCTACGACACCGCGCTCAACACGGCCATCGAGAACATCGACCGGATCCGCGACACGGCCGACGCGCACAACCGGCTGTTCCTCGTCGAGGTGATGGGGCAGGACGCGGGCTTCATCGCGCTCAACTGCGGGATCGGCGGCGGGGCCGAGCTCGTGCTCATTCCCGAGACGCTCACACGGATGGACGCCATCAAGGAGCGGATCCTCTCGCTCATGGCGAGCCAGCTCCGCTCGTCCATCGTGGTCATCGCCGAGGGGGAGGAGATGGGCGGGGCGATGAAGATCGCCGAGGCGCTCAAGGCTGACAGCGCGTTCGACCCCATCGAGCTCCGCGTGTGCATCCTCGGTCACATCCAACGCGGCGGCTCGCCGAGCGCCCGTGACCGCGTGCTCGCCAGCCGGCTCGGCTCGGCCGCCGTCGAGGCGCTCATGGAGGGCCACGACAACGTGATGGTCGGCCTCGTCAACGGCGACGTGAAGCTGACGCCGCTCCGGCAGGTGTGCGAGCGCAAGAAGCAGATCGACTACGAACTTCTCAACCTCAGCCGCACCCTCAGCTAGAGGCTGTTGGCTATTATCTCCTGATTTTTAGGTTACACCGCCGAAAGTTGAAAGCCAAAGGTCGAAAGCCCTCTGCCATGTCGAATGCCACCCACAAGCCGCCCATCGGCGAGGTCGAAGGGAAGAAGCGCGCCGTCGAGTCGATGTTCGACGCGATCGCGCCGAAGTACGACCTGCTCAACCGCGTGCTCTCGCTCGGCATCGACCAGCAGTGGCGGAAGCGGGCCGTGAAGATGGCGGGCCGTGTCCTCGACCGCCCGCCGCACCGGATTCTCGATGTCGCCACGGGTACGGCGGACCTCGCCATCGAGGCGCTTAAGCTCGGACCGGATGAAGTCGTCGGCGTGGACATCGCCGAGGAGATGCTGGCCGTTGGCCGCGAGAAGCTGCGCGCGCGCGGGCTCGCCCACCGGATCACGCTCCAGCGCGGCGATGCCGAGAACCTCGGCTTCGAGGACGGCACGTTCGACGCCGTGCTCGTGGCCTTCGGCGTGCGCAACTTCGAGAACCTCGGGCAGGGGCTTCGCGAGCTACGCCGTGTGCTGCGGCCGGGCGGCGTGCTCGTCGTGCTGGAGTTCAGCCGCCCCCGTGCCTTCCCGATGAAGCAGTTCTACGGGTTCTATTCGAGCCAGATCCTGCCGCGCATCGGCCGCGCCGTCAGCGGCGACAGCGGGGCCTACGCCTACCTCCCCGAGTCCATCCGCGCCTTCCCCGACGGCGAAGACTTTTTGCGCGAGATGCGCGAGGCCGGCTTCGGCCGGCTGAAAGAGAAGCGGCTTACCTTCGGCGTCGCCTCGCTCTACCGGGGTGTGGCGGGCTAGCGGCCGAGCAACTGCTCCACGGTCACGCCGATGTCGCGCGCGATCTTGCGCAGTAGCGAGGGGGCGATGTCGCGTCCCTTGTGGAAGGGCACTGTCGTCGCGCGTCCGTCGGCATGACGAAACTGTTTATGCGAGCCACGCTGGCGCACTTCCTCGAATCCAAGTGCACGGAGCAGCCGGATCACCTCCTGCGGTGGAAGGACCGGGACGTTGCCCATGGCGTGCTCCGGTCTTGGTTCAAGCAGCCACGGATATGAGATGTGTCCCGACGAACTCACCCTCGAATTCCGGCTCGCCGTCTTCTAACAGCATCTCGATCACCTCGCGCATGTTGGCGTCGAGTTCATCGAGTGTCTCGGCCTGAGAGTGCGCACCGGGGAAGCCGGGAACGTAGCCGACGAGCAACTGCGTCTCGGGGTCGCGCTCAATGACGATGGTGTAGGTCCGCATGGGGAAAGGAGTTTGGGGATACCGATGAAAGCGACTACAGCGCTTCTATTCATTCGTCTGATTCGGCGACCTCGTTGTCCTCGTAGCAGGATATAGAGAACGCAATGTCCATCTTGGCTAGGACTGCCAACTCTTCCTGCGAGAAAGCAAGGTTGCACTGGTCACGCCAGAAGTACCCGACTGAGATGTAGGCGTTGGTAACACCGAGGCCACGGAGCGTGTCAATATGTGGGTGCGCGGCATCTAGGAGCCACATGAGGTTCTCATACTCTGGAAGCTCGCTGGGAGCCCATAACGAGGCGGCTCCGTACGGCGTAGGCACTCCTCTATAGCGCCCCGTCCTTCCAATCTCACCGGGCTCTACTGTTTGTGCGAATGTGAGCCCCGTCAGGCGTTGAGCGTTCGATGGAGAGAACGTGTCGCCTTGCAATTCAAGCGACACCAATTCTTTTGTGATCAAGGCAGCTTTGATTCAATGAGATAGCCTTATGCCGAAGCCGACTCGCCATCGTTGCCGTTGAGGCGTTTGACGAGGCAGACTTCGCTGGTGGTGCCGTGGTGCCGGTACTCCACGGTATCTACGAGCCGGTGCATGAGGGCCACGCCGAAGCCGCCCTTGCGGCGCTCATGGATCGCCCGGTTGATGTCGGGCGGGTGATACGCGCCGGGGTCGAAGGGAACGCCGGTATGGCGGATGATGACGGTGAACAGGCCGGGGGCCTGCTCCGTCGTCACCTCGACGGTCCCGTTCTCCCGCCCGCCGTAGGCGTGCTCGATGGCATTCGCACAGGCTTCGTCCACGGCGAGCCGGACTTCGTCCACGGCGCGTTCGGAAAGCCCGGCGGCCGTAGCCTGCTTGTCCACGAAGCGGCGGACCCGCGCGAGGTACCGCGTGGCGCTCGGGATCGTGACGGTGGGAGTGGGAGCAGGCATCGGGGTCACGCGCCGTCAGCGTCAAAACGGTGGACGGCCTCGTCCTCGGTCGAGGTGATGTCGAAGAGCACGGGGAAGCCGAGCAGGTCGAACACGTTGTAGACGCGGGGCTGGAGCGCGGCAATTTTGATATCGCCGCCCTGATCGCGGACCTCCTCGATGTAGGCCATGAAGACGCCGAGCCCGGCCGACGAGATATACTGGAGGTCGCCGCCGTGGACGACGATGCGGGGGCGTTGGTCGTCCAGGCACTTCTGGAAGGCCGCTTCGAGCTCGCTGGCGGTGTGGGCGTCGAGCTCGCCTTTGAGGTCGAGCACGCAGACCTCGTCGTCGGGCGAGCGGAAGGTGACGGAGAAGGAACTCACGGGTAGAAGGCGTAGGGTGGAGAAGGGGTTGAAAAAACAAGAATCAGGCCGTACCGCTGACCTCCGCAGCTAGCGCGTCGCCGCGGGTTGGAGGGCGTGCGGGCAGGCCCTCCCATTTGACGATGACGAGCGTGAGGTCGTCATCCCATTCGTCGTGGCCGGCGAACCGATAGAGGTCGTGGAGGAGGGCATCGCGGAGGGCATCGGGGCCGAGGTCGCGGTGCTTCGCCACGGCGGCGGCGAGCCGGTCGTAGCCGTACTCGTCGCCCGCGCGGTCCCGCGTCTCGACGAGGCCGTCACTGTAGAGCACGAACGCGTCACCGGGCTGGAGGGCGATCTGCTGCTCCTTGAGCGAGCGGCGGAAGAGCGGCCCTCGGTCCAGCCCGAGCCCGAGCCCGCCGACGCGCAGGAGGTCCACGGTGCCGTCGGCGTGGGCGTGGGCGACGGGGCAGTGGCCGGCACGAGCGAGCGTGAACGTGCCGGCCGTCGTGTCCATAACCCCATAGACGGCCGTGATGAAGGCGTTCTTCCCGAGGGAGCCCGCGAGCGCCTCGTTCGCCCGCACGAGAAACTCGGACGGCGACCGCGTCAGCTTGCTCACCGACTGGAAGATGCCCTTCAGCTCGGCCATGTAGAACGCCGCGCTCGTCCCCTTGCCGGAGACGTCCCCGACGATCACGCCGAAGCAGCCGTCGCCGATCTCGACGAAGTCGTAGTAGTCGCCGCAGACCTCGGCGGCAGGGATGCTGGTGGCGGAGAGGGCGATGCCGGGAGCCTGGGGAAGCGACTGGGGGAGCAGTCGTTGCTGGACTTCGCGTGCAATCGCGAGCTCGCGCTGGAGCCGCTCGCGCTCGAGCCGCTCGGCGAAGAGGTCGGCGTTGTTGAGGGCGAGCGCGGCCTGCCCGGCGAAGGCGGCGAGGGCGTCCACGTCGTCGTCCTCGAACCCCTCGGCGACGGCGCGGGTGGCGAAGAGTGCCCCGATGGGCTCGGCGTGGGCGAGGAGCGGGAGGACGAGGAGGCTGCCGATCCCGTCGCCGGGACGGGCGCGGATGCGGTGGTCGGCGGGGGCCTGCCGGAGGAGGATCGGCCCCTTCGAGGCGAGGGCGTCACGCGCGAGCGTCTCGTAGTCCGTGAGGGCTTTGATCTGCATCGGCGTAAGGCCGAAAGCGGCGGTGATCCGCGGCGCGAGCGACCCGCTCTCCTCGTCGATGAGGGCCAGCCACGCCGCCTGTGCGACCCCGGCCTCGACCGGCGCGCCGGCAATCGTGTCCACGAGCTTGTCGCGGTCGAAGACCTCGCCCGAGAGGCGGGCCAGCGCCTGCAGCGCCTCCATCTCGCCCGTCTTCTGCTGGAGCGCCGCCGCCGTGGGGAGGTGGAACAGGAGGGAGAGCACGGCCGTCGAGGCGTAGAGGATGCCGAAGGCGAACGCCATCATCACGAACTGGCTGAGCGGCTGCGAGAAGACGGCCGCGAGCGTGAGGTCCATCGTGAGGTCCGGCCCGAACTCCGAGCCGGCGCCGAGCGAGATCCCGCTCTCGACGTAGCGCATCTGGAAGAGGTAGCCGAACGCGACGATCAGCCCCACGCTCAGCCCGAGCGTCAGCATCTTCTGCCGGAAGGGGAGGTAGACGATCCACGCCAGCCGGAACGCGTTCATCACCATCGTCCCCACGGCGAGGATGAGCAGGACGACGTGGAGGACGTTGTCGTTGACGGGGTCGATCGCACTGTTGCCGAGGAGGACGAGCGCGGCGGCGGCCATCGCCGCGAGCATGAGCCGCCAGTTGCGGACGCTGCCCGAGGTGCGCTTGAACAGCACGAGCGCGCGCAGCGAGAGCAGGAGGGTGAGGGCCACCGCCGTTTCGATGAGCGCGACACCGATCACCTGCGTCACGTCGCCGAACCCCTCGGGGACCCCCGTCTTCATGTCCACCGATGCCGGGCCGCCGGAGACCGCGACGAGGCCCATCTCCAGCACGACTCCGAGCCCGCCCACCACGAGCGGCGTCCAGAGCGCGCGCACCGGGTTGAACAGCCGGCGGCTGAACGTGTCGGACAGCAAAAAGGCCAGCAGGCCGACGCACCCGGCGGCGGCCAGGTTCACCAGCACGAGCGTCGCTACGGACGGCGGCTCGCCGACGGCCGTGATGCCGGCGTGGTACGTGATGAGGAGGACCGACGCCAGCCCCAGCACGGCCCACAGCACGACACGGCGAGCACGCCCCCCAGCCAGCGCCGGGCGGACGCGGTCAAGCGGGAGCGAAGGAAGCTGCACGGTAGGCAGGGGGGCCTCGGAGTGGGTGAGCGAGTGCGGTCCGGGTGCATATCGGGCGGAGGGGGTGCCGAGTTGCACGGCGACCTCGGATCGCTGTCGCTCCGGGAAAGCTGCTCCAGGCGGAGCTGTCGCTCCGGGAGCCGTTGCGCCGGCCAATATACCGTCGCACACGCCCCACCCGACCGGGTAACTTCTCGCGCCGCCCTCCGTAACGTCGAAGCGCGCTCCCAGCGCCTTTATCCCTCCCTCCACCGTTGCCTCCTCGTTTATGACGCACCGTGGCGTCTCTCGGCTTCTGCTCGTCGTCCTGCTCGGCCTCGCCGTCGCGTTCGTCATCCGTTCGTGCGCCGGGGACGAACCCTCTGACAGCTTCGTCGACTTCGGCGGGGGATGGGACGCGGACCGGCTCCGGCACGAGGCGTTCCGCCTGGAGCGGCCCCTCCGGCTCGCCGTCACGGCCGTGGGCTCGTTCGAGGCGGACTCCGCGCTCGCCACCTACGGCTGGATCGTCCGGCGGGAGGACCGCGCCGTCGTCTGGCAGATGACGCCGAAGCTGGCGACCCGCGAGCGCGCCACCCTCGCCGCTGTCACCGACACCGTCGCGCTCGACGCCGGGACCTACGACGCCTACTTCACCACGTTCGGCGATCCGCTGCGGCCCGTCGAAAAGGCGGGTTCGGTGATGGAGTGGATGACGGGCCTGCTCCGCTTCGGCAATCGCGCGTGGGAGTCGGACAAGAGCAAGTGGGCCTTCCGACTCGACGTCGTGGACCCCGCCGCCAGGCCCTTTGCCAAGCGACTCACGAAGCGCGCCGAGCAGGACGCGACGCCTGCGGGGCCGGACCTCCTCTGGGCCGGCGGCCCCGCCGGTAGCCGTGGCACCCTCGCCCACACCGTCACCGTCTCCACGGGGGTGTCGAGCTCGACGGTGCGGGACGGTGACCGCCTCACGTACACCTTCGCCGTGCGGGAGCCCGTCACGCTCCGCATCGAGGCTATCGGCGAGCTGTTCAACGGGCCTTCGGACTACGGCTGGATCGACGACCTCTTGGCCGGCGAGCGCGTCTGGGAGATGACCGAGACGAACACGGAGTGGGCCGGCGGCTCCGTCCAGAACCGCCGCTTCAGCGGGACGCTCGACCTCGGCCTCGGCCTCTACCGCGCCGTCTACGAGTCCGACGGCTCGCACGACGCCGACGACTGGGCGGCGAATCCGCCACTCGATCCGGCCGGGTGGGGCCTCTTCCTCTACACCGACACCCCGGACCGCGTCGCCGCCTTCGACCCGTGGAACCAGCTCCCGAAGGTCGTCGACATCACCGGCGTCGGCGACGACGCCCTCGAGACGGCGACGTTCACGCTCGGAGACTCGCTCCGGGTGTGGATTTATGCCCTCGGCGAGATGCGGCCCAGGGAGGCGTACGACCACGCGTGGCTGATCCGCGACGGGAACGGGACCGTGTGGGAGATGGACTACGACGAGACGCGGCACGCCGGCGGCGAGGAGCGGAACCGGGTCGAGGAGGGCAGCCTCGTCCTGCCGCCTGGGACCTACACCCTGCACTACGAATCCGACGATTCGCACAGCCCGGCGCGCTGGCGCGGCGACCCGCCGGACCACCCCGAGCGCTGGGGCGTGACCCTCTTCGCGGTCGATGGCAATGCCCCCTCCATCGAGGTGGCCCGCCGCAGCGAGCGGGAAAGCGTCGAGGCCATCGCACCGCTTATGCCGCCCGCGACGGGGCCGGTCGATCTGCCGGTCCGGCTGGCCCCGCTCGGCAACGACCAGGACGTGCAACGGACGTTCACCCTCGACGCCAGCACGCCGTTACGGATCTACGCCGTCGGCGAGATCCTCCTCACCGACCGCTTCGACTACGGCTGGATCACCGACGACCGCGCCGACGACCTCGTCTGGGAGATGACGCGCTCGAACACGGAGCCGGCCGGCGGCTCGCGCAAGAACCGCCGGTTCAAGGGGATCCTCACCCTCCCGGCCGGCACCTACACCGTCCACTTTCAGACCGACGACTCCCACGCCTTCGGCGATTTCAGCCAGGGCTCGCCCACCGATCCGGGCTCGTGGGGTATCACCGTGGAGCGTGCTGACATGCCCGAAGTGCCGCCCGCCCCGCCGGCCCCGCCCGCCGAGCCGAACACGACGGTGTCCGAGGCGTAGAGGCAGGCCCGCCTGCCCTCTCGCCCCGCCGTATGAAAACGCTCGAACTGGTCCTCCGCGTCCCGGACCGCTACCACGAATTCCTCATCGCCGAACTGGCCGACCTCGACTTCGAGAGCTTCGAGCAGGGCGACGACCGGCTGACGGCCTACGCCCCCGTGACGCGCTGGAGCGACGTGCAGCGCGAGCAGGTCGAGCGCTGGCTCCGTGCCTACGACCTGCCCGTGGAGATGGAGGAGCGGATCGTCCGCGAGGAGAACTGGAACGCGCAGTGGGAGGAGACCATCCGCCCGCTCGCCGTCGGTCGCTTCCTCATCAAGCCGACATGGGCCGACGTGCCGCCCGAGCACGCCGACAAGCTCCTGCTGGAGATCGACCCGAAGATGAGCTTCGGGACGGGCTACCACGAGAGCACGCGGCTCGCCCTCGGCTTCCTGCCCGCGTTCGTGCGCGGCGGCGAAACTGTGCTCGACGCGGGCACGGGCACGGGCGTGCTCGGGATCGCCGCGCTCAAGCTCGACGCGGCCTCGGCGCTCGGTTTCGACATCGACCCGTGGGCGTCCGTGAACGCGACGGAGAACGCCCTGCTCAACGGCGTCGCCGACCGCTTCGAGGTCCGCGAGGGCTCGCTCGACGTGATCCCGGAAACGGACTTCGACCTCGTCTTCGCCAACATCAACCGGAACGTGCTGCTGGCCCTCCTGCCCGATTTCGCGGCGAAGCTGAAGCCGAGCGGCCGGCTCGTCCTCGCCGGCCTCCTCACGACGGACCGCGAGGCGATGCTCGCCGCCGTCGAAAAGGCCGGGCTACATCTCTACGACGAGGCGACCGAGAACGAGTGGTGGAGCCTGATCGTGACAAAAAACGCCGACGACCGATGACCAGAATTGCCACAGTCGATGTGGGTACGAATACGGCGCTGCTGCTCATCGGTGACGTGCGGGACGGCCGGCTGGAGTCGGTGTACGAAGAGGACCGCTACGTCCGGCTCGGGCAGGGCGTGGACGCGCACCGCCGCCTCGCGCCGGAGGCGATGGACCGCGTCGTGGACGCCCTCACGGCGTATAAAGCGCGGGCCGACGAGTACGGTGCCGAAACCGTCGTGATCGGCGCGACGAGCGCGTCGCGGGACGCGCAGAACCTCGACGAGTTAACCGAGCGTGTCCGCGATCTCGGCCTCGACTACCACATGATCTCCGGCGACGTGGAGGCGCTGTGGACGTTCCGCGCCGCCTGCTCTGCCTACCCCGACCTCGACGCCGCGTGCGTGATCGACGTCGGCGGCGGCTCGACCGAGATCGTCACCGGCCGCGCCGCCGCCGCCGAGCCGGAGCGGGTGAGCGTCGATGTCGGCTCCGTGCGGCTGACGGAGCGGTGCTTCCCCACCCTTCCGCCCGCGCCCGACGCCGTGGAAGCAGCGGAGCGGTTCGTCGCCGACGTGTTCGACGGGCTGCGCGTCGATGCTAGCCTGCCCCTCCTCGGCTCATCCGGGACCGTGCGCGTGCTCGGTGCCCTCGTCGGGACGCCCACCGCTCCCATCGATGCCGCCACCGTCCGCGCGTGGCGCGACCGGCTGCTGACGCTCTCGGCCGATGAAGTACTCGCCCTCGACCCGACCCTGCTCGCCGGCCGCGCCGACGTGTACGCCGCCGGCGTGCTCGTCCTCGACGCCTTTATGCAGCGCTTCGGCTTCGACGCCATCCGGCCGAGCCCGCGCGGTCTCCGCCACGGCCTCGCCCTCCGGTGGATGGCGGAGCGGGTGGTGTGAGGACGCCGTGGAGGGGGAACCCCCGCCCAGCGCTGCCGTGCATTCCCGCCCCCCCGGCCGATTCCTCCGACCCCGCTGCTATGACCCGCGAACAGATCCTCGATGCCCTCTCGAACGTCATCGAGCCCGACCTCGGCAAAGACCTCGTCACCCTCGACATGGTGAAGGACGTCGAGATCGACGGGCAGCAGGTGGCGTTCACCGTGATCCTCACCACGCCCGCCTGCCCCCTCAAGGAGCAGATCCGGGGCGCGTGTGTCAAGGCCGTCCACGAACTCGTCGACGCCGATGCTGAGGTGACGGTGAACATGACCTCGAACGTGACGAGCAAGCCGGGGCCGGCGGCCGGGCCGGGCGTGCAGCCGCCCGTCCTCGGCGGGATCAAAAACATCATTGCCGTCGCCTCCGGCAAAGGCGGCGTGGGCAAGAGCACGGTGGCGGCCAACCTCGCCGTCGCGCTCGCCCAGGAGGGCGCGGCCGTCGGGCTCGTCGATACCGACATCTACGGCCCTTCCGTCCCGGTGATGTTCGGCATCCCGCCGAGCGAGAAGCCGCGCGTGGGCGAGGACCGGAAGATCGTCCCGCTCGAAAAGTTCGGCGTCAAGCTCCTCTCGATGGGCTTCCTCGTGGACGAGAAGCAGGCCGTCGTCTGGCGCGGCCCGATGGTCTCGTCCGCCGTCCGCCAGTTCCTCAACGACGCCGCGTGGGGCGACCTCGACTACCTCGTGCTCGACCTCCCGCCCGGCACCGGCGACATCCAGCTCACGATTGTCCAGACTGTCCCGCTCACCGGGGCCGTGATCGTCTCGACGCCGCAGGAGGTGGCGCTCGCCGACGCGCGCAAGGGCGTGGCGATGTTCGGGAACGTGAACGTCCCCGTCCTCGGCATCGTCGAGAACATGGCGTATTTCACGCCGCCGGACATGCCGGACCGCAAGTACTACCTCTTCGGCGAGGGCGGCGCGCGCCGGCTCGCGGAGGACATCGGCGTTCCGTTCCTCGGCGAGGTGCCCATCGAGCAGAGCCTCCGCGAGAGCGGCGACGAGGGCACGCCCATCGTCGAGAAGGAGCCTGAGAGCATCTCGGCCCGCGCCTTCCGCCGGATCGCCGAGCTGACGGCGCAGCAGGTCTCGATCCGCAACGCCGACCTCCCGCCGACGCCCCAGGTGGAAATCCTGTATCGGTAACGCCGCACTCTTCACGGAGCGCGCTCGAACGTTCCGCCGTGCCCGGCGTTATACTCCCGATTCCGCCAGCCGCCTACCCCCGATGCCTGAGACGATCCACACCGACCCGGCCCTCCACCAGCGAATCGAGGAGACCCTCGACCAGATTCGCCCCTACCTCATGGCCGACGGCGGCTCCGTCCGCCTCCAGAACGTCACCGACGATTTCGTGGTCGAGCTCGAACTGCTCGGCGCGTGCGGGACGTGCCCGATGAGCATGATGACGCTCCGCGCCGGCATCGAGCAGGCGCTCAAGCGCTCGGTCCCCGAGATCAGCCGCGTCGAAGCCGTCGGCCCCGCCGCGATGGGGTGACGCCAAACCGTCTCTATGAAAACAGCCCCGGCCGCCTGCGTGGCGGCCGGGGTTTCCTATGGGAACCAAATTAGCCGGTCGTTTCCAGCGCTTGTAAGAGGTTCTGACCGTTGTCGGTGATGATATCGGCCCCTGCTTCGAGCGCGTCGGCTGCGTAGACCCGGATGCTCCGCGTGCTGCTGTAGACTGCGACAGGCATCGAGGGGTCGTGCGTGCGGATTGCCCGGATGAGGTTGAGGCCGGCCGTCTGATCGAAGCGGCGACCCTCGACTCGACCGAGGTCCGTAACGACGCGCTGGAAGTCCTGCTGCTTGAGGAGATCAAGGGCCTCTTTCGTCGTTCGCGCCGTGACGACCCGAACGCCCTGCCGGTTGAGGTGCTCGATTAGAAAGCTGTTGTTGGTCGGGTTGTCGTCGACCCACAGGAGGGCTCGGGAGCGCTGAGGTTGGATGGCTGGGGGGGGAGCCGGGGCCGTGCTGTCTATCGGAGCCGGCATCGATCGCGGAGATGGCATCTCCGATGCTGCCGGTTCGTCCTGATCTCCGTCGCCGCGCGCCGAGTCGATACCGTCGTCCGGATGGGGCGGGGCGCGTCTGATGGTCGTGTCGTCGCGGCCGAGGAGGTCGGGAATGAGCTTTGCCATCTGGCGCACGGCCTCGGGGAGCGAAAGCTCGCTGCCACCCACGCTCACACTCGCATCGGCGCGGGCGAACGCGCCGGCGAGGTAGAGCCGAGTCATGAGATAACCGCAGAGAAACCCGGTGACGGTGAAGTAGCCCAGTAAGGCCGTCGCCAGCACGGTCGTACCCTCCCCCAACCCGTCTCCGACGAAAACGGCTGCTTTGAGAAAAACGCCGGGCAACTCGTGAAGCTGAATAAGCCCGACACCGACGATGATTTTTGTAAGCCAGTCCGAGATCTGCTCCAGATTCGTATTGACGAGCAGCCGGTAGCCAGGGCCGTCGTCGGCTTCGTCGGGCGTGCTGTTGCCAGCGGTGGGCGAGTCCTGCTGGAGCACACGGGGGATACCGAAGAGGAAGCCTATGGCACCTCCCGCCACGAGGCAGGCTATCGCCCAAAGCAGAGCCGTAAAGATGCTGGCGAAGCCGAACGCCCACAGCCCGGCGACGGCGAACACTAAGCCGACGAAGACGGCGATGATGAGCCATCGGAATGTGGTACGCGACTCCAGAGCGAGGACAGACGGCAGAGAGGACATCGGCGCAACTGTTTGGTTCGTAACAAACTACGCCGCTTGCTGAATCTGTGATGTCAAACCAGCTCTATCGCTTCCATCCGAAGCTAGCAGCAGAACCATTGCCTGTGCCGGCTCGATCATCGTTTCTGTGAACAATGAGGCTTCGTAGGTCAGTTGCGCACGGAGAGCTGCGGGTGGAACGTCCAGTGTCCCGTCGTGTCGCGCGCGAGCGAGGCTGCCGGGTCGAGGCGGAGCTGGAGTGTGGCGTTGCTCCGGCCGTCGAGGTCGAGCGGAAGCGGCAGACGGACGAGGCCGCTGTCGGCGACGGTGAGCGGGCCGCCCGCGTTCGGGCCGAACGTGACGAACGGGTCGGCGAGGACGACGGCGAGCGAGTCGTAGCGATGGTGCGGCACGGCGGCGGCGAGCAGGCGTACGGCGGGGCCG
>JBBSMX010000045.1:0-27599 GCA_038232935.1 Rhodothermales bacterium | reverse complement strand
AGCGCGGCGAGATCGAGAACTTCGTGCTCGTCGTCGAAGGGTCGATTCCGAACGAGCAGACCAGCGGTGAAGGCTACTGGGCGGCCATGGGAACCGACTCCGAAACCGGCCAACCGATCACCACCAACGAGTGGATCGACCGGCTCGCGCCGAAGGCGATCGCCGTGATCGGCGCCGGCACTTGCGCGACGTACGGCGGCATCCACGCGATGAAGGGTAACCCGACCGGCGCGATGGGACTGGCCGACTACCTCGGCTGGGACTGGAAGTCGAAGGCCGGGCTGCCCATCGTCAACGTCCCCGGCTGCCCGGTGCAGCCCGACAACTTCATGGAGACGCTGCTCTACCTGCTCTATCAGGTCGCCGGCCTCGCCCCCATGATCCCGCTCGACGACGCGGGCCGCCCCGAGTGGCTCTTCGGCCGGACGGTCCACGAAGGCTGCGACCGGGGGAGCTACTACGAGCAGGGCCAGTTCGCCGAGAAGTACGGCAAGCCCGAGTGCATCGTGAAGCTCGGCTGCTGGGGACCTGTGGTGAACTGCAACGTGCCGAAGCGCGGCTGGATGGCCGGCATCGGCGGCTGCCCGAATGTCGGCGGCATCTGCATCGGCTGCACCATGCCCGGCTTCCCGGACGACTTCATGCCGTTCATGGACGAGCCGCCCGGCGCGACGCTCTCCTCGATGATGATCAAGACCTACGGCGTCACCATCCGCAACCTCCGCAAGGTGACGAACAAGACCGTCAACAAGGAGCCGAAGTGGCGGCACCCGCGCCCCGAACTCACGACGGGCTACACGCCCACGACTTACGGCCGGTCCTGACAGCCCGCCCCTCCAACCGCCAACGACAACTCCTGACGAGGCATTCACCATGGCAGAAGTTCTAACTCAATCGACCAAAGGCACGAAAGCGGGCCCCGGCAAGCTCGTCGAAATGTCCTGGGATCCTATCACCCGGATCGTGGGCAGCCTGGGGATCTATACGAAGATCGACTTCGACAACAAGGAGGTGAAGGAGTGCCACAGCACGTCTTCCATCTTCCGAGGGTACTCGATCTTCATGAAGAACAAGGACCCGCGCGACGCCCACTTCATCACGAGCCGCATCTGCGGTATCTGCGGCGACAACCACGCCACCTGCGCCTGCTACGCGCAGAACATGGCCTTCGGCGTCGTCCCCCCGCCGCTGGCCGAGTGGATCATCAACCTCGGCGAGGCCGCCGAGTACATGTTCGACCACAACATCTACCAGGACAACCTGGTGGGCGTGGACTACTGCGCCAAGATGGTCCAGGAGACCAACCCCAGCGTGTGGGAGAAGGCGAAGAACACGCCGTGTCCGGGGGCCGAGCACCACGGCTTCAAGATGATCTCGGACATCATGACGGCGCTCAACCCGTTCGAGGGCGCGTTCTACCGCGAGACGCTGGAGGTGAGCCGCTACACGCGCGAGATGTTCTGCCTGATGGAGGGCCGCCACGTCCACCCCTCCACGCTCTACCCCGGCGGCGTCGGCACCGTCCCGACGGTGCAGCTCTTCACCGACTACCTCGTGCGCCTGATGCGCTACGTCGAGTTCATGAAGAGGTGCCTCCCGCTCCACGATGACCTGTTCGACTTTTTCTACGAAGCGCTTCCGGGTTACGAAGAGGTCGGACGACGGCGGGTGCTGCTCGGCTGCTGGGGCTCGTTCCAGGACCCCGACGTGTGCGACTACGACTACAAGACGATGAACAAGTGGGGGAACGCGATGTTCGTCACCCCCGGTGTGATCGTGGACGACGAGCTGGTGACGACGAACCTCGTCGACATCAACCTCGGCATCCGCATCCTTCTCGGCAGCTCGTACTACGACGGCTGGGAGAATCAGGAGACCTTCGTCTCGCACGACCCGCTCGGCAACCCGGTCAGTCAGGACCATCCCTGGAACCAGACCACCATCCCGCGCCCGCAGCGCCGCGACTTCGACGACAAATACTCCTGGACCATGTCGCCCCGCTGGTACGACGAGCGCACCGGCGACCACCTCGCGCTCGACACCGGCGGCGGCCCCTTCGCACGCCTCTGGGCGGCCGCCCTCGCGGGCAAAGTGGACATGGGCTACGTGAAGGCCCCGGGCGACAACACCGTCCGCTTCCACCTCCCCAAGACGTCGCTCAAGCCCGCGATGGACTACACGTGGGAGATCCCGACCGATAAGAACGGCAAGGGCCTCTCGAACGCCATCGAGCGGAACCGCGCCCGGACCTACTTCCAGGCCTACGCTGCCGGGGCCGCGCTCTACTTCATCGAGAAAGCGATGGCGGAACTCCACGCCGGTCGGACCGACGTGTGGAGCGACTTCAAAGTGCCGGAGGAGGCCATCGGTTGTGGCTTCCACGAGGCCGTGCGCGGCGTGCTCTCGCACCACGTCGTGATCCGCGAGGGCAAGATCGCCAACTACCACCCCTACCCGCCGACGCCCTGGAACGGCAGCGTCCGCGACGTGCACGGCACGCCGGGTCCGTACGAGGATGCCGTGCAGGGGTGCCCGATCTTCGAAGAGAACGGACCGGAGAACTTCAAGGGCATCGACATCATGCGGACCGTCCGCAGCTTCGATCCGTGCCTGCCGTGCGGCGTCCACATGTTCACCGGCGGCGGCAAAAAGCTCCAGACCGTGCAGCACTCGCCGATGTTCGGCCACCAGCCGGGATAATCCAGACCTCCCGGATCATGCCTCGAACCGTAGGGGCGCACGGGCCGTGCGCCCCTACCTCGTCTCAGCACTATGGGTAACCACCAACCGAGCAACGATTTCCAGCAGCGCCTCCAGCGCGTCGAGACGCTGCTGCACACGCTCCAGTCCGCCGACCCGGCGACGCGGGCGAGTGCGGAAGAACTCGTGCAGACGCTCCTCGAACTCCACGGCACCGGCCTGAACCGGATCATGGAGATCGTCTGGGAAGCCGGTCCGGAAGGAGAGCGCCTCATCCAGGAAACGCTGCCCGAAGACACGGTCATCAGCCATCTGCTCCTCCTGCACGGACTGCACCCGCTCCCCATCGAGGCCCGCGTGCAGCGGGCGCTCGATACGGTACGGCCGTACATGGAGTCGCACGGCGGCAACGTCGAGCTGCTGAGCGTGGAGGACGGCGTCGTCCGCGTGCGGTTGCAGGGCAACTGCGGGAGCTGTCCCGCCTCGTCCATGACGCTCAAGCTGGCCGTCGAGGACGCGATCTATGAGGCGGCCCCCGACGTGGTCGCCGTCGAAGAAGTGAAGGCGGAGGCGGAAGCCGATGTGGACGACACGCCGTTCCCGCTTCACCTGGCGACACCCAACGGGTACGCGCCCGAGCAGGCCAACTGGTACCCGATCCACGGCCTCGACGGCCTCGCGCAGCGCGGCGTCCGCACGGAGCGAGTCAACGGCAACACCGTCCTCTTCTGCCGTCTCGGCGACAACTTCTACGCCTACGACTCGACCTGCCCCGTCTGCGAGGAGCCGCTCGACGCCGCGCGCATCGAGGACACCGCGCTCGCGTGCCCGCACTGCGGCCAGGCCTTCGACGTAATCCGTGCCGGGCGCGGCCTCGATACGCCCTCGAAACACCTCGAACCGTACCCTCTGCTCGTCGAGCCCTCAGGCGTTCGCATCGCACTGCCCACTCCCTGAAGTCCTCAAGCCTTTAGTGTTCCCATGGCTAAGATCGTCGTCACCGAGTTCGTAACGCTCAATGGTGTCTTCGAAGAACCACAGAACTGGACTGCTCCGTTCTTCAACGACGAGGTAGGAGCGTTCAAATTCGACGAGGTGATGGCCACCGACGCTCTTCTGTTGGGGCGCGTCACTTACGAGGGGTTTGCTGCGGCCTGGCCCGACCGTGCGGGCGACGAGTTCGCAGACCGGTTCAACAGCATCCCTAAGCACGTAGTATCAACGACGCTGAAGAATCCAGCGTGGAACAACTCGCACGTGATCCGGGACAACGTCGCAGACGAGGTTTCCAAACTGAAACAACGCTACGACCGGGACATCGTCATCCACGGCAGTGGGCAACTGGTGAACTCGCTCATGCCCCTCGGCCTCATCGACGAGTACCGCCTCGTGACCTTTCCCATCGTAGTAGGAAGCGGGAAACCCCTGTTCAACACCGGCGCCGGAACGAGCACCCTGAACCTCACCGACAGCAAGCCAACCAATACGGGGGTGCTCCTCCTCACTTATCAACCCGCCGACGAAACCTCTGAATGACGACGCGTAGCGCTTCTTGGGTTAACGCCCGTCGCGCTGCCTCGGATGCCCCTCGCGCCCCGGTGCCTTATGCAATCTCCCCGTCCTTCCAACGCCTTCGCCACCCTTCGCCAGTACGTGCGCGAGGAGCCGGGTGACGGCCCTATCGAGCGGTGCGAGCTGTGCAGCGTGCGCGTGCCACCCGTCCACCGCCACCTGCTGGAGGTGTCCAACCGGCAGGTAGCGTGCGCGTGCGACGCCTGCGCGCTCCGCTTCGAGGATGTCGTGGACGGCCGGTTCAAGCTGATCCCCCGCGACCCGCGGGCGCTTCCTGACTTCCGCTTGGACGATGCGTTGTGGAACGGCCTTGCCCTCCCCATCAACCTCGCCTTCTTCTACCGCAGTTCGAACGTGGACCGCGTCGTGGCGATGTATCCGAGCCCGGCGGGCGCGACCGAGTCGCAGCTTCCGTTGTCGGCGTGGGACGCGCTGGAAGAGCAGAACCCGGCGCTCGCACAGATGGAGCCGGACGTCGAGGCGCTCCTCGTCAACCGCGTCGGCGAGAGCCGGCTGTCGTACCTCGCGCCCATCGACACGTGCTTCGGGCTCGTGGGGCTGATCCGGCTGCACTGGCGCGGCCTCTCCGGCGGCGAGCGTGTATGGGCGGAGATCGATACGTTCTTCGAGCGGGTGGCACAGCAAGCACGACCCATCCATGTGAGGTCCGATGCCTGACCTGAGCTTCCAGATTACCGGCGTCGAGCCCGCTGTCCGGGGGATGGTGCCCCTCATGCACTTCACCGTGGACGTGGCGAACACGCCGCCCGAGCAGGCCGTCCAATCGGTCATGCTGCAGGCGCAGATCCAGGTCCACTCGAACCGCCGCAGCTACAACGGCGACGAGCAGGAGCGGCTGGCCGACCTCTTCGGCGAGCCCGAGCGGTGGGGGCAGACGCTCCGCACGCGCCTCTGGACGCACGCGAACGTGATCGTGCCGGGCTTCACCGGAAGCACGACCGTCGCGCTCCCGGTGCCCTGCACCTTCGACCTCAACGTGGCGGCCACGAAGTATTTCTACGCGCTGGAAGAGGGCGACATCCCGCTCCTCTTCCTCTTCAGCGGGACCGTTTTTTACGCCACACCGGACGGGCGCATACAGGTCCAGCAAATCTCGTGGAACGCCGAGGCCGAGTACCGCATGCCGGTGCACGTCTGGAAAGGCATGATGGAGCATCACTACCCCGACAGCGCGTGGCTCTACCTCCAGCGCGACGTGTTCGAGCGGCTCTACGCCTACAAGCGTCGCCACGGCCTGACGAGTTGGGAGGACGCGCTGATGCGTCTGCTCCCCGAAGCCGAGGTCGCAGATCCCGCTTGCGGGGAGGTCGCGCCATGAGCGAGTCTCCCGTCGACCGGATCGTGCGGGCCGTGCTGTACGAGGGGTACATCCTCTACCCGTACCGCCCCTCAGCGGCGAAGAACCGCCAGCGGTTCACGTTCGGGCGCGTCTATCCGAAAGCCTACAGCGAGGCCGAGAACGGAGCCGAGCCGTGGGCGATGCAGACGCAGGTCCTCGTCCAGCGCCAGCCGAACACGGCCCCGACGCTCCGCCTCACCATCCGCTTCCTGCACCCGACGGCGCGCACGGTGGGCCGGTTTCCCGAGCCGCTGGCGGCGCTCTCGGAGGATGCGGAGTTCGAACGCGTCCGCGCCCTCCGGATCGGCGAGCGGATGTACCAGACGTGGCAGGAGGCCGTCGAGCGCACCGTCGAGCTTCCGCCCCTCGACCTGAGCACGTCGACCGAAACGACGTTCCCGTTCAGCTTCCCGGCATCGCGCGCCCTCGAACCCATCGAAGACGACGATGCACGGATCGTCGGCGTGCTCGAACGGGTGCAGCAAGGGCTCGAAGGAGACGTGCACGTCGCGGTCGAGACCGTGGACGAGCAGACGCTCCGCGTCGCCATCCGCATCGAGAACCGGACGCCGATGCCGGAGGCGATGCCCGAGGACGACGAGGCCGTCGTAATGCGCACGCTCGCCTCGGCACACACGATTCTGACGGTCGAGAACGGCGCGTTCCTCTCGCTCCTCGAACCGCCCGACACCTACGCCGAGGCCGCCGCTGCCTGTGAGAACGTCGGCACGTGGCCCGTCCTCGTCGGGGAGAAAGCGGACGACGAGCGGCACACGATGCTGTCCTCCCCCATCATCCTCTACGACTACCCCGAGCTCGCGCCCGAGAGCCCCGGCGACTTCTTCGACGGGCTGGAGATGGACGAGATGCTCACGCTCCGCATCCTCACGATGACCGACGCCGAGAAGGACGAGATGCGCCAGTCGGACGAGGTCGGCCGCCGGTTGCTCCAGCGCACCGAGGCGATGTCCGGCGAGGAGATGATGAACCTGCACGGCACGATCCGCGAGATGCGCCCGGTGCGGGCGAGCGCGTCCGGCGGTGACGGCGACACCGAGCCGTGGGACTTCTTCGGCAACAGCACGCGCGTCGAGCGCGTCACCGTGAACGGCACCTCGTACGAGACCGGCGCGCGCGTGCGCATCCACCCGAAGGGCCGCGCCGACATCATGGATAGGGTGCTCGAAGGCAAAGTCGCCCAGATCGAGGCCATCGAGCAGGACTTCGAAGGCCGCATCCACCTCGCGCTCATTTTGGAGGACGACCCCGGTGCCGACCTCGGCCGGATGCGTCAGCCCGGCCACCGTTTTTTCTTTGGACCCGAAGACGTCGAAGTGCTCGGAGGCGAGGCATGAGCGAGCACCGCATCCTGATCGCCGGCATCGGCAACATCTTCCACGGCGACGACGCCTTCGGCTGCGAGGTCGCGCAGCAGCTCGTGCGGCAGGAGTGGCCGGACGGCATCCGCGTCACCGACTTCGGCATCCGCAGCTACGACCTCGCCTACGCCATCATGGACGGCTACGACGCGACGGTCCTCGTCGACGCCACGCAGCAGGGCGAGCCGCCGGGCACCGTCTACCTCATCGAGCCCGACCTCACCGAACTCGACGCGCTCGAAGGGACGGTCGTCAACAGCCACAGCCTGAACCCGCTCCTCGTGCTCCAACTCGTCCGCTCGCTCGGCGGCGACCTAAACCGCCTGTACGTCGTAGGATGTGAGCCGGCCGTGCTGGAACCTCAGGAAGGGCAGCTCGGCCTGAGCTCCGCCGTGCAGGCTGCTATCCCGAAAGCCATCGCCATGATTCACTCCCTCGTCGGCGATTTGCTCGATGAACCTCGCACACCACGCCTCGAAGAGGCACCAACCGAAGTAGAGAGGTAACCCCTATGGGTCTGATCAAGAAAGCACTCGCCGCCGTCCCCGTCGCCCTCGTCGGTGTCGCCGTCGCCGCCAACATCCCCACCATTTCGCGCTACCTGAAGATGCGCTCCGAGAGCCGCGACGACCGGCCGATGGGCATCACGACGACGCCGAGGTCGTACATCACAGGCCGCAAACCGTGAGGCGACGACTGGCCCAGTGGGACTCGTCGTCGCGTTGCCCCCTACCGTCCCATCCCTCACCATTCCACCCGAAGAGGTGCACTCATGGGTACGTACATCCTGCTGGGCTTTTTCATCTTCCTTGCCCTTCTGGTCCTCATCGCCCTCGTCGCCAGCATCCCCGCGATTCGGCGCTACAGTAAGATCCGCGGCCACAGCCGCGAGGAACGACCGATGGGCGTTACGACGACGCCTCGGGACTACGTGACGGGCCACTAAGGACTCGCTGCGCCGCTGGTACTTCGATGTTGCAGACGTGGAACGTGTCCGAAAAGGACGAGGCTTGTTGTACAACAGAGGCAACCGTGCTGCTACGAACTTGGCGTTTCGCTACCCTTCTCTTGGCTGCGCTCGGTCTGACACTCGGGGCCGCCCACGTGTTGGAGCTGCCGCCGAAGATGGCCTACGATGCCGAGATGTATGCGGCCGTCACCAGCACGTTGTACCAGCTCTTCGGCTCGGTCGGGGCCATCCTCCAAGTCGGCTCCATCCTGGCCGCTGGGGCACTAACCTTCTTGGTGCGTGGTCACTCGTCCTTCCGCCTGACGCTCTTTGCGACGCTCGGCTTCGTACTCTCGCTCGTGCTGTGGTTCACCCTCGTCGCGCCCGTGAATGCGGAGTGGCTCCGGGTCACGGAGTCAACCCCGAATGCCGTGGCGGAGGCGTACGCGCAGCTGCGTCCTCGTTGGGAGTACGGCCTCGTTGGGAGTACGGGCATGTGACGGCCTTCATCGCCTGGCCCCTCGGGTTCAGCCTGCTCGTTCTCTCCGTCATCGTGGAGACGCCGACGGACCCCGCGCGCCATCCGACCGTTTAAGCATTCGGCGAAGTCGCTCCCTCCCGTCCTGCCCCTCGAAGCGCTCTCATCCACACCATTATGTGTCTAGCAATTCCCGGCCAGATCAAGTCCTTCACCGACGACCGCTCGCTCGCCACGGTCGAAGTGGCGAACGTGCGCCGCCAGGTGAACGTGGACCTCTTGCGCAATAATCCTCTCGACGAGGGTGACTGGGTCCTGATCCACGTCGGCTTCGCGATGAGCAAGATCAGCGCGGAGGAAGCCGCCCTCCAACTCCGTATGCTCACCGAGCTCGGCGAAGCCACCGAGGCCATCAAGGAGATCCAGGGCTACGAGTTCGGCGACCAGAACGGAGGCGAGTCGTGGCCGACCTGAGTGACTTCGGCACCTGCACGCTCGACGACGACGGCTGCACGACCTGCGGCGATGTCGCTGTGCCCGTGCGCGTCGTCGCGCTCCGGGCGGACGGCTTCGCGGAGTGCGAGGACCGTACCGGCGAGCGGGCCGAAATCGCCACGGCCTTTACCCCGGATGTGTCGCCCGGCGACGTACTGCTCGTCCACATGGGCGTCGCTATTGCCTGCGTGCAGCAGAGCGCCTGATCCGCCCACTTCGGGGACTGCCATGCGAGATAAACTCTTACGGATCTACCTCAACGACCACCTCGCAGGCTCTGTCGTGGCGGTTGAGCAGGGTGAGCATTGCCTCACGAACAACCCGGACGGCGACCTCGCAGCCCTCCTGACTCGGACGCTGGAGGAGATCCGAAAGGATCAGGCCGTACTGAAAGACCTGCTCGACCGAATCGGTGGAACGGAGAACCCGCTGAAGCAGGCCGCATCGTGGGTCTCCGAGAAAGTCCATCGGGCCAAGCCTAGCGGAGAAGTTCTCGGCTACTCGGACCTCAACCGCCTCGAAGAACTGGAAATGCTGGTGATCGGTATCACCGGCAAGCGAGCGCTCTGGGACGGGCTCGACGCGGCCTGTGCATCAGACGACCGCTTCCGCGGTGTAGACTTTCGCGCGCTTGCTCTCAGCGCCCAGCGCCAGCGCGACGCCATCGAACCCCACCGCATCGAGGCCGCGCGGCGGGCATTCGCTTCCCGTGCAGAAGAAACCGAAGGGACCCCATGAAATACGTAGACGAGTTCAGAGACAGCGACCTGATCAAAGCCGCAGCGAAGGAGATCCGGCGGCTCGCCGATCCCGACCGGCACTACCGGATCATGGAGGTGTGCGGCGGGCACACGCACTCCATCTACCGCTACGGCCTCAAAGACCTCCTGCCCGAGAACATCGAACTCGTGCACGGGCCGGGCTGCCCGGTCTGCGTCCTTCCGATGGGCCGCGTGGACGACGGCCTCTCCATCGCTGAAGAGAACGACATCACCTTCGCTGCCTTCGGCGACATGATGCGCGTGCCCGGCTCGAAGGGCAGCCCGCTCGAATACAAGGCGCGAGGCATGGACGTGCGGATGGTCTACTCCCCGCTCGACGCGCTCAAGCTCGCCGAGAAGAACCCGGAGAAAGAGGTCTACTTCTTCGCCATCGGCTTCGAGACGACGGCCCCCTCGACGGCGCTGACGTTGCAGTTGGCGAAGGCGCGGGGCATCGAGAACTTCAGCGTCTTCTGCAACCACGTCACCATCATCCCGGCCATCCGCGCCATCCTCGACTCACCCGACATGCGGCTCGACGCCTTCATCGGGCCGGGCCACGTCTCGACCGTCATCGGCTGCCGGCCGTACGAGTTCATCGCGCGCGACTACGGCACGCCCATCGTCGTCTCGGGCTTCGAGCCGCTGGACCTGTTGCAGTCCATCGTGATGATCCTGCGGCAGATGAACGAGGGCCGCTCGGAGGTCGAGAACCAGTACGCCCGCGTCGTGCCGTGGGACGGCAACATCCCGGCGCTGACGGCGATGGCCGAGGTGTTCGAACTGCGGCCCTTCTTCGAGTGGCGCGGGCTCGGGTTCATCTCGCAGTCGGCGCTCAAGCTGAGCCCGGCCTACGCCGCGTTCGACGCCGAGGAGCGCTACCACGTCCCCGGCATCCGCGTCACCGATCCCAAAGCCGCGCAGTGCGGCGAGGTGCTCAAGGGCGTCCTCAAGCCGCACCAGTGCAAGCTGTTCGGGACGAAGTGCACGCCCGAGCATCCCATCGGCGCGCTGATGGTGTCGTCCGAAGGCGCATGCGCGGCGCAGTACCAGTACGCCGTCCACGCCGAAGAGCTGGATATTCTGGAGGACGCATGAGCGGGGCCGCCAACGGGCAGGAAGGCCCGCGCGTTCGGTTCACCGACCCGCAGATCGAGATGTCCCACGGGGCCGGCGGGAAGGCCACGCGCCGGCTGATCGAAGGGCTGATCGTGCCGCTCCTCCACAATCCGGTGCTCAGCCGGATGGAGGACGCCGCTGTGCTCCCACTCGGCGACGAGCGCCTCGCGCTGACGGCCGACGCGTTCGTGGTCAACCCGCTCCGCTTCCCCGGCGGCTCCATCGGCGAGCTCGCCGTCAACGGAACCGTCAACGACCTCGCCGTCGCGGGTGCGAGACCGCAGGCGCTCCTCGCCACCCTCATCGTCGAGGCTGGTCTGCCGTCCGACGTGCTTCAGTCTGAGATTGAGGCGATGGCGCGGGCCGCGAAGGCCGCAGGCGTCGCGGTCGTCGGCGGCGACACGAAGGTGGTCGAGCACGGCAAAGCCGACGGGCTTTACATCACCACGGCCGGGTTCGGGCTCATGGATGCGCGACTCGACCTTGGCCTCGGGAAGGTGCAGCCGGGCGATCGGGTAGTCCTATCCGGCCCCATCGGCGACCACGGCATCACGATCCTGCTGGCGCGCGGCGAACTCGATCTCGAAGCCGACCTCGTCTCGGACACGCGCTCGGTGTGGCCTTTCGTCGAGGCGCTCGCCGAAGCGGTGGCACCCGGCCTCCGGTGGATGCGCGATCCCACACGCGGCGGCGTGGCCTCGGCGCTCAACGAACTCGCGCGCGACACCCGGCTCGGCGTCGTGCTCTCCGAAGAGCAGATCCCGCTCCGGACGGAGGTGCGCGGCGCGTGCGAGATCCTCGGCCTCGACCCGCTCCACATCGCCAACGAGGGGCAGTTCCTCGCCGTCGTCGCACCCGGTGCGACCGAGCAGGCGCTCGACGCGCTCCGCGCTGTGCCGGGCGGCGAGGCAGCCGTCGTCATCGGGGAGATCCGCGCGCAGCCCGCGCGGTCGGTGCTCGCGGTGAGCAGCTACGGCGGCACGCGGCTCGTGGACATGCTCGTCGGCGATCCGCTCCCGCGGATCTGCTGAGCGTCTCCGACCCGCGTGCTTTTACCGGCCCGCCCTACCTCAGCTGAAGTAGAGCCAGACGGCGAGGACTAAGATGATGAGGACGATCGTCAGCACAAAGTCCAGGCGTCGCCACGCCGGGTCCGTCGTGTCCTCGGCAATCACGCGTTCCTCCTCGATCGGACGGTCGACATGCCGCACGGGTTCGCGGGCGGTGGCGAACGTGAGTCCGGCGATCTGGTCCGCCGGCGGCGGGGCCGTCATGAGGCTCACCACGACGAGGATAACCGTACACACGACGAAGAGCAGGATGGCGAAGTGGAGGAAGTTGATCCCCGTGAACCACCCGGCCGTCGCGCCCGCCGCCTCCAGCGACAGCCGTGCGACGCCGAGCACAAACCCCGCCAGCAGCGAGGCCAGCGCCCCCTGCGCGTTGAGCCGGCTCCAGACCAGCCCAAGGAGAAACACTGCTGCGATCGGCGGCGAGATGTAGGCCTGCACGCTCTGGAGATACACGTAAAGCCCGCCCTCGGCCGCCTCCACAAACGGGATCCACGCCATCCCCAGCACTACGAGTGCCACCGTCGAAAGCCGCCCCACCCACACGAGCCGCTGCTCCGTCGCGCCGGGGTTCAGCTTCTTGTAGACATCCCACGTGATGAGCGTCGAGCAACTGTTGAACACCGACGAGAGGCTCGACATCAGCGCCGCGAGCAACCCCGCCACGACGAGTCCGCGCAAGCCCACCGGCAGCAGCGTCCCGACGAGCGTCGGGAGCGCCGCATTGTAATCGACCGTGCCGTCGAGCCCGAGCGGGAGGGCGATCGCCCCGCGTTCGAGGAGGACGAAGGCGATCATCCCGGGTACCACGAAGATGAAGAGCGGCAGCAGCTTGAGGAACCCGGCCAGGATCGTCCCGCGCCGGGCGTTGTCCACGTCCTTCGCCGAGAGCGTCCGCTGCACGATGAACTGGTCCGTGCACCAGTACCACACCCCGAGGATGGGCGCGCCGAAGAGGATGCCCGTCCACGGGAAGTCCGGGTCCGACGCCGGCTTCCACATGTCGAGGAAGCCGACCGGCACGGACGCCGTCAGCCCGCTCCACCCGCCGACGGCGTCGAGCCCGACGAGCGTGACCGCGAGCGAGCCGCCGATGAGGACGAACATCTGGAGGAGGTCCGTATAGAGGACGGCCCGCAGCCCGCCGAAGACGGTGTACGCCCCCGTCGCGATCACCACGATGAGCGCGCCCGTCCAGAACGGGACGCCGACGGCGCGGAAGACGACGGCCCCGGCGAAGATCGTGACCGAGATCTTCGTGAGGACGTAGGCGATGATGGAGACGGTGGCGAGGTACCACCGAGCGCCGGCGGAGTAACGCCGCTCCAAAAACTCGGGCATGGTGAAGACGCCGCTCTTGATGTAGAACGGGACGAAGACCCAGCCGAGGATGAGGAGGATCAGCGAGGCGAGCACTTCGAACTGCCCCGGCGCGACGCCGCTCGCCGCGCCGCTCCCGGCCAGCCCGACGAGGTGTTCGCTCCCGATGTTCGAGGCGAACAGCGAAGCCCCGATGACGAACCACCCCACGTTCCGCCCGGCGAGGAAGTAGTCGGCGGAGTCCTCGGCCCCCTTCCGCCGCTCGCGCAGGGTGGCGACGATGGCGACGCCGAAGACGATCACAAAGTAGAGCGTGATGATGGTCCAGTCGAGCGAGCCGAGGAAGGATTCCATGCGGGTGAGGGTGAGGGTGAGGGTGAGGGTGAGGGAAGGGCGAGGATCTCAGGCTATGGGGTGACGCCAGCCTCCGCGTGCGGGATAATGTATACAAACGCTATACAGACCTGATAATACAAGAAAACCACGAGACCCTCAGCACCCCCTGGCTCGGCCGCTCGGCCGAAGCCTTCCTACTCCGGCTGGTGCTGACGGTCCCGCGCAAACTGCGCATCGAAGACCACCTCGGACGACGGGAAATCCAGGCGGCGGACGAAGGCGGCGGCTTCGGCCGCGCCGTGCTCGCGGTCCATTGCTCCGTCTTCCCACTCCACGGAGAGCGGGCCGTCATAGCCGATCCGGTTGAGCGCGCGGATAACCTCCTCGAACTGGATCTTTCCCCGGCCGAGGCTCCGGAAGTCCCACGACCGGCGCGGGTCGCCGAACTCGGTGTGGCCGCCCAGCATCCCCGCGTCGGTGCGGCGGTCTGCCCACCAGACGTCCTTCATGTGGACGTGGAACACCCGGTCGCCCACCGTTTCGATGAAGCGGACATAGTCGGCGTTCTGATACCCGAAGTGGCTCGGGTCGAAGTTGACGCCGAACGCCGGGTGCCCGTCGAGTGCGTCGATAAAGCGCTCGGTCGAGACGAGGTCGAACGCGATCTCGGAGGGGTGAACTTCGAGCGCGAACCGGACGCCCAGTTCCTGGAATCGGTCTAGGATTGGCGTCCAGCGTTCGGCAGTCTCGCGGAAGCCAGCCTCGACGTCCTCGGGGAGATTAGGCGGCCACGAGTAGAACAGGTGCCAGATCGGCGAGCCGGTAAACCCGGTGACGATCTCGATCCCGAGCTTTCTGGCGGCCTCCGCCGTGCGGATCACCTCGTCGGCAGCGCGCTGTCGAACGCCCTCGGCTTCCCCATCACCCCAGACATGCTCCGGGAGGATCGACTTATGACGCCCGTCGATCATCCGGTCGGCCACGGCCTGGCCGACGAGGTGGCACGAGATCGCCCACAATCCTAGTCCGTTCTCTTCGAGCAGACTCTTTTGCCGCTCGGCGTAGCCGTCCTCATCGAGCACGCGGCCCACGTCCATGTGGTCGCCCCAGGTGGCGAGTTCGAGGCCGTCGTAGCCCCAGGACGCGGCCTTCGGGGCGAGCTCGGCAATCGGCATGTCGGCCCACTGGCCGGTGAAGAGGGTAACGGGACGGGACATGGCAGAAGCAGGGTTAGTCGGCGACCTGAAACCGACCGTCGGGGGAGGCAGCGTCGGCGGTGGTTTGAGCGGAAGCCATGGCCGGGAGGAGGGCGAGGAGGGAGATGAGCGCGAAATGTGTCATGGTGTAGGGTTACGACGCGGCAGGCGGCTCGTACCGTGCGTCCACCCATTCCTCCCGCCGGCCGCTCTCTAGCGCCGTCTCGATGAAGTGGACGCCGACGGCTCCGTCCTGCACGGTCGGGAAGTCGAGGTCGAGCGGGTCGGGGTCGTCACCGGCGAGGCGGGCGGCGATGGTGCGCATCGCGTTCGCGTAGACGTTGGCGAAGGCCTCGAAGAATGCTTCGGGGTGGCCGGGCGGGAGGCGCGTCCCGTGGCGGGCGGCGGGCGCGAGGTCGTCGGCACCGCGGCGGATCACGCGCTCGTCGCCGTCGAGCGTGCGGAAGGTGAGCGCGTTCGGCTCCTCCTGCCGCCACGCGAGGGACGCCTCGGTACCGTAGACGCGGAGGTTAAGGTTGTTCTCCTCGCCGACGGCGACCTGGGAGCAGTGCAAAACCCCCTTCGCTCCACCCTCGAAGTGGACGAGGATGTTGGCGTCGTCGTCCACGCGCCGGCCGGGGACGAACGTGCTCACGTCCGCGCACAGCCGGTCGAGCTCCAGTCCGGTGACATAGCGCGCGAGGTTCTCGGCGTGCGAGCCGATATCGCCGAGCGCGCCCGCGCCGGCTAGCTTGGGGTCGGTCCGCCACGCGGCCTGTTTGCTCCCGGTCTGCTCAAGGGGTGTTGCCAGCCAGCCCTGCGAATACTCGACCACGATTTTCCGCAGCGTGCCGAGCGCGCCCTCGGCGACGAGCGCGCGGGCGTGCTTGACGAGCGGGTAGCCGGTGTAGTTGTGGGTGAGTGCGAAGACGACCCCATGCTCATCCACCAACCGGCACAGCGCCTCGGCGTCCTCCAGCGTCGTCGTGACCGGCTTGTCGCAGACGACGTGGAAACCCCGCTCGATGAACGCCCGGCACGCCGGGAAGTGCAGATGGTTCGGCGTGACGACCGAGACGAAGTCGATCCGCTCGGCGACGGGGAGCGCGGCCTCGCGCTCAGCCATCTCCTCGAACGAGCCGTAGGCGCGGGCCGGGTCGAGCCCGAGCGTCCGGCCGAAGTCGCGTGAGCGCTCGGCATCGGAGGAGAACGCGCCGGCCACGAGCGTGGCGAGGCCGTCGAGGCGGGCAGCACGGCGGTGGACATCGCCGATGAAGGCACCGGGGCCGCCGCCAACCATGCCGTAGCGCAGGGGACGAGAGAGGGGCATGATTGGAGGTTAGAAGTGTGTGGTTGGTGGTCAGTGGCCGAACAGACGCGCCGATGCCAGTGGCCCCCAGCAGTGTAATTAGCAGCGAGCTACGAACTACAAACTAAACGGTGCAGAGGGCGACGGCCTCACGGAGCGCGGCGACCGGCTCGCCCGTCGGGATGAACTCCTGCGCGACGAAGCCGGTGAACCCGGTCTCGGCGATGGCGCGGCAGATCGCCGGGTAGTGCAACTCCTGCGTCCCGTCGATCTCGTGGCGACCGGGGACGCCCGCCGTGTGGTAGTGTGCGATGTAGGGCGCGAAGTCGCGGATCGTGCGGATCACGTCGCCCTCCATGATCTGCATGTGGTAGATGTCGTAGAGCAGCCGGAAGCGTTCCGATCCGACGGCGTCCACGAGCGCCACGCCCCACCGCGTGTGGTCGGCCTGATAGTCCGGGTGGTTCACCTTCGAGTTGAACAGTTCCATGCACACCGTCACGCCGAGACGTTCGGCGGTGGGCATGATCTGGCGAAGGCCGCGCACGCAGTTCGCCAGGCCCTGCTCGTCCGAGAGTCCGTTGCGGTTGCCGGAGAAGCAGATGAGGTTCGGGAGCCCGGCCTCGGCCACAGCGTGCAGCCATTCTTCATAGGCCGGTACGAGCCAGCCGTGGTGCTCGACCCGGTTCCAGCCCCACGTCAAGTAGTTCTCGCCCGGCCCCATCACCGACTCGGGCGGGCGCGGCGGGTTCGCCATAGCGCACGTGAGGCCGTGCGCCTGCACCGCCGCCCACTCGTCCGGGTCGAGTAGCTCGACGGAGGCGAGCCCGAGGGACTTCGCCACGCGCGCCAGCGCGTCCACCGTCATCTCTTCGTAGCACCACCGGCAGACGGAGTGCTGGAAGGCCGAGGGCGGACGAGGTTCGGCGGCGAGGACACCGCCCGCACCGGGCAGCGCGAGGGCCGCCCCCGCCGCAAGTCCGGTCTGAAAGAAGGCGCGCCGCCGCATCGCTACCGGAGGCTGGCGAGGTACGCGTAGCTCGCTTCGAGACTGCCGAGGGCACCGACAAGCTGCTCTGCGGCGTTGTCGTGCTCGACGAAGGCGTGCTTCAGCCCGGCCTGCTCGGCGTGGTCGAAGATCTGCACGAAGTCGATCGCGCCTGAGCCGACGGAGGTCATCGTGCCGTCCGCCGTCCGGTCTTTGACGTGGAAGAGCGAGAAGCGGCCCGGATAGCGCTTGAAGTAGTCGAGGGGATCATGCCCCGCCTCCGTGACCCAATAGAGATCCATCTCCATCTCGACGAGCCCAGGGTCCGTCTCGTCGAGCAGCACGTCGTAGCCCGGCGTGTCCCCGCCGAACGTCTCGAACTCGAAATCGTGGTTGTGATACGCCATCTGCACCCCGGCCGCCTGCGCCCGCTCGCCCCATCCGTTCAGCTCCTCGGCCAGTTGCCGGTAGCCGTCGAGCCCGGTGGCGCGCTGTCCCTGCGGCAGCCACGGAAGAACGACGTACTGGTGACCGACGACGTTGGCCGTTTCCATCACGCCATCGAAATTGTCGCGGAGTGCGTCGATGGGGACGTGCGTCGATGGGGCCGTGAGGCCGATATCGTCGAGCACGGCGCGGACGACGCGCGGCGCGCGGTCGTGATAGCCCGCGAACTCGACCTCGTCGTAGCCGATCCGCTTGATCGCCTCCAACATGCCGACGAAATCATCGGGGAACAGCTCGCGGACGGTGTAGAGCTGCACGCCGAGGCGGGCGGGGAGGTCCGAGCGGGACGCGCCGAGTGCGGGGCTGAAAGCGGCGAGCCCACCGAGGGCGGCGACAGAGGAAGAGAGGAACATGCGACGATGCATAGCGGAGAGGTGATAGGGTGGTGGAGACGCAGCGTGCCGCGTCGGTCCGGGGCGAGCGTCGGCCGGAAGCGGGTGTCAACCCACGGCCGGCAGCTCCCATCCGGGCCGGTAGGTCCGGCGGAGGAAGCGGGCGGCGTCGGACGCGTTGGGGAAAGTCATCGCCTCGGCGTCGTAGGTGAGCGGGACGCCGGCGCGCATCGCAACGACGCCGAGCAGCATCGTCTCCGTGAGGTCGGCGGCATAGCTGAACGGGCACGAGGCGGCCTCCTCGCCCCGGATCGCGCGGATCCAGTTCTGTTCGTGTCCGTCGATGCTGCCCTCGATGCGCGGGAGCGCGGTCGGGACGGCGGCAGCTTCCGCCTCCAGCGACTCGGGGAGGAGGCGAGGGTGGCGGCCGTAGGTGTCGTAGACGAGCACGCCGCGCTCACCGACGAAGATGCCGCCGCCATCGGTGTTGAGCATGAAGCCGTCGGGGGCCTGCTCGGGCGTCGGCGGCAGGAGGCCGCCGTCGAACCACGTCAGGGTGAGCGGCCCTCCGTCGCGCTCGAAGCGGTACGTCGTGATGGAGCCGATGGGGTAGGTGACGGGGTCCTTCGCGTCACCGCCCCACGGCGTATGCCGCGTCTGGATCCGCGTGGGCTGGCCGAGTTCGAGCGCCCACACGGGGAAATCGAGGATGTGCGCGCCCATGTCGCCGAGGGCCCCGACGCCGAAGTCTACCCAGCCGCGCCACCCGAACGGGTGCGTGTGCGGGTAGAACGGGCGCTCCGCAGCCGGCCCGAGCCACAGGTCCCACGCCAAGCCCTCGGGCACGGGCTCCGGCTCCGGCAACCCGACGCCCTGCGGCCACCAGCCCGCCGGCCGGTCGGTCCACGTCTGCACCTCGCGGATCTCTCCCAGGATGCCGCTGCGGACGAGCTCGACGAGGCGGCGGCCTTCGTCGCCGGAATGCCCCTGGTTGCCCATCTGCGTCACGACGCCCGTCTCGGCCGCTGCTCGCTTCAGCGCACGAGTCTCCTCGACGGAGTAGGTGAGCGGCTTCTGGACGTAGACGTGCTTCCCGCGCCGCATCGCTTCGAGCGCCGCGAGCGCGTGGACGTGGTCCGGCGTCGCGATGACGACCGCGTCGATGTCTGGCTCAGCGTCGAGCATCTCGCGGAAGTCGGCATAGCGATTCGCTTTGGCGTACGCCTCTTGGAGCGCCGCGTAAGCCGGGCGCGGGGTGCCCTCCCGGTCCCGCAGCCGCTCCTCCACCGTGCGGTCGACGTAGCCGAAGTCCACGTCGGCGAGGGCGAGGATCCGCTGGTTCGTGAGCGCCGCCATGTTCGAGGCCCCCATCCCTCCCGCCCCGATAACAGCGAGGTTCACCATGTCGCTCGGCGCGAGGAATCCCGGTCCACCGAGCACGTGCCGGGGCACAATCATGGGTGCGAAACCGAGCGCGGCTGCCGCCGTAGCGCTCTTCCGGATAAAGGTGCGACGCTTCATAGCAGGCTGGGTGGTGGAGTAGCGCCTTCGGTAGTTATACCTTCAGATCTCCGCGTTTCATCTGGTCCACGGCGTAGTCCACGGCGCGTGCGGTCAGGGCCATGTAGGTCAGCGACGGGTTCTGGCACCCGGCACTCGTCATGCACGCGCCGTCGGTAACGAAGACGTTGGGTACGTCGTGAATCTGGTTCCACTTGTTGAGCACGCCGGTATCGGCCGTCCGGCTCATCCGCGCCGTGCCCATCTCGTGGATCCCCTCGCCGAGGCGGTACGGCTCGTCGAAGATCCTGACGTTGACGGCACCCGCGGCCTCGAGCATCTCCGCGCCGTCGTTCTTCATCCCCTCGCGCATCCGCATCTCGTTGTCGTGGATGGAGCCCACGACGCGCGGGATCGGGACGCCCCACTGATCGAGCTCGTCGGTCAGCTCGACGCGGTTGTCGTCGTAGGCGAGCGTCTCGCCAAACGGGTACATCGTGAAGCCCCACTGCCCTGGTTCGCGGAGCGATTCCTTGAGCGCCACGCCGACGCCCGGCTCACCCGCGCCGCGGCCCCAGCTCTGCCGGCTCGACCCGCCCTGGTAGCCGTAGCCACGCACAAAGTCGCGCTTCGAGGACGGCTCCCAGGGGAGGTTCTGGAAGCGCGGGATGTAGATGCCGTTGGGCCGGTTGCCGAACGTGTAGCGGTCCTCGAAGCCGGGGATCTCGCCCCAGGCCCCGCACTTGAAGTGGTGGTCCATGATCCCCTTCCCGAGCAGGCCCGACTGATTGCCCAGCCCGTCCGGGAAGCGCGGCGTCTTCGTGTTCAGCAGGATCATCGCCGAGGCGATGGCGCTCGCGTTGAGGAAGACGAGCCGCGCGTTGAACACCATCTCCTCTTTCGTCTCACGGTCGACGACACGGACGCCTGTCACGAGGTCGCGCTCCTCATCGTAAACGAGCGAGTGGACGATGGAGTCGGGACGGACGGTGAGGTTACCGGTCGCCTGGGCGGCGGGGAGCGTGGTCGAGAGCGTGCAGAAGTAGGCACCGGCCGAGCAGCCGCGGTCGCACGGCCCGCAGTAGTGGCACCCGGCCCGGCCGTTGTGCGGCTGCGTGAGAATCGCGCACCGGCCAATCGTCATCACGCGGCCGTTGAAGTCGCGCGCAATGGCCTGCCTGACATGGGTCTCGACGGCCGTCATCGGCATGGCCGGGAGGAACTGGGAGTCCGGCAGTTGCTGGAGCCCGAGCGGCTCGCCGGAGATGCCCGCGAAGCGCTCGGCGTAGTCGTACCACGGCTCGATGTCGGCGTAACCAATGGGCCAGCGCGTGCCACGGCCCTCGCGCTCGTTGGCCGTGAAGTCCATCTCCGAAAGCCGGTACGTCTGGCGGCCCCACATAATGGAGCGGCCGCCGAGGTGGTAGCCGCGCACCCACAGGAACTCGTCGGGCGAGCCGTCCTCGCCCGTCGCGTAGGGGTAGTCGACATCGTCGACATACCAGTGGGCCGTGTTCTCGTTGTACGGGCCGGCCTTGGACTGACGGAACTGGCGCTCCTCGGCGTGGCGACGGTCGCCGCGCCCGCGGAACGGCGTATCCCACGGTGCCCGGTGCTCGGTGACGTAGTCGGCGCCGTGCTCGACGTGCGGGCCGCGCTCGAGGACAAGCGTCTTGAGTCCCTTCTCGGTCAGTTCTTTGGCCGCCCACCCGCCCGACATCCCCGAGCCGACGACGATGGCGTCGTACACCTCAGAGGAGGGCTGGACTTGGACCGAGCGGACGTGCTCGATGGACGTGGTGCCGTGGGTGTGATCGGACATCGGAGGTCGGAAGGAAAGAGGCGGAAGACGGAGATGGCTAGGCCCAGGCGCGGCCGACCTCGGAGAGCGGAACGTCGGAGTCGTAGCGGCCGGGCGAGGCCATCCACTGGAGCTCTTTGGTCGCCCCCGGCTCGGAGGTGTAGTAGCCCGCGAGCGTGAGTTCCTTGAGCTGGACGAAGAACGGTGGGCCTTGGGCGGACTGGCCCATCGAGACGGTGCCTTCGCCTGTGTTGATTTGGCCTGCGGTCGTCGAATCGGTGGCCCCGCTTTGGGCCTCGCCGAGGTCGCCCTGCATCCCGGCCACCTCATTCTCTGCCTCCTCCTCAGCCTGGTAGGTGCCCCCCTGAGCGGCCTCCGCCACGTCATCGTCCGCCGCCGCGCCTTCTCCCGGGTTGGCGGGGTAAGCTTCCCGGTCAAGCACGGCCACGAACGCCGACTGTGCCTCCGCATCGAGGTCGGCGAACGCGGTCTCCCCGGCCCGCGCGCCCACACCGGCGAGCCCGGCGAGGAACACGTCGCGCTGCTCGGGCGCGTACCACTCCGCCAGCATCTTGTCGATGAACTGAGGCACACCAACTTCGGCGGCACCGGGCGTATCCGTCGCCGGGATGATCTGGTCGACGAGCGCGGCGAGGGTGCGCTGCTGGTTCTCGTTGAGGGTCTGGTATGCGTACGATGTCGCCGCGTCGCCCGAGGGTGTGCGGCAGCCGCCGAGCACGCCCGCGAGGACGGGGGCCGTGGCGATCCCGCCGAGGGCGAGGCCCATCCGGTGGAGCGCTTGGCGACGGGTAAGGAGGACGGGGTTCATGTCAGGAATCAGCTAACGCGAGGGGCGGGGACACCGGCTTCGGGGGCCGGCGTGAGCGAGGCGTCCGGCGCGTCGGCCGACGGGGTGACGGCTTCGGTGCCGCGGTCCACGCGGTCGTGAAAGAGGACGATGAAGAGGACGAGCACGACGGCGGCAAACCCGGCCGGAATCCACCAGAAGCTCTGCCATTGGTCCGGCGCGAGGACCGCGGCTCCGCCGAGGAATCCGTTGTAGACCCGCCCGGCCACCTGCGCCCCGATGAGCATGCCGACCCCGTAGGTCACGAGCACGAACAGCCCCTGGGCCTGCCCCCGGATCGCCGGCGTGCTCTTCTTCTCGACGTAGATCTGCCCCGTCACGAAGAAGAAGTCGTAGCAGATGCCGTGGAGCAGGATGCCGCCGAGGATCATCCACGTCACCGACGCGGGGGCCGCGAGGGCGAAGAGCGCGTAGCGAAGCACCCATGCGGCCATGCCCGCCGCCAGCATCCACTTCACGCCGAGCCGGACGAACATCAGCGGCATCAGCAGCATGAACGCCACTTCGGAGACCTGCCCGAGCGACTGCGTCGCCGCGATGTTTTCGAACCCGGTCGCCTCTAGGAAAAGCTGCGTGAAGTTGTAGTAGGCCGCGAGCGGGATGCAGATCAGCAGCGCCGCTACGAGGAAGACGTAGAACGAGCGGCTCCCGAGCTGCCGGAAGGCGTCGACCCCGGCGATGCTACCGACCGAGACCGGCTGCCCGGCCGCCGCCGGCGGCGTGTGCGGGAGCGTGAAGGCGAACAGCCCGAGTACGATGCTGAACGCCCCCGTGAGGTAGAGCGGCCACGCCGTCGCCTCGGCCACGCCGCCCACGAACGGGCTCAGCACGAACGAGATCGTGAGCCCGGCCACGATCCACCCCACGGTCCCGAACACGCGGATCATGGGAAATTCCTTCTCCTGATTCTCGATGTGCTCGAATGCGATCGTGTTCGAGAGCCCGAGCGTGGGCATGTAACACAAGTTGTAAACGAGCAGGAGGAGGATGAAGAGCGTGGGGTTCGCGATTGTGCTCGGGGCCAGCAGCATCACCACACCGCCGGCGACGTGGAGCACGCCGTAGACCTTCTGCGCCGCGAAGTAGCGGTCCGCGATGAGCCCGAGGAAAAACGGCGCGACGATGGCCGCGATCGGGTTGACCGTGTAAGGCCAGTGCGTGAGGTCGCCGAGCCCGTTGTTCGCCATGTAGACGGCGACGGTGGTGTACCACGCGCCCCACACGAAGAACTGCAGGAACATCATCGCGCTCAGCCGCGCGCTCGGACTCCGGTTCATGGCAGTACTTGGCTTAAGGGAGGATGAAGGGTCAGCCGTCGAGGCGGCGCACCCGGATGTCGCGGTACCACACGGGGTCGCCGTGATCTTGCAGCCCGATCACGCCGCGCATGTGCGTCCCGTAGTCGGGCATCTCGCGGAACTTGCTCGCGGCGACGCGGGAGGACCACGCCTTGCTGCCCTGCTCGTACTCGACGACCTTCTGTCCGTTGAGCCAGTGCTCGACGTGCGGCCCGCGCGCGACGATACGGACTTCGTTCCATTCACCGGCCGGGCGGACGACGTCCGGCGTAGCCATGTAGAGGTCGTAGTTGGAGCCGGCGCGGTGCGAGGGGAAGCGTGCGTCGGAGTGGCAGGCGTCGTCGAGCACCTGCATCTCGGGGGCGGTCCGCCAGATGTAGTCCTGCCCCTCGGCTCCTCGGTAGAAAATGCCGCTGTTGCCGCACGGCGAGATCTTCCAGCCGAGGGCGAGCTCGAAGTCGCCATACTCCTCGCGCGTGACGATGTCGCCGCCTTCACCGCCAGGTGCAGAGTGGAGCGTCCCGTCCTCGATACGCCAGACAGCGGGGACACCGTCCTGGCCGTACCCGTGCCAGGCGCTCAGGTCACTGCCGTCGAAGAGCACGTCCCATCCTTGGCGGTCGGTGGGCATGGGTGCCTCCATGTCGGTAGCCTCGCCGGGGGATTCCGGCGCCTGCTGGGTGGTACAACCGGAATCGAGAACGAGGAGGAGCGCCGGAACGAGCCGGGCGCACGCGGAGCGGGGAAATGGAACCATCGTGGTGGGAGAGGTGAGCGACGGTGGGCGGACCCGTTCATCAAACCTTCGTGGGATCCCGCAATATATCTCGCCACCCCCAACAATGGAAGGGCTTTCACCAATTCCAACCCCTTCCGGGGAGCTTAGTCCGCGAGCCGCTCGCGGCACCCGTTAGCGCCGGAGACCCAGGTTTAGCCGGGCGTTGACCCGACCGGGTCCCGTGAGCGTGCCGATGATGGAGTCCCGGCCCGCCGTGAGCCGCCCGCTGAGGCCGCCGGGCGGAGGCACGGGGTACTGCACCGAGAGCGATACCTTGGGGTCGCCGAAGAGGCCCCCGACGACGACGAAGGTGAGGACGCTGTCACTGGGGAAGTGGATGGACCCCGCGCCCGTAACATTGAACCCGGTGTCGTCGAGCAGCACGGTAATGGGGAGCCTCAGGGTATCCTGCCGGCCGCCTGTGGTGTCCACGCTGATGAGGCCGCCCGTCCAGCGCCCGGTGATGCCGATGGGGGGCTCTTCGGGGCCGCCGGAGTCGCAGGCCGCGAGAGTGAGTAACGTGAGGGAGACGACGAAGGCGCAAAAGAGCGGCGCGCGGAGGGAAGCGATCACAGAGGAGCGGCTTAGTGGTGGCTGGCGAGGGCGGCCGGGCGGGTCTGCACCCGTTCGACGACGAGGGCTCCGACGTTGCGTCCCTGCTTGAGCCCTTCCTCGGCGGCCATCCGGTAGTGGATGCCGCCGTAGAGCCGGCTGATGGCAGCCTCTTCGGAGGCGGTGTTGAACGAGGGGAAGGCGCGGGCGGGGAGGCCAAAGGCGACCTCCGTGGTGTCGTTGAAGGCGAAGCCGTCGCCGAACTGGGCGGTGAGGACGGCAGCGGCGGCGGCCGAGATCACGCTGTGGCCGCTCGTGTACTCGGGGAACGGCGGCGTCTGGAGAACCGGCAGCCAGTCCGCGTCGATGTACTCGTTGATGACCGTCTCCGGGCGGATGAGGTTGCTCCGGTACTTCTCGTCCCACACGCTGATGAACCCGTCGGCGAGGGCGACGGCGGTGCGGACGTACGCCTCGGCGGCGCTGGCGAAGTCCGCCCCGCGCTCGCGGGCGGCGATGGCCGCGATGCCCATCCAGTGCCCGCCCGGCGAGACCTTCTTCGTGGCGAACATGGCGTGCCCGCGCGTGTGCATCACGTAGGGGTTGCAATCCCAGAAGCTCGCGATGGCGCGCTGCTCGTCGGTGAGGTCGCGCCCGATCTCGTAGACCTCCGTCACCTGCCGGAAGAACGGGCTCCCCGGCTCCACGCTAAACGGCGGCGGCGGCACCGGCCGGAACTGCGCGGCCGAGTCGAGCACGAAGGGGCGGAGCCGCGCCCAGCTCGGCTCGATGCCGTCGATGTAGGCAGGCGGCGTGGGGCGCCAGCGGCCCGGCTCGTCGGTGACGGTGAAGGCCGGGCCGCCCCGTGTCTCCTTGTACCGGTCGCCGGCGGCCCAGGCGAGGACGTGGGCGGCCACGGCATCGCCGTACGCCATGGAGCGGCGGACGACCGCGGCCGGAAGGACGGTGCCGAACCGCTCGGTCACCGCCTCACTATAGGCCGCGATCTCGGTCTCGGAGAACACGAGGGCCTGGGTCACGCGGAGGAAGGCGTGGACGCTCGCCAGCGGGAGGTTGACCTCCTCGCCCTCGGGCGGTCGTGGCCCCGGCTCGAGCTCGTTGAGCTGTCCGGCGAGGGAGCGGCGCTCCGGAAGCCCCGGGACCAGCGCCTCGTAGGCCGCGACGCTCGCGTACGCGTAGGCACGAGCCGCTTGCGGCGGACTGAAGATGTCGTAGATCATCACGTCCGTCGCCTTCTTGACGGCCCCGTGGAGGATCTCCGGATCGGACACGGACGCGAGGGCCTCGGGGTCCCCGCCGTGCTCGGCACGGTCGCAGCCTCCCCACCCCGCGATGGCGAGGGCGACGAGGAAAAACGGGAGCAGCCGTCGGGTCGGGAAGCGGTGACGAATCATGGCGTTGTCCGTGGTCGTCCGAGATCTGTGCGGAATATAAACAGACTGCGCGCCGTGGGTTACAGCCTCGGTTATCCTTCCGGAGAATCCGCTGCCGGCACACGCAGGCCCGCCTCCCGTGGCTGGAGGACGACCGGGGCGTCGTTGTTCCGTACGACGAGGAGGACTTTGCTGTCGGCGCGGCGGACCTGCCGGATCGCCCGCACCTCGCCGCTGAGAGCGAGCCCACTCGCCGCGAGGTCCACCGCCTCGAACCGACCGGGAGTGGGCTGACGGAGGACGAGCCCGTAGCTGGCATCCTCACGTCCCCGGTCCGGCCGGACGCCGGTAAAATTGCCGGCGAGGAGGAGGTCGGTGCGCTCGTCCCCGTCGAAGTCCTCGGCACGGATCGCATAAACGGGGGCGAACTGCGCCTCCACGGGGAGCGCGTGGACGGTGAACCGGCCCTGCCCGTCGTTCTCGGCCCAGACCGTGGCGAACGTCGTCGCCTCGCGCACCTCCTCCCCCTCGCGCTCGGCACGGGTGAAGAGGTCATCCGTGCTACGGGCACCGAAGCTGGCGTAGCTCGTGTAGCGCTTCCGGATCGCCGGGAACTGCTGGCGGAGGAGGTCGAGCGTGGCCTCCGGATACTCGACACCGTCGCGGTAGGTTGTGAGGATGCTCTCGCGCGAGCCGTTCCGGTCGAAGTCGTTGAGGTAGAGACGGGCCGGCTCACTCGGGCGGGCCTGGATCCGCGAGTTGAGGCCGAGGTTGCCGGCGACGAGGTCGAGGTCGCCGTCGCCGTCGAGATCGTGGGCGAGGACGCTGTTCCACCAGCCGGCTGTAGCCGCCAGCCCCGCCGCGGCCGTCCCGTCCGTCAGCCGGCCGTCCTCATTGAGGAAGACACGGATCGGCATCCATTCCCCGACGACGACGAGATCGAGGTCGCCATCGCCGTCGAGGTCGGCCCACGCGGCGTCGGACACCATCCCTGCCTCTGCGAGGGCGGGTGCGCGGGCGGCCGTCACATCGGTGAACCGGCCGCGCCCGTCGTTTTCGAGCAGGAAGCTCGGCGGCACCGCACCGTAGACACGGGAGACGGTCTGGCTCCCGACGAAGAGATCGAGGTCGCCGTCACCATCATAGTCCCCGACCGCCACGGCACCGCCGTTCTCGAAGAGCGGCGGAAGCGCACTCGTGTCGCGGGCGAAGCGGCCCTGCCCATCGTTGCGGTAGAGGCGGTCGCGGAGGGCGTCGGCCTCGCCCCAGAACTCGTTCCCGCCGGAGACGACGTAGAGGTCGAGGTCGCCGTCGGCGTCGGCGTCGAAGAGCGCGGCGTCCACGTCTTCGGCGAGACTGTCGGCTCCCCACACTGCCTCGCTGGAGCGCGCGAACGTGCCGTCCGGGCGCTGGAGGAGAAGCGTGCCCGGCTGGTGCTTCGCCCCACCGAGGAAGACGTCGTCGAGCCCGTCCCCGTTCACATCGCCGACGGCCGAGGCCGGCCCCTCCGTCGAGCGCTTGTGCGGCATGAGCTTCT
>JBBSMX010000044.1:0-27682 GCA_038232935.1 Rhodothermales bacterium | reverse complement strand
TGGCCTGGTCGAGTACATTGCTGGTCATCGGGTTGGCGGGGTTGCTGGTGCGAGGGGAGTGGTCAACTCCACCCTACGCACGACGCAGCGACTTGCCAACCCGTTCTCTACTTCAACCCGCGACTGACGTTGAGTAAACCGCCGCCCGGCGACCATCAGTAGCGCGTAGCCGATCGTGCTAAGGTCTGCACCCGCAGAATGGGAAGTCATAGTGACCGCAAGGGTTCGGCGGGTCTATGCGTCCAGAGCCTCCGGGATCTTCACCTTCGAGGTGAAGGGTGGCAGTCAGGGTAGACACGCCACCGAGGATCTCGAGCTCTGGGGCCGAATAGGCCTTGCGCTGATCGAGGTCGTTGTTGATCATGATAGATTTAGGGTAAGTGATTGGATGATTTGCAAGAAAAAACGACCCCACTTTACAAGCGGCACTTATAACAGATGGATTTGCTGCGCTTAAGGCACATTAGAACGTGGTTAATGGCGCATGTCCTGCGCCTTTGGCGCAAGCCAAGACCTATGTCACCCGCCTAGATACATGGTCAGACACGAAGCCGACGAGTTCGTCGAGGCGATCGAGGTCGCGAGGGCGGGTAAGCCGGAAGACGGGGGTATGCCGCGCCACCTCCGCTACCCGTTCGAGATAGCTCGGTCCTTGGTCGGTCACGAGCGCGAGCCCACCCGTGAAGGCGTGGCGGTTGAGGGCGGCAAAGGCGGCGCGCGGCGTATAGCGCTCCGCCGCGAAGCTGTCGCCAAAGGCCAGCTCGTAAATCGCACCGAGCGTAGCCGGAGCCGATTCGAAGGGCCCTTCCGGCGTCCAGTACCGCTTCTCGACGGCGTCGGAGACACGGGGGAGGTCGGCGAGGTCGGCTTGGCTCGTCGCCTCCAGCGAGGCGGGCCAAAGCTTGAGCTGGGCACCCCCCGTGTAGACGAGTGGGAGGCCGCTTTCGCCGAGGCGGATCGGAAGTAGGTCGTCGGTGACGAGGCGGCAGCCGTGGCGGACGAACGCTGCCGTGGTGGTGGACTTCCCGTCTCCCCGCTCCCCGACGAAGGCGAGAGCCGCGTCGGCCTGAGCGATGGCCCCGGCGTGGAGCGTCAGCACGCCGCGCTGATGAAGCACGGAGGCAAGCCCCCGCCCGAGTACGATCGATTGCATGAAGCGCGCGTCGTGCTCCGGGGGCACCTCGACGAGCAACTCCCGCCCACCACGGGCGAGCAGGAAGCCCGCGTTGGGCTGGTAGATGAAGATGCGCTCCGCGTCGGCTTGGAAGCAGCCCGCATGCACCGGGCGCGAGGCCTGCGTCTGGACCGCTCCCCAACGGACAAAAACGTCGGGCTCACCTGCTCCTTCCTGCACCCCGTCGAGACGGAGGTCGGAGTGCACGCAGAGGCCGTAGACGGAGTAGGTGTAGGGTGCGGGAGAGGACATGAGGCCGGTATCGGCTAGACGTAAGGCAGCTAAAACTGCCCTCCTGCTTCGCTGAACCCAACCGATGTGGCGGATCAGAAGGCCGCAGAGGAATGGCTCCGGTGCCTCGGCGCGCCGGAGCTCGAGAACTCGGTCCCGCCATAGTTTGCCTGTTAAGTGCCGACGAGCGACGCGAGCAGCAGGGTGGAGAGGAGGAACGGGTGCCGGCTCCTGGTGGGCCACTCCAGCCGAGAGAAGTCACTTCTCTGAACGGACGCCCTGCACAACACAGTGCATCCGAGGTGCCATCGAGGCGCAGGGGGCACCGCTCAGGAGGCCACGGGGAGGGCGGCCGGAAGGGGGGCGGGCTCGACGCCGCTGGGCAGGGGCGGGCTGTCGTGCTGGGCGAGGACGTCGTGGTAGTAGCCGAGGAGCCGTTCTAGCACGGCTTCCCACCCGTAGTGCTCGGCGCGGCCGAGGGCGTGTTCCCCCATCCGCGTGCGGAGCTCGGGATCGCGGACGAGCCGTGCCGTAAACTCGAGGAACGTCGCGGAGCGGTTGGGGGGGGCCAGGAAACCCGTCACCCCGTGCTGCACGAGCTCGCTCGACCCTGTCGCGTCGGCGCACACTGTCGGCAGGCCCGAGGCCATCGCCTCTAGCGTCACGTTCCCGAACGTCTCCGTGTCGGAAGGGAAGAGGAATATGTCCGACGAGGCGTAGGCGCGTGGGAGGTCGCTGCCGCCGAGGTGGCCGGCGAATATGGTACCCGGCAGCTGCGCTTCGAGCTCGGACCGTGCCGGGCCCTCCCCGACGATGAGCGGCCGCACGGGAAGCCCCTGCGCCGCCAGCCCTTCGGCGACATCGGCGAACACGTGGAGCCCCTTCTCCCACACCAGCCGGCCGACGAACGTCACCAGCACGTCGTCGTCGGAGACGCCGAGGGCGCGGCGCCATGCGGGGTCGCGACGGCGGGGGTGGAAGCGCTCGGTGTCCACGCCGCGCTCCCACAGCCGGAGGTCGTCGGCGATCTCGTGGCTGCGGAGGACGGCCGCCATCGAGCGGCTCGGGACGTAGACGTGCTCGCACTGGCCGTAGAACCACCGGGCGTACTCCCAGAACACCCCCTCCAGCGCCGAGATGCTGTAATACTTGAGGTAGGACGAGAAGTGCGTGTGGTACGACGCGACGATGGGAATGCCGCGCCGTTTGGCCCAGCGTAGCGCCCGGTAGCCCGCGTAATCCGGGGTGGCGAGGTGGATGAGCGTGGGGTTGAAGGCTTCCAACTGCCGCTGCACCGAGCGCGGGAACCGCGCTGTTAGCCGGTACTCCGGCCGCCCCGGTGCCGGCACCGATGGGATCGGAACGAGGGTGCCGGCGTGGTCCATCGGCGGGTCGTCCACGGTGGGACCGAACACGAGCACCTCTACGCCCCGCTCCTCCAGAAAAGCAACGAGCCGGTTCAACGTCAGCGAGACGCCGTCGGCGATGTGGTTGTAATTGCCAGTGAAGAGGGCAACGCGGAGCGGGAGCGAGGCACCGTCGCCGCTCGTCGCCGCTGCGTGGTAGAGGGGGAGCATGAGCTCTCGGGGCAGTAGTGAGCCGCGCGAATCGCGATGGCGTACGCGCTAGAGGTTACGCTTGTTTATACAAGGCCGTGGGGGACCCCCGATCACAGGAGATATTCACGGGCGGGAAGCGAGGCGTATCCACTTCAGGAAGAGAGTTGGGCAGAGTTCGAAACGGCGGGCAGGTATGGGGGCGGTTCAGCGGTTCAATTTAGAAAGGCGGACTTGGTGCACAACGCTTCGTAATGCTGGAAGAGACGCTGGAACGTCCGTTCCCACGAAAACTGTGCCTCGGCGTGGGCGCGGCCGGCCGCTGCAAGCGCTGCTCGGTCAGCCATCACACGCTCGACGTTGTGCGCGAAAGCCGCTGCATCGCCGACCGGCCCCAACCGTCCTACAGACGGCGGAACGCGGTCTACGAGGGCCCCTGCCGCTACGCCGACGACCGGCAGGCCCGACGCCTGAGCCTCAACCACGGAAAGGGCAAAGGTCTCGTGCGGCCCTGCCGTCACGTACACGTCGGCCGAGGCCAGCAGGCGGGCCAGCGATTGCTTGTCCTGAATGTAGGGCAATACGGTGAGGCGAGGCGAGTGGGCCGCGCGCGCTTCGAGAGCGGCGCGGTGCGGGCCGTGTCCTGCCAGCACGAGGCGGGGCCGCAGGGCCTCGGGCACGAGCTCGACCGCGTCGGCGAGAACGTGGACCTCCTTCTCCGAGTCCAGCCGTCCGGCGTAGACCAGCAGCGCGTCGTCGTCTGTCAACCCCAGTTCGCTCCGAAGTGCAGGGTCGCGCCGCGACGGGTGGAACAGGTAGAGGTCGACGCCGAGCGGGATGGCGTGCAGCGGCGTCGTGATGCCCATCCGTCGGAGCACGTCCACGAGGGTGTCGGACACGGCGAAACCGTGGTCGCAGCGCTCGAAGACGGCGCGGACGTACGACTCGGCCCACTCCCGCGCCAACACGCCCACCGGCTCACCTAGCTTCGCCGCGACGGGCTGCACGTAGGCCGAGGGCAGGTCGGTGTGGTAGAACGCGGTGACCGGGATGGGGCGTTCTCTTCGATACGAGAAAGCGGCCCACGGCGACGTGTACAACGTGTGCAGCTCGATGAGGTCGGGCCGGACGACACGGAGGGCCGCCCTCACTTTGTCGATCCGGAGGAATACGCGGTAGGGGGCGGCCCCCGGAATCACGGGGCCGGCCACACGGATCGTCGTCGTGCGGTCGCCGTACGCGACGGCGTCCTCGGGTCCCGGTGCGATCAAGACGTGCTCGTGGTCCGTGTGCTCCAAGACGTAGCGACGCTTCGCGTCAATCGTGGTACGGATGCCGCCGCTCGTGTCGGTGTAGGCGTGCGTGAGGTCGCAGACCCTCATGCGGGTGGGACGTAGGAGTCGGGGAGGGGCCGGGGCGTAGGCGTGCGCCGCGTGGAGGAGGCGTGGGCTTTTAAAGAACGCAACGCGCATCTACCGTCGCTCGGCGGCGAAGGTTCTGCCAAATTATGGCGGAGGCGGGTTAGGGCGCGATGCTTTTCTGACGTAGAAAGTGGCCCGTGTGGCTGTCGGCGTCGGCAGCGACTTCCTCCGGCGTGCCGGCGGTCACGACGAAGCCGCCGCGCCGTCCGCCCTCCGGCCCGAGGTCGATCACGTAGTCCGAGGCCTTGATTACGTCGAGGTTGTGCTCGATGAGGATGATCGAGTGGCCCTCGTTCACGAGCGCGTTGAAGGCCCGGAGCAGCTTTTCGATGTCGTCGAAGTGGAGGCCCGTCGTGGGCTCGTCGAAGAGGTAGAGCGTGTGCTCGGAGGCGGGGCGGGCGAGGTGCGCGGCGAGCTTGACGCGTTGCGCCTCGCCGCCGGAGAGCGTGTTCGACGCCTGCCCGAGCTGGAGGTAGCCGAGCCCCACGTCCTGCAGCACGGTCAGCTTGTTCGCGATCCGGCCTTCGTCGGCGAAGAACTCCGCGGCCTCGTCCACGGTCAGCGAGAGGATGTCGTCCACGTTCTTGCCGTTCCAGCGGATTTCGAGTACGTCCTGCTTGAATCGCTTGCCGCCGCACGCCTCGCATTCGAGGTAGAGGTCCGCGAGAAACTGCATCTCGACCTTCACCACGCCGTCGCCCTGGCAGACCTCACAGCGCCCGCCGGGGACGTTGAACGAGAACGTGCCGGGCTTGTAGCCGCGCACTTTCGCCTGATGCGTGTCGGCGAGGAGCGCGCGAATCGCGTCGAACGCTTTGATGTACGTCACCGGGTTCGAGCGCGGCGAGCGCCCGATAGGGCTCTGATCCACGAGTTCGACGCTGTCGATCAGCTCGTGCCCGCGGATCGCGTCATGCGCGCCGATCTTGCCGTCTACCTCCAACCCTTTGAGCCGCTGGAGCCCGCGGTAGAGCGTCTGGTTGACGAGCGTCGACTTGCCGCTCCCCGAGACGCCCGTCACGCACACGATCATCCCGAGCGGGAACGTGGCGTCGAGCCGCTTGAGGTTGTTCTGCCGGGCGTGCTCGACTACGATCACCCGCTCCGGATCGACCGGCCGGCGCGTGTCGGGCACGGGAATCGACTTGCGGCTGGAGAGGTACTGGCCCGTCAGCGAGTCCTCGTCGGTCAAGATCTCTTCGAAGTCGCCCTGGAAGACGACGGTACCGCCGTGCCGCCCCGAGCCGGGGCCGATGTCGACGATCTGGTCCGCCCGCCGCATCATCGCCGCATCGTGCTCGACGACGAGCACCGTGTTGCCGATGTCGCGGAGCCCTTCGAGGATTTTGATGAGCCGCTCGTTGTCGCGCGGGTGGAGGCCGACGGTCGGCTCGTCGAGGACATACAGCGAGCCGACGAGCGAGGAGCCGAGGCTGGTCGCGAGGTTGATGCGCTGGCTCTCGCCGCCCGAGAGCGTCTGCGAGAGCCGGTCGAGCGTGAGGTAGTCGAGCCCGACCTCGACGAGGTAGCGGAGCCGCTTGCGGATCTCCTCCATCACGCGCCCGGCCACGGCCTCTTCGTAGTCGGAAAGGTGGAGCTGGTCGAAGTGTTCGCGGGCGTCCGCCGTCGTCAGCTCGCAGACCTCGCCGATGTGGAGGCGGGGCACGGCGCTGCCGCCGATTTTGACGTAGAGCGCCTCGGGTCGGAGCCGGTAGCCGTGGCAGTCCGGGCACGTCGTGTAGCCCCGGAAGCGCGCGGCGAAGATGCGGTAGTGCATCTTGTACGCCTTCTTCTCGAGGAAGCGGAAGAAGCCGCGGATGCCGTCGTAGCTGCCCGCGCCGTTCCACACCCACCGCCGCTGCTCGTCGGTGAGGAGGATGTACGGCGTGTCGATGGGGAGCTGGATTTTGGCCGCCTCGCGGATGAGGTCGCGGAGGTGCTTGCTCCACTGGTCCGTACGGAACGGGGCGATCGCGCCCTGCCGGATCGAGAGGTCGGAGTTCGGGATCACGAGGTCTTCGTCGAGGCCGGGGACGCGGCCGAAGCCCTGGCACGTCGGGCACGCGCCGAGCGGCGAGTTGAAGCTGAAGAGCTGCGGCGTCGGCTCCTCGAACGCCATCCCGTCGCGCTCGAACAGCGCCGAGAACGGATGCATTTCGAGATTGCCCTCCTTCGGTGCGGTCACGACGAGCGCCCGCTCGCCGCCCTCGCGGAACGCCTGCTCGACGGAATCCGCGATGCGCGCCGTCGTCGCCTCGTCGCCCGTGCGAATGGCGAGTCGGTCCACGAGCACGAGCAGGCGTGCTTTCGGCGTGGTGACCGTGTCGGGCTCCGTCTCGTTGAGGTCGATGGTCTCGGCCTGCTGGCCGCTCTCGATTTGCTTGTCGGTCGGAAGCGCGAGGAGGCGGAAGAAGCCGCGCGCCCGGAGCGCCTCTAGCTCCTCGGCCTTCTTGCGGCCTTTGTGCTCGGGGAGCGGGAAGCAGAGGTAGAACCGCGTCCCATCGGCGAGGGTCGTTTGCAGCGCCTCGGCTACGGAGCGCGGGCTGTCCGTCGTGACGGGCTCGCCAGAGACGGGCGAATACGTCGTCCCGATGCGGGCGTAGAGCAGGCGGAGGTAGTCGTAGACCTCCGTCTGCGTCGCCACCGTCGAGCGTGGGTTCTTGATCCCCGTCTGCTGCTCGATAGCGATGGCGGGCGCGAGCCCAGTGATGAGCTCCACGTCCGGCTTATCCATTCGTTCGAGGAACTGCCGCGCGTACGCGCTCAGGCTCTCGACGTAGCGCCGCTGCCCCTCGGCATAGATCGTGTCGAAGACGAGCGACGACTTGCCCGACCCGGACGGCCCCGTGAACACGACGAGCTGCCGCTTCGGGATCGTGAGGTCGATCCCCTTCAGGTTGTGCTGCCGCGCGCCGCGCACGACGAGGTCGCGCCCGGCGAAGCGGTCGGCGGCCTTCGCCGCGCCGTTCGTGGCGGTCTTCGAAGCGTTCGGCTTGGTCCTGCTGTGGCTCGTCTTCGGCATACGGATAGGTCGTGGTGGAGGCAGCGTGGAATCAACGCATGGGGGCGAGTGAAGATGCGGTAGCCTGTGTGAAACCTCTGTGTCAGTAGCGCAGTGTGGAGGGGGGACGCGGCGTGGTCCGTGCGGACGTTCCAGCGTGCCTCTCACGTCTCTTCCCCCCGATCCCATGGAAGCCTCCGCTCCCGCCGCAAACGTCCCCACGAGCACCGACGCCGTGGTGATTGGGGCCGGGCCGGCCGGGCTGGCCGTGGGGGCCTGTCTGCAACGCGAGGGGGTGCCGTGCATCGTGCTCGAACGGGCCGAGTCCGTGGGGTCCCGCTGGCGGACCCACTACGACCGTCTCCACCTCCACACCGACAAGACGCGCTCGGCGCTCCCGTACCTCCCCTTCCCGGACGCGGCACCGACGTACCCCTCGCGGCAGGAGGTCGTGGACTACCTCGACGCCTACGCCGCGCACTTCGGGCTGGAGCCGCGCTTCGGCGAAGAGGTGGAGACGGTGCGGAGGCACGGCGAGGGTTGGGAGACGGTGACGAGCCGGGGCCGCTACCGCTCGCGTCGGGTCGTCGTGGCGACGGGCTTTGCCAACGAGCCGAACGAGCCGATGTGGCCGGGCCGGGAGGACTTCGGCGGGACCGTGCTGCACAGCGCGGTCTACCGCAGCGGCGAGCCGTTTCGAGGGCTGGACGTGCTCGTCGTCGGCATCGGAAACTCGGGGGCGGAAATCGCGCTCGACCTCGCCGAGCGCGGCGCGCGCCCGACCCTCGCGTTCCGCACCCCGACGAACGTCATCCCCCGCGACATCCTCGGCATCCCGCTCCTCGCCCTCTCGCGGCTCTCGATGAAGCTGCCGCCCGCCTGGGCCGACCGTCTCAACGCCCCGCTCCTCCGCCTGATCTTCGGCGACCTCACACGCTACGGCTTCCGCGCGGCGCGTTCCCGCTGGGTGCTCGACCGGAACCCGTGGCGGGAGCCCCTCAACGAGCGGTAAAAAAGCAGGCAGGCCGAAGTGCGGCCTGCCTGCGGTTTCTGCGTAGGGGCGGTGTGGCTACGGCAGCAGGACGGCGTCGATGACGTGGATGACGCCGTTGGACTGATACACGTCGTAGGTCGAGATGTCGGCCGCGTTGCCCTGCGCGTCCATCACGACGATGTTGTGCATGCCGTTCATCGTCGCCGTCAGCGTGCCGCCGCTCGCGGTGGTGAGTGTGGCGGTGCCGCCGCCGGCCATGATCTGCTTGCTGAGCGCGTCGAAGTCGAGTCGGCCGGGCACGACGTGGTACGTCAGCACGGCGGTCAACTTGCCCTTGTTTTCGGGCTGGAGAAGCGTCTCGACGGTGCCATCGGGGAGGTTCTCGAACGCGTCGTTCGTCGGGGCGAAGACGGTGAAGGGGCCGTCGCCTTTGAGCGTTTCGACGAGGCCGGCGGCCTTCACGGCGGCGACGAGCGTCGTGTGATCGGCCGAGTTCACGGCGTTGTCGACGATGTCCCGCGACGGCAGCATGGCCTCGCCGCCGACCATGACGGTGCCGTCGTGGGCCATCCTCGCGTCGTGCTGAGCGAGCGCCGCCGGAGCGATCACGAAGAGGGCGAGGAGGAGTGAGAGGAGCTTGTTCATCGGAAAAAGGGGTTGGGTTCGAAACGTGAATGCAGCCGCTGAAGCAACCGCCCGCTTGACACGCGCCTCGTCGAGGTTCGGTCTAACCGATCCCTGCTCACTTTCTGTTCGTCGGGGGTTTTGACATGCTCAACACATGACCGGATACTGTGTACGAGACGAAGTGGGGGCGGCTGAACGTCGGCAAATCAGCCGCTGGGATAGGGAATCCCGACCCGCATCGTCCCGTAGCTCGACCGTATGGGACGAGCGCCCTCAATACCTCACGCCGTCTCATCGCTGCGTTTCAGCAGGAGGAATGCGCGCTATTCCAGCCCCATCCGGCGCATAGCAGCGACCCAGCGGGGGTCGCCGCGGACGAAGTCGAAGAGGGGATCCGGGTTGAGGAAGGGCGCCACGAACATGCGCTCGGCGACGGCTTGCTCGACGTAGGCGAGCGTGGAGTCTCGTGCGCCGGTACGGGCGTGGAGGCGGGCACGACGGAAGGCGTCGAAGTCCGCTCTGCCGCCCCCGGCGAGTAGGTGTGCCGCTTCGACGCGACCCTCCGGCATCGCGAGCCGGATCCAATACCGGTGCTGTAGGGCCATCGGTTGCGCGGGATCGAGCGCGAGCGCGCGGTCGCAAGCCGCGCCGGCCTCTTCGTAGGCCCGGCGGTAGTAGAGCACTTCGCAGAGGTCAGCGTGCAGCGCGGCGTAGTCCGGTGCTCGTGTGAGGGCTCGGCGGAGGGCCGCCTCCGCCTCAGGGAGCTTCCGCTGCACCATCCGTAGGCTCGCCAGCCATTGCAGCGTCGTCACGTCGTCGGGGTCGAGGGCAGCGGCACGGGCGATGGCGGCCTCGGCCCCGGCCCAGTCCCAGTACTGGAAGGCGCGGACGAATCCGCGCGTGGCCCAGGCCTCGGCCAGCGTGGAGTCGAGGGTGAGCGCCCGGGCGATGGCGGCCTCGGCTGCCGGGCCGGTACGGTAGCCGAGGGCGTAGACCTGGGCCTCGCCGACGTAGGCCGCGGCGAACGCGGAGTCCAGCGCCGTGGCGCGATTGAACTGGGCGAGGGCCTCGATCATCGTCTCGCCCCGCCGGGATTCCCAGAGGGCGTGGCCCCGGCGGTAGGCGAGGAGCGCTTCGGCCGGAGGGTCGTGCGTGGCAACGGTCGGGGTTTCGTCGGCCCGATTACCTCGGGAGGCGAGCACGACGAGGACGAGAAGAACGATCAATCCCACCCCGGAAAACAGTTCGATTCTCCAGGCGCTCCGATTGCCTCGGGCAGGTCCGTCATCTAGCGGTACGGTACGCGCTGGCGGTTTCTGCGTCGGAGCGAGGCGCCCCACCCCATCGCCGCTGAGGGTGGGGACCACGTCCTCGACGCTCGGGCCGCTCGCCATCGAGTCGCCGGCGAGCGGGTACGGTTCGTCGGTCTCGGCCGCCGAGAGCACGGTGACGGGGGCGACGAAGCGGTAGCCGTGGCCCGGTACCGTCTCGACGTAACCGCGTCCTGCCTCGCCGAGAGCCGTGCGGAGGCGGGAAACCGCCACGCTGAGGGCGTTCTCCTCGACCACGACGCCGGGCCAGGCCGCTTCCAGCAGGTCGTCCTTCGCGACGAGGTGACCGGCGCGTGCCGTGAGGATGGCGAGCACGTCGAGCGCTTTCGGCGGGAGGGCGACCGGGCGGCCGTCCCGCAAGAGGTGCCGCTCCGCCGGGTTGAGGAGGAACGGGCCGAAGGCGTAGCGAGGGAGGGTCTCGGGCATGGTGAGAATGGGCGTCGTTTGCAGAAAGTAAGGCGCTGGTAAGACAACCGTAAGGACACGAGGCGTAAAGAAACCCGAACATGCGGCACCCATCGCTCCCCCTTTTCGACGACGGCTATGCGCACGTGCTCCCTCTTCCCCGCTGCTCTCCTCCTGCTCCTCGCTCTGCCCACCCGCGCACAGCAGGCGTCTTTCCAGTGGCTAGCCCTCGATGTGGATGGCGGTAGCGCCGCCACCAGCGTCTCTGGCAACGGAGACATCGTCGCTGGGACGAGCACAAACGGAGATGGCATTCGTCAGGCGTTCAGGTGGACCGCTGGTGGCGGAAGGGTGGGCCTGGGTGACCTCCCCGGTGGCGATGTCTTCAGTGAGGCCATGGGCGTCTCTCCGTCTGGCCTTGTGGTGGGGGTAAGCAGCAGCGGCGCAGGCTTTCGAGAGGCGTTTCAGTCATCCGGCGACGGGATGACGGGATTGGGAGACCTCGAGGGCGGTGAGTTCAGGAGTACGGCCGTGGCCGCTGGGAATGGGGTGATCGTGGGCAACGGCACGGATGCCGCCGGAATCGTGATCGTGCGCTGGGTGGGCGGGACGATCGAGCCGTTGCCTAGACCCGCGGCGAGTCTCATCCGAGGCCCTGTCGCCGGCGTATCGGACGACGGGCGCGTCGTCGTGGGATCGCTCCCGTTCAACCCCGGCTTCCAGGCCTTCCGGTGGAGCGAGGTGGACAGCCTGGCCGTGGTGCTCGGCGACCTCGACGGGGGCGACTTCCGCAGCGAGGCCTACGGCGTCTCCCCCGGAGGAAACATCGTCGTCGGGCAGAGCACCAGCGGTAACGGCTTTGAGGCGTTCCGATGGACGCAGGGGGCGGGCATGGTCGGGCTCGGCGATCTCCCCGGCGGGGCGTTCTCCAGCCGCGCCCTCGACGTGGCGGACAACGGCACCATCGTCGGGTTCGGCACCGGCGAGGCCGGCCCGCAGGCGTTCATCTGGACGGCGGACGGCGGGATGCGGAGCCTCCGCGATGTGCTCATCGAACTCGGGCTCGGCGGCATCCTCGGCAACGACGTGCTCGGCTTCGCCAACGCCATCTCCAGCGATGGCCGCGTCATCGTCGGCTCGGGGACGCGGGGCGCCTTCCGGGCGGTGCTGGGCCCGGCCGTGCCGGACGAGGCGCACCGTTGGGTGAACGCCTCCGGCGGCTCGTGGGACGTGGCCGAGAACTGGGACCCCGCTACCGTCCCCGGCCCCGAGGATGCGACCGTCTTCGACCTCGCCGGGGCCTACACCGTCACCGGCGGAACCGCCTTCGGTGGCCGGACCGTTCTCCGCCTCAGCAGCGACGACGGAACGGTGGACTTCGCCCTGGACAACGTCCACCTCACCTCCACCAACCCCGACGCCCCGTCGCTCACCGTCAGCCGCGGCGCCGTCGCCAAGATTATCGCCGGCACGTCCACGTTCGTCCACGCCGTGGTCGGCTTCCTCCCCAACGCCCCGGACGACACGACGACAACGGCGCGGCTCCAGGTGTTCAACGCCGGCACGACGCTCACCGGCAGCGGCAGCCTCACCGTGGGCGGCCTCGGCGGCGGGCGCGGCGAGGTCTTCGTCGCCGGCGGGGCGCTCCGCACCCACGACGCCGTGCTCGGCGTGAGCGCCATCGGCGAGGTGGCCGTGGGCAACGGGGGGCTGTGGACCGTGGACGAGAGTCTCACGGTGGGCCTGGTCCAGACGGGCCGGCTGTTCGTCGAGGCGGGGGGCGGGGTGTCCGTGGGGCACCTCGACATCGCGCTCACGACGGGGCTGGATTTCCCCTCGGTCGTGGTCGTGGACGGGCGCAACGGTGCCGGGCCGTCGCGGCTGTTCGTGGCCGGCGACCTGGTCGTGGGGAGCGGCGGGGACGGCGACCTCCAAGTCCGCGACGGCGGCGAGGTGACGGCAGGGCGGCTGAGCTTGCACGGTCCGGACGACGGGATGAGCAATGTGCTTATCACGGGCCACAACGTCAGCTCCTCGACCGTCATCGTCGGGGATTTGCAGGTAGGCGTGTCGGCCGGCCCGGACGAAGCGAGCGCCTTGGTCGCTGTCGAGGATGGCGGGGCGGTCCAGGCGGACGGGTTGACGGTGGGGGTGCTGCCCGGCAATCTCGGGTTTGTCTTCGTGAATGGTGTGCACGTCGCCTCGGGCGTGCGCTCCGGCGTCAGCGTGGTGGACGGGGGCTGCTTCGTGGGGTTCGGGGGGACGGGCGGCTTTGGCATCGTGAACGGTGCGTTCGTCCGCTGCGGCTCGGCCTCGCTCGGGTTCGGCGCGGGGAGCACCGGCGACGTCGAGGTGAACGGAGCCGGGGCGTCCGGCATCCCGTCCCTCTTCATCGTCCGCGGCGTGCTCACCGTCGGCGAGGAGGGCGGCGGCATCGTCCGGCTGAACGGGGGGGTGGTGGACGCGGTCGACGTCACGTTTCCCGACCCGCCTCAGTCCGATACCCCGTTCGACGTCGAGGTGACGCCGACAGGGCGGATTGAGGGGAACGGCCTCGTCATCGGGCGGGTCGAGAACGACGGGTTCGTCGGCCCCGGTGTCGTCGGCGACATCAACCGGGGCGGTGCCCGGGACCTCCGCCCGACCGCGCTCGGCTCGCCCGGCGGCTCGCCCGGCGGCTCGCCCGGCGGCTCAGCCGGCGGGACGCTCCTCGTCCAGGGCGCGTTCGCGCAGGGGACCGGCGGCGTGCTCGAAGTGGCGCTCGCCGGTCCCGACACCACGCAGCAGGGCCGCCTCCGCGTCCGCTCCCTTCCTGAGTTCCCCACGCTCGACGGCTCGGCGGCGCTGGCCGGCACCCTACGGCTGGCGTTCCAGGACGGCTACGCCCCCTTCACCGGCGACACCTTCGCCCTCCTCGACGCCACCTCCTCCACGGGTGCCTTCGACGCCGTCGAGGTGACGGGGCTCCTGCCGGGGTGGGCCTTCGAGCTCGCCCTCGACGACGGGATGGTCGTGGTGCACTCGCTCTCGGACGGGCTGCCGACGACGGCGTCGGAGCCGGAGGCACCGGGTGAGCCGGCCTCGGCCGTGCTGGCGGCGCCGTACCCGAACCCGTCCGGCGGCCGGACGACGGTCGACTACGAGATGGCGGAGGCGGGGCCCGTGCGGCTGGTCGTCTACGACGTGCTCGGGCGGGAGGTGGCCGTGCTGGACGACGGCCTCGTGCCGGCGGGCGCGCATACGGCTACCCTCGACGGACGCCGTCTCCCGGCCGGGGTCTACCTCGTGCGCCTGACGACGGCCGACGGTGTCCACCAGACGCGCCGCCTAACACTCTTGCGGTGATCTGTGGAGCGCCTCATGCAAGGATCCCCCTCGCGGCGGGGGGCTCACGGGCATGGTGGAAAGCGGGTCGTCAGCGGGAAGTAAGGCGCTGGTAAGACAACCGTAAGGACACGAGGCGTGAAGAAGTCCGAATGTGGACGATGCTCCCCCAGCCATTCTTTCGCAGGGTTCTGCCATGCCGTGCCTCCTCTTTCTCGCTCTCCTCCTTGCCCTCGCCCCCTCGGTCCTCCATGCCCAGCCCGCACCGCTCGTTCTGGACCCGACGTTCGGGCAGGACGGGATTACGTTCGTGCATTTCGAGGGGGCGAGCATGGCCACGACGCATGCCTTCCTCCGGCTCCCGGACGGCCGCCTCCTCGGCGTCGGCTCCACGACCGATCCCAACTTCCTCCACCGTGCCGCGCTCGCCCGCGTCACGCCCGACGGCCAGCCGGACCCGACCTTCGGCGACGCCGGCGACGGCACCGTCGCGTTCGCAACCACGACCAGCCTCGAGTGTTACGCCGCTGCCCTCGACGCCGAGGGCCGGATTCTGTGTGCGGGGCAGGCCGTGGACGTGGCCCAGGCCACGCTCGCGCGGTTCACGTCCGACGGCCAGCCGGACGCCACCTTCGGCGTCGGCGGCGTGCTGCTGCGGCCGCCCGGGGCACCTACCGTGTTCCAGGGCCTCCACCGCCTCCCCGACGGCCGGATCCTCGTCTTCGGGCTCAACCAGACCGGCGACAGCCAGCAGTTCCTCTGGCGCCTCCGCGCCGACGGCACGCCGGACCCCGGCTTCAACGGCGGCGCGCCGCGCGTACTCACGACCACGTTCTGCTTCGGGAGCCTCGACGACTTCTCCGTCGCCACGCCCGACGGCGGGCTCGCGGTCGGCTGTTTCAGCAACGCCACGGGCACCTTCGCCGCCGCCCGCTTCGACTCGACGGGCACCCCGGACCCCGCCTTCGGAGACGACGGCCTCGTCGTCACGTCCGTCCCGGTCGACGGCCGCCCCACCGCCGTCGCGCTCGATGGTGCCGGCCGGCTCCTGATCGCCGGCACCATCCCGCCCTGCTGTTCGCCGGGGGGCCGCCTCATCCGCCTCCTCCCTGACGGCTCGCTCGACCCGACGTTCGGGGCCGGAGGCGTCGCCGAGTTCGTCCTGTCCGGGCCGTTCGCCAACCAGCCGCTCCCCGCGAGAACCATCGCCGTGTTGCCCGACGGACGGCTCGTCGTCGTCGGCGAGGCGACCTCCGGCCCGGCGTTTCTCGCGCAGCTCACGCCCGACGGTCAGCCCGACGGGACTTTCGCGCCGGGCGGCGTGCAGGACATCGACCTCACTCCCGGCGGTGGAACCGGACGCGAGCTGTTCGCCGCCGCCTACGACGACGCCGGGCGAATCGTCGGGCTGGGGACGATGTTCTCCCCGGCGGGGCCTGTTACATTCGGGTTCACACGACTCGTGCGGGAGGGCACGGTAGCGACCGAGCCCGGCTCGGGCTCGGTACCGGCGCTGACGATCTCTCCGAATCCGGCACGCGGGCGTACGACGCTGAGGTACGACCTCGCCCGGCCGGGCCGCGTCCGGCTGGCCGTCTACGACCTGCTCGGCCGCGAGGTGGCCGTTCTCGTAGATGGGGAGGCAAAAGGGGGCCACCACGAGTTGCACGTTGACGGGCGCGGTCTCCCTGCCGGGGTCTACCTCGTGCGCCTCTCCGCCGGTGCTGACGTGCAGACGCGTCGCGTGACGCTGCTGCGCTGACCTCCCCACCTCGATCACCGAACCGCACGGCATCGTGGCCGAGAGGACGACGGGGGTGGAAAACGAAGCGGGGGGCATGGCCCGTTGCTATGGCGGGCACTCTGGCCGCATCTTCTAGCCCCGCGTCGTTCCCGCTCCCCTATGGCTTTTCTCAACCCCCTCGTCTTGCTCGGCCTCGCGGCGGCGGCGATCCCCATCCTCATCCACCTCTTCAACTTCCGCAAGCCGCGGCGGGTGGAGTTCTCGTCGCTGGCGTTCCTGAAGGAGCTGCAGAAGAGCACGATGCGCCGCGTCCGCATCAAGCAGTGGCTCCTGCTCGTGCTCCGCACGCTCGCCATCGCGTGCCTCGTCCTCGCCTTCGCGCGGCCAACGGTGCAGAGCGGCTGGGCGACGGTCTTCGGCGGGCAGGTCGAGACCTCGACGGCGCTCGTCGTCGACAACTCGCTCTCGATGACGGTGCGTGACGCGCAGGGGGATCTGATGACGCAGGCGAAGGAGCTGGCGTCGGCCGTGATCGAGGCGACCGAACTGGGAGACGAGCTGTTCGTCGTCGGGACGGCGGCGGCCGAGACGGCGCGGCCCGAGCCGTTCCGCAACGCCGGACCCGCGCTCGACGCCGTCGCCGAGCTGGAGCCCTCGTCGGGGGCGGGCACGGCCGGGAGCGCCGTCGGCCGTGCCTTCGCCCTGCTCGAAGGGGCGGAGAACCTGAACCGCGAAGTGCTCGTCGTCTCGGACCTGCAAGCCTCGACGTTCCTCGACTCGACGCGGATTCCGGCCCCGGAGGGCGTCCGCGTCACGCTCCTGCCCGTCGGCGAGCGGATGCACGCGAACGTGGCCGTGACCGATGCCCGCGTGCTCAGCCGGATCGTCGAGGCCGGGCAGCCGGTGCAGGTCGAGGCGACGCTCGTGAACTACGGGACCGCATCCGTCGAGGGCTACGGGGCCAGCCTCTACCTCGACGGCGAGCGCGTGGCGCAGGCCTCTGCCGATCTGCCGCCGGGTGTGCCGGCGACGGTGCAGTTCACTGCAACGCCGCAGCAGCGCGGTTGGCTCCGCGGCGAGGTCCGCACCGAGGCCGACGAGTTCGAGTGGGACAACACGCGCTACCTCGTGCTCCACGTCCCGGAGACGCGGCGCGTCCTCCTCGTCGAAGGCACCGGCCAGCGCGCCGACCTCGTGGACCTCGCCCTCGGCCTCGGCGGTGAGCGCGCCCGGTTCGCCGTGACGACCGTGCCCGAGTCAGCCCTCGCGGCGCAAAACCTCGACGGGTTCGACGTGGTAGGGCTCGTCGGACCGGAGAGCCTGGCGAGCGGCGAGCGGGCGGCGCTCGTGCGCTTCGTGCAGCGCGGCGGCGGCCTCCTCGTCTTCCCCTCCGAACGCGCCGATGCGGCCGACTACGACGCGCTCTTTACCGCGCTCGGCGGAGGGCGGCTGGGCGCGGCCGTCGGACAACTTGGTGGGACGCAAACCGTGGCGCAGTTCGGCCGGGTCGATCTGGAGCACCCGCTCTTCGAGGGCGTCTTCGCAGACGCATCGGGGCGGACGCAGCTCGAAAGCCCCGACATTGTTCTCGCTCGTCCGTACCAGCCGGGCGCGGGCGACGAGAACACGCTGATCCGCCTGTCGAGCGGGCCGCCGTTCCTGCAAGAGATCCGCTCCGGCCAGGGCACCGCGTTCGTCTTCGCCGTCGCCCCCGACCCGCGCTGGAGCGACTTCCCCGTGCGCGGCCTCTTCGTCCCGCTGCTCTACCGCGCCGTCTACTACCTCGCCGCCGACGCCGACACGGGCGAGTCGCTCAGCGTTCGGCAGGCAGGCGCGCTCCGCGTCTCGGGCTCGCGTGCCTCCGGCGGAACCGAAGGGTTGCGGCTCGTCGGACCGGACGGGGTCGACTTTGTGCCCGGTCAGCGGAGCGTCCCCGGCGGCGTACTGCTGGAGATCGACGACGGCGTGACTGAGCCAGGCGTGTACGAAGTGATGGAGGGCGAGCGGCTCGTGCGCCGCGTCGCGTTCAACCCGGACGCGCGCGAGTCCGACCTCGCCGTATTGGACCCGGCGGAGGCGCAGCGCCGGCTGGCCGAAGCGACCGGTGCCGAGGTCCGGCTGCTCGATGCGGCGGGTGGGCGCGGCCTCGCGGCGGCGGCACAGATCGCCGAGGAGCGGACGGGCGTCGAGCTGTGGAACGTGTTCCTGGGCCTGGCCCTCGCGTTCCTCGTCGCCGAGATGCTGGTGGCGATGCAGTGGAAGCCGGAACCCGTCGCGGCGTGAGTGATCCGGGTCGTAGTTGCTTCCGGCCGGGTTGAGATTTCGGTACCTTTCGTCCGACGGCCTGTGACACGGCGTCGGCACGATTCTGGTTTATAATTCCACAGGTTCGATCCCAACGTGCGCAACCGCCGCAACGGTCGCACATATAATGCGGCCGTAGCCCGATACGCATTCCTCCCTCACCATCTCGATTCGCATTTGTCCTCAGCCCCGATCCCTCAGAACGGAAGTCCCCGCGAAAGCGCGATCCTCGTCGGCGTCCTCACGCCGGCCACCACCCAGGCCGATCTCGACGACGCGCTCGACGAACTCGAACAACTCGCCGACACAGCCGGCGCGACGGTCACCGACCGCGTCACGCAGGCCCTGCCGAAGCTCCACACGGCGACGTTCATCGGGAAGGGCAAGGTCGAGGAGCTCAAGCAGCTCGTCGAGAAGCGAGGCTCCGACGTGGTCATCTTCGACGACGACCTCTCGCCGATCCAGCTCCGCAATCTCGAAAAGTCGCTCGGCTGCAAGCTCGTCGACCGCTCGGGGCTCATCCTCGACATCTTCGCCCGCCGCGCCCAGACAGCGACGGCGAAAACGCAGGTGGAGCTCGCCCAGCTCGACTACCTCAAAACCCGCCTCACGCGGCAGTGGACGCACCTTTCGCGGCAGAAGGGCGGGATCGGGATGCGCGGGCCGGGTGAAACGCAGATCGAGACGGACCGCCGCCTCATCGGCCGCCGGATGGCTGTGCTGAGTGAGCAGCTCGACAAGATCGATAAGCAGCGGCAGACGCAGCGGAAGGGCCGCGGCGATCAGACGCGCGTCGCCCTCGTCGGCTATACGAATGCCGGCAAGAGCACGCTGATGAACGCCCTCTCCGACGCCGAGGTGTTCGCCGAGAACCGCCTCTTCGCCACGCTCGACGCGACGACGCGGCAGGTCTACCTCGATACGAACAAGCCGATCCTGCTCTCCGACACGGTCGGGTTCATTCGCAAGCTCCCGCACAAGCTCATCGAGAGCTTCAAGAGCACGCTCGACGAGACGCGCGAGAGCGACGTGCTGCTGCACGTCGTGGATGCCAGCCACCCCAATTTCGAGGAGCACGTTCGCGTCGTGAACGAGACGCTCGAAGAGCTCGGCGCGCGTGACAAGCCGACGCTGATGGTGTTCAACAAGATGGATGTGCTGGAGGAGCGCGGGCTGATCCAGTCGCTCAGCGAGGAGTACGAGCACGCCGTCTTCGTCTCGGCGCTGCGGGGGATCGGGCTGGAGCGGCTGAAGGAGAAGCTGCTCGGCGTGATCGAGTCCGACTACGTCGAGCGGACGGCGCTGATGCCGGTGACAGAGCCGAAGAGTCGGGCCTACGTCCACCGCGTGGCCGAGGTGCTCGAAGAGGAGACCGTCCTCGCGCAGGAGTACGACCATGCGCCCGAGCTGGCCCTCCGCCTCCGCTTCCGTACTTCGAAGAGGAACGCGCCCGAGCTCGACCGGATGCTGGCTCGCTTCGAGCAGTTCAGCCTCGTCCCCGGCGGCGATGGCGCGGCCGACGGGCAGGCAGGATTCGCCGCCTGACATAGCACGAAGGGGGTATTTCGACCCCTCCGCGTTACGTTTCGCGTTCTTATTGCGTCTGCTCGGCAGGAATGTAGTTGCCATTCTGGCCGAGGTGCCGTAAGGTTTCCGGCAGCGTGCCACACCGACACACGTCGAAACACACCGGCATCCAGTATCGTGGTGGCATGGGGTTTGCCGTGTGCGGAAGTACACGGTGCCCCGCACCTCGCCTTTGCTGTTATGACCGTCCAGCACCATATCAACCTCGACATCGAGCCGCTCGCGCCGACCGATACCGTCGGGCACGCGATCTACCGCTTCGTCGATATCGACGTGAAGCACCTGCCCGTGGTGGACGAGGATGGCCGGCTCGTCGCGCTCATCTCCGAAGACGAAGTGCTGGAGCTGACGGCGCTGGGCGATCCTCTGAGTGCCGTCGCCGGGCTCGGTGCCATCAGCGTGGGACCGGATGTACACGTGTTCGAGGCGGCCAACCTGTTGGTGATCCACCGCCTCAGCGTGCTGCCTATCGTCGATTCCGATGGAGTGTACCTCGGCCTCATCCGCCTCCGCTCGCTCTTCGAGGAATTCGCGGCGATGTTATCCACGGGAAGGGCCGGTGCCATCCTCGTACTCGACGTGACAGCGCGGGATTACTCGCTGACGCAACTCGCCCACCTCGTCGAGCAGAGCGGCGCGAAAGCGCTCGCTGTCACCGCGCAGAATGCACACGACTCCGGTGGCGATCCGACCTTCATGCGCGTCACGCTCAAGCTGAACGTGACGGACACCTCGCGCATCCGCTACCTGCTGGAGCACCGCGGCTACCACGTCGCGGCTGTCTTCAACGAGGACGAGACCGAGGACGACCTCTCGCTGCGCGTGCAGGAGTTCATGCGCTACCTCGAAGTCTAGCGGCTGTGCCTCCCGATCTGCCGTAGGGGCGACCGGCCGGTCGCCCCTACTTTTTTTGCCCGTAGCCATGCCTGATTCTACCTCCAACCAGCTTCACGCGATGGTGCTGCTCTCGACGCTCCGCACGGCGTCCGATGTGCGCCGCGCGATGGCCGAGCGGCGGGCCGGGCGCGACCCCTCCGGGCAGGAGGACTCGCAGCCGGTCCGGGCGTATCTTCGGGCGGCGCTGCCGTCGCTGCGGGGCCTGCTCTCCCGCCTCCGCGTCAGCCTCATCATAGACCGAGATGAGCGGACGGCGTTCGTGCAGGCGTTCGAGAACCGGCTGACGCTGGCCCACCTCGCCCGCGAGCTACACATCGTCCACCAACGGTTGCTGAGCCTGTACCCGGCGGTGCCCGAAGCGCTCGTCGAAGAAGCCCGGATGCGACAGCAGGAGGCCGAGCGCCTCGCCGTCGCCGCCGGCAGCGGCTTCGACCGGGTGCTGACACTCTGGATCGAGCGCACCGCGAGCTTCTTCGAAGGGTTGGCAAAGGCGCTCGGAACGCCGAACTAATCCCGCCGTGCAGCGTGTGAAGGGAGATCCACAAAAACGCTATTTTAGGAACGTGGGGCGGGATTCCAGCAGCGCCGCGCGACGAAACGAACCACCTGATTCTGAGGATGTATGGCAGACGAAATGCTGAGCCTGAACGGTCACGATGAGGAGGTCCGTGTGCCGGTCTCCGTCCGCGAGGCGGGCCAGTACGAAGCCGACAATATCCAGGTCCTCGAAGGACTCGAAGCCGTCCGCAAACGCCCCGCGATGTACATCGGTGACGTGGGCGTGCGCGGGCTCCATCACCTTGTCTACGAGGTCGTCGACAACTCCATCGACGAGGCGCTCGCGGGGTACTGCGATCACGTCGAGGTGACGATCCATGAGGACAACTCGATCTCCGTCTGTGACAATGGCCGTGGCATCCCCGTCGGCATCCACAAAAAGGAGAACCGCCCCGCCGTCGAGGTCGTGATGACGGTGCTGCACGCGGGCGGCAAGTTCGACAAGGACACGTACAAGGTCTCCGGCGGCCTCCACGGCGTTGGCGTGAGTTGTGTCAACGCGCTCTCGAACACGCTCACCGTCACGATCCGGCGCGAGGGCTTCGTCTGGCAGCAGACCTACGAGCGCGGTACGCCCGTTACCGAACTGCAGAAGCTCCGCCCGATGGAGCCCGACGAGGAGACCGGCACCCACGTCCACTTCTGGCCCGACGACTCGATCTTCCTCGCGAGGGAATACCGCTTCGAGACGCTCTCGGACCGGATGCGCGAGCTCGCCTACCTCAACCGCGGCCTCACGATCACCATCGAGGACAAGCGGGAGGACGACGAGGAGCTTCGTACCGAGACGTACCACTCCGACGGCGGGCTGAAAGAGTTCGTCGAGTACCTCGACGAAACCCGCGAGCCCATCCTCGAGAACACGATCTACATCGAGGGCGACAACGGCGACACGCCGATCGAGCTCGCGATGCGCTACAACGCGGCCTACACCGAGAACGTGCTCTCGTTCGTCAACAACATCAACACGCACGAAGGCGGCACGCATATCTCCGGCTTCCGCCGCGCCCTCACACGCACGCTCAAGACCTACGCCGACAAGAACGGCCTGCTCAAAAACGTCAAGATCGACCTCTCCGGCGACGACTTCCGCGAGGGGCTGACAGCCGTCCTCAGCGTGAAGGTGCAGGAACCGCAGTTCGAGGGGCAGACGAAGACGAAGCTCGGCAACTCCGAAGTGCAGGGGGCCGTCGAGAGCCTCGTCGGCGAGAAGCTGGCGGAGTGGCTGGACGACCACCCGAACGATGCAAAGCGGATCATCCAGAAAGTGACGCTCTCGGCGCAGGCCCGCGCCGCCGCCCGCAAGGCCCGCGAACTCGTCCAGCGTAAGAACGCCTTCGGCGGCGCCGGCCTCCCCGGCAAGCTCGCCGACTGCGCCTCGAAGGACCCGGCCGAGAGCGAAGTCTTCCTCGTCGAGGGCGACTCTGCCGGCGGCTCGGCGAAGCAGGCCCGCGACCGACACTTCCAGGCGATTCTCCCGCTGCGCGGCAAGATCCTCAACGTCGAGAAGGCGCGGCTCGACAAGATCCTCGACAACGAGGAGATCAAGAACATCGTGATGGCGCTCGGCACCGGCCTCGCGACGGGCGTGGAGGACGGCGAGTTCAACTCCGACAACCTCCGCTACCACAAGATCGTCCTGATGACGGACGCCGACGTGGATGGCGCGCACATCCGCACGCTCCTCCTCACGCTCGTCTACCGCTACCTCCGGCCGCTGATTGAGAAGGGCTTCGTCTACATCGCGCAGCCGCCGCTCTACCGTGCCAAGAAGGGCAAGGAGGAGCATTACTGCTGGACCGACGCCGAACTGGCGGCGATCATGGCGGACTTCGGTGGCAATCGCGGTGTCTCGGTGCAGCGCTACAAAGGCCTCGGCGAGATGAATCCCGAGCAGCTCTGGTCTACGACGATGGACCCCGAGACGCGCGTGCTCCAGCGTGTGACGGTGGACGACGCCGCAGCTGCCGATCGCGTGTTCTCGACGCTCATGGGCGACGCCGTGGAGCCGCGCCGCAAGTTCATCGAGCGCAACGCGAAGTACGCGACCATCGACACCTGACCGCGTGCTCGCTCGTTCTCTCGCAGGGGTCCGGCGATGTCGTGCCCCTGCGTTTATTTTGAGCCATGCTCGACCACGCTCCCCATCTCTCCCTCGTGATCCCGCTCCTCGATGAAGCGGAATCGCTGCCGGCGCTCGCCGACCGCATCCGTGCGGTCCTCGACCCGGCCGGCCGCTCGTTCGAGGTGTGGATGATCGATGACGGCTCGACGGACGGGTCGTGGGAGGTGATCCGGCGGCTGCACCGCGAGGACCCGCGCTTCGCCGGGATCCGGCTGCGGAAGAATTACGGCAAGAGCGCCGCCCTCGCCGTCGGGTTCGAGCGGACGCGGGGCCGCTACGTCGTCACCCTCGACGCCGACCTGCAGGACGATCCAGCCGAGATCCCCGAGATGATCGAGCGGCTCGAGGGCGGCGCAGACCTCGTCTCCGGCTGGAAGCAGAAGCGTCACGACCCGCTCTCGAAGACGATCCCGAGCCGTTTTTTCAACGGTGCCACCCGCCTCGTCTCCGGCATCCCGCTCCACGATTTCAACTGCGGGCTGAAGGCGTACCGCGCCGAGGTCGTCAAGCACGTCCGCGTTTACGGCGAGCTCCACCGCTACATCCCGCTGCTGGCGAAGTGGGAGGGGTACGACCGGATCGAGGAGCAGGTCGTGCAGCACCACAAGCGCGAGTACGGCGAGACGAAGTTCGGGCTGGAGCGGTTCGTCCGCGGCTTCCTCGATCTCATCACCGTCGTGTTCGTGACGCGGTTCGGGCGGCGGCCGATGCACTTCTTCGGCGGGCTCGGGATGCTCTCGTTCCTCGGCGGCTTCGCCATCTCGCTCTCCCTCTCGATCGGGTGGATGACGGGCACGCCCATCGCCAACCGGCCGCTGTTCTTCCTCGGGATTATGCTCGTGATCCTCGGCGTGCAGCTCTTCCTCGCGGGGTTCCTCGGCGAGATGATCGTTCGCCCGCAGATGGAACGGACGGACACCGTCCACCTCCGCGAGGTGGTGGTACCGGCGGCGCGGGCGGAAGCGCGTGTGGCCGAGACTGTCGAGCCGGGCGCGTAACGGGGAAGGGCTGGGTGGAATCGTACGGAGCGTAGCGTCCGCCGCCCGGATCTGCTTAGGCGGGACGCTGGCCGGGCGATCCTCGGCCGCCCGCTGCGCAGCAGCCGAACGTCCCGCACATCCGTACATCCGTATTCGGTTAAGAGAAGCGCTTCCAGCCCCGTTCGGGAAGTCGGGCTGCGAACTCCCAGCGTGGCGGCCCGTAATTTGCCGCAGTCTGACACTACACGCAGGACTTGGGCGCTGCCCGAGTCCTTTTTATTTCGGGTCGAGCGATTCCCCCTTGCTCCCCACCTCCTCGGAGATGCCCTCTCTGAAGCCACAGGATCGTTTTGAACATCAGCCTCATCTTCGGCGACCGCCGCTACGGCCTCTCGCTCCCCAGCACCAAAACCCTCAAAGCGGAGTGGTTCTCGAACGTCCGCGGCGACCTGCTCGCGGGCGTCGTCGTGGCCCTCGCGCTCATCCCCGAGGCCATCGCCTTCTCGATCATCGCCGGCGTCGATCCGAAGGTCGGGCTCTACGCCTCGTTCTGCATCGCCGTCACCACGGCGTTCGTCGGCGGGCGGCCGGGCATGATCTCCGCGGCGACCGGCGCGATGGCGCTGCTGATGATCACGCTCGTGCGTGACCACGGGCTCGACTACCTCTTCGCCGCGACGATTCTGACCGGCGTGCTGCAAATCCTCTTTGGCTGGTTCCGGCTCGGCCGGTACATGAAGTTCGTGCCCAAGCCGGTGATGGTCGGCTTCGTCAATGCGCTCGCGATCCTGATCTTCATAGCCCAGCTCCCGCTCTTCGTCGGGGCCGGATGGATGATGTACGCCGTCGTCGCGGGCGCGCTCGCCATCATCTACCTCCTCCCGAGGCTGACGACGGCCGTGCCCTCGCCGCTCGTCGCGATCGTCGCGCTCACGCTCGTCTCGCTGATGACCGGCGGCGGGCTGAGTCGCGTCGGCGACATGGGCGCGCTCCCGACGACGCTGCCGTTTTTCAGCCTCCCCGCCGTGCCGTTCTCGCTGGAGACGCTGCGGATCATCTTCCCCGTCGCGGTTGCGCTGTCGCTCGTCGGGCTGATCGAGTCGCTGCTGACAGCGTCGATCGTGGACGAGATGACCGACACGCCGAGCGACAAGAACAAGGAGGCGCGCGGGCAGGGCCTCGCCAACATCATCACCGGGTTCTTCGGCGGGATGGCCGGGTGCGCGATGATCGGGCAGTCGGTGATCAACGTGAAGTCGGGCGGGCGCGGCCGGCTCTCGACGCTCGCGGCGGGCGCGTTCCTGCTCTTCTTCATCCTCGTGCTCGCGGACTGGCTCGTGCTGATCCCGATGGGCGCGCTCGTGGCGGTGATGTTCATGGTCTCCATCGGCACGTTCGACTGGTCGTCGCTGAAGGTGACCGCGATGCCGTTCAGCGAGACGCTCGTGATGGGCGTGACGGTCGGCACCGTCGTCTTCACGCACGACCTCGCCATCGGCGTGTTCGTCGGCGTCGTGCTCAGCGCGCTCCTCTTCGCGCGGAAGGTGGCCGATGTCTCCTTCATGGAAGACGCGCTCAGCGCCGACGGCCGGACGCGGACCTATGTGCTCAACGGCGACCTCTTCTTCGTCACCGTCACCGGCTTCCTCGCCCACTTCGATTTTCAGGAGGACGTGGACCGCGTGACGATCGACCTCACGCACGGGCACGTGTGGGACGCCTCGGCCGTGGCGGCCATCGACAAGGCCATACTGCGCTTCCGCAAGCGCGGCGTGCACGCCGAGGTCGTCGGCCTCAACGTGGCGAGCGCGACGCTCCTCGACCGGGTCGGTGTCCACGACAAGCCCAGCGCGCTCGACGTGGCGATGGGCCACTGAGCCGTCGCCCCCTGTAGTTTTCGAGTCCCGATCCAACGCGCGTTTCCATGCCCCGTCACGAACGTCCGCCCACCGCCGACTACCAGACCTTCGAGGCCGAGGGCTACGAGATCCTCGTCGGCGCGAGCGCCCGCGACAACGACCGGCTCACATTCAGCGTGGCGGATCCGCAGGATCTCTGGCTCCACGTCGGCGGCATGCCCGGCAGCCACGTCGTCGTGCGGAATCCGGGCGGGGGCGAGGTGCCGCGCCCCGTCGTGAAGCGGGCGGCGGAACTGGCCGCGTTTCACTCGAAGGCGCGGGCGGCGGGGGGGAAAGTGACTGTCAGCGTCTGCCGCGCCTGCGACGTGCGGAAGCCGCGCGGCGCGAAGCCCGGCACCGTCCAACTGCGGCGCTACGAAGAGGTGAAGGTCTACGTACCGGACGCGGTCTGACGGCCGGGCTCGGTTGCGGAGGCCGTCACGGTGCGCCACGTCGTCCCGCTCCCCCACTCCTGCGCGTTCGTAAGCGAAGCCGTTTGGTAGTCTGCCGGTCCCGCCTCGTCACGCGGCGAACTATACATGCCGAGATGGTCCATCGAGCATTCCGATCCGAGGGCGGTGTGGACGGCGAAGAGGGTTGACTTTACGGAGTCAGGGCCTTACCGTGAAAGAAGCTCCCACCTCTGCTCGATTCCTTCACATTCACAAGGAGGTTCATCATGGCACGCTTCTCTCTCTCCTGCTCATCGCCATTATGATGAGTAGCGCTGCGGTAGCCCAGACCTCAGCGGAGTTCTGCGGCTTACAGACCGCCGGCGATCCGGGGGTCGCTACCCCGCTCACGGGTGGGACCGATCCCATCACAATCCCCGTGCTCTTCCACGTCATCTCCTCGGAGCCCGTGCATCCGGGTGGGGCGGTGGAAGGGGATGTCGCCCGCTCTGCTCTCGAAGCCCAGATCGCGTGGCTCAACGGGATATTCGGACAGGACCCATCCAGTGAGCCTCGTTTCCAGTTTCGCCTGATTGGCGTCACCCGGACGAGCAACGACACGTGGTTCGGGATGGACTACGCTCCTTCGGATCCCAACTCGGCGGAGGTGCAGGCCAAGACGGCATTGAGCGTAGACCCCGCCAGCGTGCTCAACATCTACACGGCGAGGCCTCCAGAGATGGCCGAGTTTCCCCTGCGTGCGTGGGCGACGTACCCCTTCCCCTACACCGTCCCCGGTCTTGGAACGCTCTCCTTCCCCGAGGACAGCCCCGTGCAAGGCATCGTGATGGACTACCGCGCGCTGCTGGGGGGCTCGCTTCCGGGGCTGAACACGGGCGATCTCGGCGTCCACGAAGTCGGGCACTACCTCGGGCTCTACCACACCTGGGAGTTCGAGTGCGCCAGTGGGGGGGATATGGTGGGCGACACAAATCCTGGTAGTCTCCCAGTTGTGTGTTGACGGGCTATGACGTACTCTTCGACTCCCTCTTCCGAGGTCTCCCATGTCCGAGTTCGCTCGTGCCGGCGAGGTCTGCCCCGCCCCCCACTGCACGGCCGCGCCCGCCATCGTC
>JBBSMX010000043.1:0-28721 GCA_038232935.1 Rhodothermales bacterium | reverse complement strand
TGCTGATGCTCACGGTGTGCGGCCGGGGGTCGCCCCAGAGATCCCAGAGGGCCTCGCCCCGCCTTGTCCGAACTCCGCTTCCGAGTACTCATCGCAACTGCCTCCGTTGAGGTGTTGCGACGACCGTTTGAATCTACCCTGACCGCCGGGGTCGTTGTGATGCTCGCGGTCTCGGGAGGGCTCTACGTGCTGGGCGCGCGAGGGAACGCGGTCGGGATGGACCCGAGCGGGATCTACGACGACCTGACGCTGCTCTGCGTCACGGTCTTCGTCTATGCCCTCGGCTACTTCGGCCTGCGGCAGCCGGAGATCACCGCACCCCTCGCGCCCGAGGCGGCCGAGGCGGCGAAGCCTGTGGAGGCGCGCTCGGACGGGGCCGCCTACGCGCGCTCCGGGATGCGTCCCGAGGAGGCGGCCCGTCACCGGGATCGGCTCCTCGCGCTCATGGAAGCCGAGCACCCGTACCTGCAGGGGGACCTCACGTTACAGAACCTCGCCGATGCGCTCGGCATCTCGTCGCACAATCTGACCGAGGTCATCAACACGCAGCTCGGCCAGAGCTTCTACGACTTCGTCAACGGCTACCGAGTGCGCGACGTGCAGGAGTGGCTGACGGATCCGGCGTGCGCCCACTGGACGGTGCTCGCGATCGGGATGGAGGCAGGGTTCAATGCCAAGTCGTCGTTCAACGCGGCGTTCAAGCGGTACACGGGGATGACGCCCTCACAGTACCGCGAGCGCCACAGCGAGGCGGTCTGAGGGGTTCCAGGGGTCCAGACCCACGGGCGCAGTCGAGGATGGGCGGGCCGGCGGGATAGACTGCGGTTCCTTCGCGCCGAAGGTGGCGCCGTCTCTCACCCCGCCTGACCCCCATGTCCCGTTCGTTCGCTTTGCTCTGCCTGCTCGTCCCCCTGACAGCCGTAGCCCAGGACGGCCAGACCGTGCGCGGCGTCGTGCTTGACCGCGACACGCGTACCCCGCTCATCGGGGCTAACGTGATCGTCGTGGACTCTGACCCGCTCCTCGGCGCAGCCACCGATGCCGAGGGGCGCTTCGTCCTGCCCCGCGTGCCGCTCGGGCGGCAGACGCTTGAGGTGTGGTTCATCGGCTACGAAGCGCGACTCGTGCCGAACGTGCTGGTGCGATCCGGGCAGGAGACCGTGCTGGAGATCGCGTTGCAGGAACAGATCGTCGAGGGCGAAGGGGTCGTCGTGCAGGCGGCGGCGCTCGATGGGCAGCCGCTCGACGACATGGCTGCCGTCAGCGCCCGTTCGTTCTCCGTCGAGGAGACGCGCCGCAGGGCCGTTCCGGCAGGGCGCGCCGTCCACCTATCTCTTCAACTACCGCTACTCGACGCTCGGTCTGCTGATGCCGCTGCTGCCGACCGACGCGGGCACGATGTATCAGGACCTCGCCTTCAAGCTGGCTTTCCCGACGCGCCGCGCCGGGCGCTTCGAAGTGTGGGGCTTCGGCGGCCTCGACGGGCAGACGCTCGTGGAAAACGCGGACTCGACGGCGTGGGAGTCCGAGTTCTGGGACCGGACGCGCTTCGGTCTCGACCTCGGCGTCGGGGCCGGCGGGCTGACGCACCACCTCGTCCTCGGCGACCGGACGTACCTCCGCACGAGTGCCGCCGTCACCGCGCGGCGGACGGTGTGGGACCAGCAGCGCCTCGCCGACGACCTCACGCTGTAACCTGATCTCGCGCTCCGCAGCACCGACGGCCGCGCGATCCTCGGCACGACGCTCCACCACAAGTTCAGCCCGCGCCACGTCAACAACCGCACGGGCGTCACGGCGCAGCAACTCTTCTACGACCTCGACCTGCGAGCCGCGCCGGACAACCAGCCGCCGCTCGTGCCGGTGGCGCCGGGCGCCGGGAGCAGCACGCTCGTCCAGGCCTTCACGCAGTCGCGCCTGACCCCGATGCCGGGGCTCGATCTCAACGTGGGGCTGCACGCGCAGCACTTCGCTCTGACCGGGCACACGGCCATCGAGCCACGCCTCGGGCTGACGTGGGCATTCACAGAACAGCAGGCATTGCACCTCGCCTACGGCCTGCACAGCCAGATCGAGGACCTGCGCCTCTATCTCGTCCAGCCAGACGGCGGAGCACAGCCGAACCTGGACCTCGGGTTCGCACGGGCTCACCACCTCGTCGTCGGGACCACGTGGCAGCTTTCGGAGACGGTGCGGGTTCAGATCGAGGGCTACGCGCAGCGCCTCTTCGACGTGCCGGTGATCGCGGACAGCTCGTTCTCGCTCCTCAACTTCCGCCAGGATTGGACATTCGCCGAGGCGCTCGTGAAGGAGGGGGCGGGCGAAAACATCGGCGTGGAGTTGACGCTGGAACGGCCGCTCCGCGACGGCTTCTACTACCTCGTGACGGGTTCGCTCTTCCGATCTCGCTACCGGGGCGGCGATGGCCTCTGGCGCCCGACGCGGTTCGACCAGCGCTATGCCGTCAACGCGCTGGGCGGGCGGGAATTCCAGGTCGGAGCGCGCAACCTGTTCGGGGCGAATGTGCGGGTGGCGGCGCTGGGCGGCGAGCGGCGGAGCCCGGTGGATGAGGCCGCGTCGGTGCTGCGTGAGGAGGTCGTCTACGACGAGACGCACGCGTTCGCGGAGCGCGCCCCGGCACTCTGGCTCGTAGACCTGGCGCTGACGTACCGGCTCAACGGGCGGCGCGTATCGCAGGTCTGGGCGCTCCAGCTCAAGAACGCCCTCGCCACGAAGGACACCGCGCTCGATTACAACTTCAGGCTGGATGCCGTAGAGGAAGTGGAGGATGGCTTCCCACTACCCGTGCTGAGCTATAAGCTGGAGTTCTAGTCGCGGGGTACGAAAGAAGCGCCGAGGAGCAGGCGCGGCGGTATGCCCACGAGACGCCGGGTCCCGGAAGCGGGGACTAAAAAAGAGGCTCCCCGCTGTTGGCAGGAGGCCTCTTTCGTCTGAACGTCGGGCGCTCGGAGACGAGCGGGTTCCGGTTACTGGAGGACCACCATCTTCCGCGTGAGGGTCTGGACCTCGGTGCTGACGCGGTAGAAGTAGATCCCGTTTGGGAGCCCGCGAACGTTCACCGACACCGACTGGTCGCCGGCGCCGAAGGCGCGATCCGCCGCGACGGCCACTTCCCGGCCGAGCGCGTCGTAGAGGGCGACGCGGACGTGCTGCGCGCTTTCGAGTGAGAACGGGATATCCGCACGGCCGACGACCGGGTTCGGGTAGGCCTGCCCCAGCGTCACACGCTGCGCGACGGCCCCGTCTTCGCTGGCCGTTGTCATGCCTGTGCCGTTGACGTTCAGCACCCAGGCGGAGTCCGGGAAGCCTAGCGTCGCGAGATCGGCGGGCTCCGTGGCCCCGCAAGCCGCTGCCTGAATGTAGGTCGGGCCGGTTTGGCCCGCGGTATTGGCACCGAAGAACACGCCGGCCCCATCGTCCTGCAGGTTCGGCACGTTCCACTCTACCACGAGCACTTCGTCGGCGCTAAACTCGGCCGTGATGGGGACGTTGGCGACCGTACCGTCGTCGAAGCCGCTGATCTCCAACGTCGCTGTACTGACGAGCGTGAGATTAGCGGTCATGAGCTCGCCGTCGAGGGTGTAGATGTTGACGACCGTTTCCTGTTCCGTCTGAACGACCTCGATCCCGAGGTCGACACTCGTGACTTCGAGGCCGCCCGTGAGACCGAAGTCGCTGAGGTCGAACACGCGGTAGTAGCTGTTCGGAGCGGTCGGGCAGGCGACCCCGGTCTGAGCGACGATCTCCTGGCTGGCCGAGTGAGAGATAGTGACTTCATCCCCACTGCGCCAGGCCTGCGGTCCGTGGTCGAGTTCGACGTGGGGACCCGCAGTGCCGACCTCGCATGCGGAGTTGACGAAGCTCTGCGCCAGAACGCTCTGGGGGAGGAAGAGCAGCGCGGCCAGGACGAGGGGAAGAGCGTAGTAACGCTTGAATTGCATAGGGCAACCTCCTTTGCTGGGGGAATGAGAAGGTGAGCGCATGGATGTCCACGCGGGCTATTGAGGCATGAGGCATGCGGCTGAAGAGCAACGCTGTTAAGCCTTTGCTCCCTACCAAGCGCATCGGCTCCACTCTAAACTTAAAACTTACCTGCTCCTCTCGCTTCGCTCTGTTGAGAGGCTATTCAGCGTTGCCATCCTGAGCGGCGCTCCTTTCCCCCATCGAGAACCTCTCTGCTCACGAGCGGGCTGATTACGTTCCGCCTACGCTCAGCACAGGCTCAGCCGAAGGGCTCGGCCAAGGCGTCGAAGGTTAAACTCTTCAATACAGCAAATCCAGCATCTCCAGAAGTGACGAAATCGCCGCTTCGCTCCTCGCGGTGACATCAATGGGTTTCGTTCGTGTCTATTACTGGAATCAAGGTCGTATGCGTCTAGCTTTTCTCTTTATCCTCGCACTCGCAACCACGCCGAGAGTTTGGGCACAGTCCTTTATCACAGAGGGCCGGTATCCTGCCGCGGCCTATCGCGGAGGACTCGAGGTCTTGGCGGAGCAGGGGGTCGATAGCACGGGGACGACCGGCGTAATCTCGCAGGCCAATACGACCGAGACCGGGTACGACACGGATAACGCCGTCGATTTCACCGTGCCGGCCGGCGGGTGGACGGTCTCGCAGATCTTCGTCCCTGGGGTCTACGGCGACAGCACGGCCGCTCCGGTGGAGAGCATGCGGGTCCAGTTCCTCGAAGACGGCGGGGGCGTGCCCGCCGGCGACCTCGTGATCGCCGAGCAGCACGTCGCGCCCGCGATAGACGACGGCGGCACGCTCACGCTCGACATCGAGCCGGTGCTGCTCGCGGAGGGTACGTACTGGATGAGCCTCCAGCCTAGGGGCCCGAACCTGAATTTCCCCCTCCGCTGGGGCTGGCTCTTGAGCGACGAAGGGACGGGGGCCGACGCCTTCTTGCGCAACGAAGGCGGAGCGTTCAGAGTCGGCACCGACTACATCGGCTTCACTGAGCTCGGCGTCGCCCCGCCGGACCTCGGCTTCACGCTGCTCGGCGCGCTGAGCACGGCGAACGCGTCCGGCTCGGCGCTCCCGAACGTCTCCAGCGTGTCGAGCGTCTATCCCAACCCCTTCCGCAACGACGCCGTCCTCACGCTCGACATCGCCCACGCGGTCAGCGTGCGCGTAACGCTCCACGATTTGCTCGGCCGGGAGGTCGCCTCCCTCGCCGACCGCATGATGCCGGCCGGCCAGACCCACCTCCGCATCGACGGACGCGGCCGTCCCTCAGGCGTGTACTTCGTTCGGATCGAGACGGAGGGACAGACCCTGACGCGGAAGGTCTCGCTCGTCCGGTAGGCGGTTCTCGCCGCCCTTTTATTGGCAGGATACGGAGGCGAGCCACTCCGCCACGAGGCGAGCGAGCGCGATCCGTTTGCTGGAGAAGAGGTGGTCGGCGTCGAGGGTGGAAGCGGTGAGCATCGCCCCGGCGCGCTCGAACGCCTCGACGAGCGGGCGATGGTGGAGGAGGGGGACGGCCATCCCGTCGTTCTCCGCGGCGACGAGGAGCACCGGTCGGTCCTTCAGCGCCGCCACGCGGTCGAGCAGGTTCCAGTCGCCGCGGTGGGCGAGCATCTCTTCGACGAGCCCCTCGCCCGTAGCCTCGTGGAGCGGCGGCATGAGCGGGTCGAGCTCGGCGAGGGTCTGGGCGCGGACGGCCGGGACCTGCCGCATGAGCCGGGCGTGGAGCCCGAAGTTGAACGCGGCAAGCCCGGCGACGGCCGGTACGCGCTCGTCCTCGGCGGCGGCCATGAGCGCCACGAAGCCGCCCATGGAGTGTCCTACCGGGATCACGCGGGCCGGGTCGATCCGGTACGCCTCGGCGACGGAGGGGCGGCGGAGGAAGGCAAGTGCGGCGGGCACGTCGGCGACGGCCCCTGCAATCGAGAACGTGCCCTCACTGCCCCACGCGCCCCGGTAGTGGATGAGGGCGACGTTGATGCCAGCGCGCCGGAGGGCGTGGGCGAGGTCGAAGTTGCGCTCGTTGCCGGGGACGCCGTGGAGGAGGAGGACGGTCGGGTGCGGACCCGGCCCCTGCGCGACGTAGATGCAGCCGAGCAGCCGGTGCCTGTCGCTCTCGAACGTGAACGCGTAGAGCGTTGGCGGGTGCGTGCGGTCGATCTCCGCCGGGTCGTGAGTGACAGGGTCCATGTGTTGGGGGATTCGCCGAAGGGGTGATTCGCTGATTCGCAGACCAATCACTCCTTCGGCGAATCCCCCAATCAGTCAATGGCCTCAGCCTTTCGGGCGGAGGGGGCGCATCATGACCTCGGAGATGAGGTAGTTGTCCGGCCCTTCGAGCACGTGGACCACGGTCGCGGCCACGTCTTCCGGCTGCATGGGATTCGCCGAACCGCTCGACCCAGCCTCATCGGCGAAGTGGGTTTCGACGGAGCCGGGATAGATGCAGGTGACTTTGATCCCGTCCTCGCGCAGCTCTTTCATGATGGCCTCGGAGAAGCCGCGCACGGCGAACTTCGAGGCGTTGTAGCCGCTGAGGTTCGGGTTGCCGATGAGCCCGGCGACGGAAGCGATGTTGACGATGTGGCCGCCGAAGCCGCTCGCCTCGTTCTGCGCTCTCATCATCGGGACGGCGGCGCGGGTGCAGAAGAAGAGGCCGGTCACGTTCGTGTCCATCATCACGTCCCATGCGTCGTCGTCATAGTCCTCGACGGCGCTGAAGCGGCCGAGCCCGGCGTTGTTGACGAGCACGTCGCAGCGGCCGGCGTCGGTCTCGACCGTTTTGAAGGCGCGGTGGACGTCTTCGGGGTCGCGCACGTCGCAGGCGACGGAGTGGAAGGCGTCGCCGAGGGCGTCCTGCACGTCGGCGAGGTCGTCTTCGCTGCGGGCGAGGCCGTAGACCTGCGCTCCCTTCGCGACGAGGGCTTCGGCGAAGGCGCGCCCGAGCCCGCGGCTCGCGCCGGTGACGACGGCGACTTTGTCTTGGAGGGTCATAGAAAAGGGTAAAGGGTGAAGGGTAAAACGGATGCCGACGAAGAGGATAGACTCGCGTCCACACGTCCACACGTCCACACGTCGTCGCGCGGGTATCTTCCAACGGCCCCCGTTCCCGCTTTGTTCAGCCTGTTTTGCCTCCCTTCTCGCCGCCCGCCTCGTTCGCTTTCGGAGGCCGCACGTTCAGCGCGGCCGAGGTCGTCGAGCGGCTCGCGCCGTTCGTGGGCGCGGCGCGGTGTGAGCGGATCGCGGCCGTCGTGGCGGCGCGGACGGTCCGCGTGGTCCCGGTGCTGGAGCGCGTCCACGACCTCGGCAACCTCAACGCCGTGCTTCGCAGCGCCGAGGGGCTCGGCTACGGCGCGGCACACCTCGTCGATCTGCAAGGGGGCGCGGCCGAATGGGCGGAATCGGTGGGCGAGGACGGCGGCCACGGGCTCGTGGTCGAAGGCGGGATGGGCCGGGCGCGCCGCCAGAGTCAGGGGGCCGACAAGTGGCTCGACCTCCACGTCTGGCCCGACGCCGTCGCGGCGTGCGATGGGCTCCGGAGTCAGGGCTACCGGATCGTCGCCACCCACCTCGACGCCGACGCCGTGCCCATCGCTCACGTTGACTTCTCGGTTCCGACGGCGCTCGTATTCGGGAACGAGCGCGACGGGATCTCCCCCGAACTGCTCGCCCGCGCCGATCTGAACTGCGTCCTCCCCATCGACGGGTTCATCCAGAGCTACAACATCTCGGTGGCCGCCGCGCTTGGGCTCTACCACGCCCGGCAGGACCGGCTCGCCCGCCTCGGGCACCACGGCGACCTCTCCGCGGAGGAGCAGGAGACGCTCGCGGCGCGGTACTACCTTCGCTCCGTTCGCGCCGCCGACCTCATCCTCGCCCGCCTCGCGTGATCCGTGACGGTGGGGTAGTTTGGCGCGGCCTTGAAGAGGCGATGCGTAATGCGTGATGCGTGCACTCATCACCGACCCTCATTCCCACTTCCTGCTTACCGTCTGCTGTCCACCGTCTACTGTCCACCGTTCACCGTTCACCGTTCACCGTCTACCCCGATGCTCGCTCTCCGTTTCGCCGTACTCCTCTCGCTCGCCCTTCTCCTGTTCATCGGCTGCAAGAGTGCGGACGAGCTGTACACCGAGGGGCAAGACCTCGAAATCCAGGGGGGGCACGAGGCCGCGGCTCTGCGCTACGCCGATGCGCTGGAGAAGCAGCCGAACCTGCAGAAGGCGCGCGGCCGACTGCTCGAAGCCGGGAAAATCGCCGTCGGGCAGCGCCTCACGCGGATCGAAGAGGCTGAGGACGGCGGCGCGTGGGTCGAGGCGGCGGACCTCCACCACGGGCTCGACCACCTCGTCGGGCGGGCGGAGGACGTCGGGGTGACGCTGCCGCTGCCGGAGGACTACGCGGAGCAGCGCCGCGCCAACTTCGAGGCGGCCGTCACGACGCTGCTGAACGAGGGCGACGCCGAGATCGAGCGCGGCGACTTCGCCTCGGCGATCTCGAAGTACGACCGCGCGCGCGGATACGAGCCGACGCGGGAGGACAACGAGGCCCTCGCGCTGGCCTCGGCCGATGCCTACGTCGCGTGGTCCCACGCCGACGCCGCGCAGGGGAGGTTCCGTTCCGCGTACGACCACGCCGGGCAGGCCCTCGCGTTCGTGCCGCCCGGCAGCGCCGTCGCCGCGCAGATCGTCCGGCTCCAAACCGAAGCCCTCGACCTCGGCGGCATCCGCACCGCCCTGACCCCGATCACCCGCGCCGCCGACCTCGGGCGGGACCTGCCGCGTGGGTTCCTCGACGCGCTCAACGACGAGCTGGAGATCGAGCGCTGGACCCGGCCGCCGCCGTTCGTGCTCGTCATCGAGCCAGCCCTCGTGCGCCGCGCCCTCCGCGACCGCGGCCTCGCCCGCGAGCCACTCCGCCCGCGCGAGGCGTCTGATCTGGGCCGCGACCTCGACGTGGACGCCGTCTTCGCGGGCGAGATCGACCGGTTTCGGCGCGACGTGGAGGAGAAGAAGCGGGAGGAACGAACGGCCCGCACGCAGGGTGGCGACCGCGTGACGTACCTCCGCATCGAGGACGAGGTGACGCTCTCGGCGGGGGTCGCCTTCGCCATCGTGGACGTGCAGACGCGGCGGACCATCTGCGAGCGCGAGGTCGAGCGCTCCGTGCGGAAGCGGGTCGCGCGGGGCGAGTACGGCGGCAACCTCCGCACGCTCGACCTCTCCCGCGACGAGCGCCGCCTGTTCGACGCGGACGAGAGCGCCGTGCGCGAGCGCGAGTTGGAGGACGAACTGCTCGACGCCCTCACCGAGCGCGTCGCCGAGGCCGCGTACGAGTGTGTGCTGCAAGGCGTCCGCTGAGGCCGCAGGGATCGACGGCGGGTGCCGCTCGTACCGCTCTCCTCTCCGACCCTAGGGCCCCCGACCGCTCCGCCGCCGATGATCCTCACCTACTACACCCTCGCCGCGCTCGCCGCCGAGTGGGCCGCGTCGCTGCCCGGCTGCACGGTCGGCGATGCGTACTCGCAGAACCGGGCCGAGCTGTCCCTCGCGCTCTCCGGAGCCGACGAGCCGGAGGCCCGAGGGGATGCGGCCTGGACGCTCGTCGTGGAGGCGCGGCCGGAGCTGCGGCTGCTGTTTCGCAACCCCGGCCGGGGGCGGGCGCGGCGCAACAGCGCGTCGCTTTTCGAAGCGGCGCTTGGCCGCCGGGTCGAGGCGGTGCGGACGGCGGAGCGGGACCGCGTCGTGTTCGTCGAGTTGGAGGGCGGCGCGTCGTTTCAGATCCAACTGTTCGGCCCGCGTCCGAACGTGTGGTTGGTGGAAGGCGGATACGTGACGGAGGCGTTTCAGTCGGGCGAGGAGTGGGAGGGCGAGCCGCCGCCTGCGCCGCGCACCGCGCCCACCGTCGCGACGTTCGAGGACTTCGAGGCGCGGTGGCGGTCGAACCGGAAGACGGTCGAGCAGGCCGTCGCGACGGTGATGCCGCTGTTCGACCGGACGCTCGCGGCCGAGGCCGTTTTCCGCGCCGGCGTCGAGACCGACGAGCCGGGCGACTGCACCGAGGCCGAGCGCCGGGCGCTGTTCGCTGCGGCGAAAGAAGTGGAGGCCGAACTCGCCGCGCCCGCTCCGCGCATCCTCTGGCGCGGCGGCCGGGCCGAAGTGTTCTCCCTCATCGCGCTTCGGCACCGGGCCGCCGACGGGCTGCGCGAAGAGCGGTTCGAGACCGTCGATGAAGCCATGCGGATCTTCTCGCGCCGCCGCCTCGCGCAGCAGCGCTTCGACGTGCTCTACCGCCCGCTCGAACAGAAGCTCGCCGCCGCCGCCGACCGCCTCCGCCGCAGCGCCGACCGGATGCTGGAGGAGCTGGACAGCCCCAGCCGCGCCGCGACGTACGAGAAGTACGGCCACCTCCTCATGGCGCAGGCTACGCAGTCCGGTCCCGGACGCGACGACCTCACCGTCCCCGATCTCCTCGCCGATCCTGAGTCGGGACGTGCCCCCGAGCCCGTCACGATCCCGCTCGACCCCGCGCTCTCCGGCATCGAGAATGCCGAGCGGTACTACGACAAAGCCCGCCGCACCCGCGCCGCCCGCGCCCACGCCGAAGACCGCTGGGAATCCGTGCAGGCCGACGCCGACGCGGCAGCGGCGCTCCTCGGCCGGCTGCGCTCGGTGGAGCGGCTGCCGGAGCTGGAAGCGCTCATCGGCGCGGAGAAAGAGGCGCTGGAAGCGTTCACCGGGCGCGAGGGGGTGGGGGAGGAGCCGGAGCCGTTCCGCCGGTTCGCCCTGCCCGGTGGCTTCGAGGCGTGGGTCGGCAAGAACGCGAAGGGGAACGCCGAGCTGACGACCCGCTACGCCCAGCCGCACGACCTCTGGCTCCACGCGCGCGGCGTGCCCGGCTCGCACGTCGTCGTCCGGCGCGACAGCAAGACGGCGATGCCGGACCGGCGGGCCGTGGAGATGGCAGCGGCCCTCGCCGCGTACCACAGCCAGGCCAAGACGCAGTCGCTCGTGCCGGTGACCGTGACCGAGCGGAAGTACGTGCGGCCCGTGAAAGGTGGCCCGCCCGGCCTCGTCCGCATCGACCGGGAGGACGTCCTGCTCGTGGAGCCGAAGCGGCCGGAGTAGATGTTCTTCGACCCTCTGCTTGCAGTCTCTTCGCTTCGCGCTTCTCATAGCGGAGCGTCGTCGGCGAGGGCTTTGTCGAGTATGGGCCGGTAGAGGCCGAGAAGGCGGCGGTAGGGGGTGGGCCCGAGCGGCTTGACCAACCAAGCATTTTATGACAAAACAACCATGACACGACTGTAACACAGCCGTATCCTCTGCCGCTCTACCTTCGTCCCCTCTCTCCTCCACCCATTCCCCGCGCCCATGCTCTGGTGGGAAGCCATTATCCTCGGCCTCATCCAAGGCCTCGCCGAGTTTCTGCCCATCTCATCGTCCGGCCACCTCGTGCTCGGGGAGTACCTGCTCGGCATCACGCAGCCGGCGGGCGAGGGGTCACAGCTCGCCTTCGAAGTGTTCGTCCACTTCGGGACGACGCTTTCGATCCTGACCGTCTACCGCAAGCGGATCGGGCGCATTCTGTCCGACGGGTCCGTGGGACTGCGGCAGCCCGCGTTGTGGAAGGAGGCGCTCCGCCCCGGCCGCATCGAACGGCAGGCCGGCGACGAGATCGAGTACGAGCCGCACGACACGTCCGGCCCCGTCGTCGCGCTCCGGCTCATGGCCCTCATCCTCCTCTCGATGGTCCCGACGGGACTCATCTACATCTTCTTCAAAGACTGGCTCGAAGCGCAGTTCGGCGACCCCCGGTTCGTCTGTGGGATGCTTCTCGTGACGGGCGTGCTGCTGCTGCTGACCCGGCTGCGGAAGCACCCGGACGGCAAGCTCTCGCCGCTCAAGAGCCTCCTCATCGGCCTCGCGCAGGGGGCGGCGATGATCCCCGGCATCTCGCGCAGCGGCTCCACGATCTGCACGGCGATCTACCTCAACGTGGACCGGAAGGAGGCGGCGGACTTTTCGTTCCTCATGCTCCTGCCCGTCATCATCGGGGCCACGCTCCTGCAAGTGCTGGACCTGCTCGACGCCGGGGGGGCCATCGACTGGCTCCCGCTCGTGCTCGGGACCGTCGTCGCGTACGCCTCGGGGATCTGGGCGATCAAAGTCGTCATCGACTTCGTGCAGCGGGGCAACCTGCAGTACTTCGCGTACTACTGCTTCGCCGCCGGCACCCTCGGCCTGCTGCTGATCCGATGAATGGGGCGGCGGCGACGGAGAGACCCCAACAGGCTCGGCGGCAGGCAAAAAAGCGAGACGCAGGCTTTATCGGTCTGAGACGGGCGGATAAAAGCGATACGTGGGCTTTATCGATCTGAGACACCGCCGATACTCGGGGTGCATCCTTCTCCTCCTTCCTCTGCCCTCCGATCTATGTCCTCCTACCGCCTCTTCGTCGTCGACGACGACCGCCACTACGCCCGGCTCCTCTCCTACCGGCTCGACAAGCACGACGACCACGACGTCGAGGTGTTCTACAGCGGGGAGGACCTGCTGGAGCGGCTCGGCGGGGGCGGGAGCGCGCCGCCGGACCTCGTGCTGCTGGACATCATGATGCCGGGGATCGACGGGGTCGAGACCCTCAAGCGGATCCGGAAGCAGCGCCCGGACCTCCCCGTCGTAATGATCTCGGCGCAGGGCAACGTCGAGACGGCGGTCGAGGCCATGCGGCTCGGGGCCTACGACTACATCACGAAGGGGCAGGACGACCTCGTCAAGCTGGACAAGGTCGTGGACCACATCAAGGAGCGGGTGGCGCTCGCCCGCGAGGTGGAGAGCCTGCGCGGTGAGATCGCCGAGAAGTACGGGCTGGAGGAGATCGTCGGCGACAGCAAGGCGATGGAGGACGTCTACCGGCTCATCCAGAAAACCCTGCGCGGCGACCTCACCGTCGCCATCCAGGGCGAGAGCGGGACGGGCAAGGAGCTCGTGGCGCGGGCTATCCACTTCAACTCGAACCGGAAGCGTGGGCCATTCGTCGTCGTCAACTGCGCGGCGATCCCGCGCGAGCTGATGGAGAGCGAGTTCTTCGGCCACGAGAAGGGTTCGTTCACCGGGGCGCACGCCCGCCACATCGGCAAGTTCGAGCAGGCCGACGGCGGGACCCTCTTCCTCGACGAGATCGGCGAGCTCGACCTCGACCTCCAGGCCAAGCTGCTGCGCGCGCTCCAGAACCGCGAGATCACCCGCGTCGGCGGCTCCGACACGATCACGTTCGACTGCCGCATCATCTCGGCGACGAACAAGGACGTCCTCCGGATGATCGAGGGCGGGCGCTTCCGCGAAGACCTCTACTACCGGCTGTTCCAGTTCCCCGTCACGCTCCCGCCGCTGCGCGAGCGCGGGCAGGACGTGCTCGTCCTCGCCCATCACTTCGTCGAGGCCTACAAAGCCAGCCACGACGGGTTCGGCGACAAACTGCTTTCGAAAGCGGCGAGCCGCGCGATCCTCAAGCACACGTGGCCCGGCAACGTCCGCGAGCTGAAGAACGCCGTCGAGCGCGCCCTCCTCATCTCCGACCGCGACGAGATCGGGGCCGAGGACCTGATGCTGGAGCTGAACACGGGCATCACGCCGTGGACGGAGCGCGCCGAGGGCAAGCCCGCCGCGAGCAAGCCGGCCTCAGCGAAGGCGGCGCAACCTGGGCACGGTGGCGACGGTATAGAGTCCGGCGCGTCCGACGACCTGCCGACGCTCGCGGTCGGTGCCTCCGACGAGATCATCCCCCTCGAAGAGCTCAAGCAGCGGGCTATCGAGCGGGCCTACGAGATCTGCGAGGGCAACGTCGACCGCGCCGCCGTCGAGCTCGGCATCGGCCGGGCGACGATGTACCGCCTCCTCAAGAAGTACGAGATCAGTACGGACTAGTGGTGGTGAGTTCTGGGCTGTGAGTTTTGAGGACCTCCCCGCTCACGACCCCTCACCCAGAACTCAGCACCCCATGCGTCTGACCGAGTACGAGAAGCAAGCCCAGCGCGAGATCGAACGCTGGCAGCACGGCGAGTCCTCCTTCCTCCAGCAGGCCATCGACTTCGCGATGAAGCCCGTCGACTGGGCCTTCGACCAGGTCGTGCCGGTGGAGCTCGTGGACCGGCTCTCCGACGCGATCGTCGACGGCCTCGGCGTGCTCAACGACGCTTCGGAGTGGACCTACGAGGAGGACGACGTGCTGGAGAAGGCCCGCGCCCTCGGCCTCGACGCGGACACCGTGGACGACCTGCGGGACCAGCCGCTCGAAGAGCTCGACCCGCTCGCGCGCGAGTTCTTCAACCAGAACGCCATCCTCGCCGCCATCGAAGGCGGCGGGACGAGCCTCGGCGGCCCGCTCTTCATCGCCGCCGACATCCCGCTGCTCTTCACGATCAACTTCCGCGTGATCCAGCAGATCGGCGGGGCCTACGGCTTCCCCCTCCGCAAGCCCGAGTTCAAGCCGCTCGTCATCGCGATCTACAACGTCGCCGCGAGCGGCAGCCAGCAGGCGAAGAACGACGCGGTGCGCGAGCTGAGCGTGGCCGCCGCCGCCTTCGCGCACGAGACGGGGTATCGGGGCCGCCGCGTCTCGGGCACCTTCCGCGACCAGAACCGCCACGTCCCGCGCGAGCTGGCGAAGAACCTCGCGGCCCGCAAGCTCGGCCAACTCATCCCCGTGGCCGGGGCGGTGATCGGGGCCGGCGTGAACTACTGGTTCACCGACCAGACGGCCAAGACGGCGACGATGCTCTTCCGCTCGCTCTACCTCGAACGCAAAGAGCGCCTGTAGCCAGCGTATCGTTTCTCGACAGTCAAACGGTGCTTCCCATGCCAAGCTCGAAAGCCGGCTACCAGAAGGAAATGACCGAGCGTGGGGACACGTCCCTACGGGCACCGGAAACATTGCGGTACCGGAGCCGATGAAGTAAGTCGTTGAACGATGGAGGAAAGACCATGAGCCTAGGGCGTGTGGACAATCATCGGAGCGAGATGAGCGTCGAGGACAGAAACACCATGCTGAGGTAGTTCCGGCCCGTCTTCTCGTAGCGCGTCGCCACCCGGCGGTACTGCTTCAGACGGTTGAAGAAGCGCTCGATCTTGTTCCGGTCCGCGTACAGGTTCGCATCGTAGCACCGAGCCTCGACTCGGTTCTTCTTCGGTGGGATCACGACCGCAGCGCCGGCCTCGGCGATCTGCTCCACGAGGTCGTTCGAGTCGTAGCCCTTGTCGGCGAGCACCGCCTCCGTCTCGAAGCCGTCGATGAGCACCTCGGCTTGCGTGATGTCGTTGCGCTGGCCCGGCGTGATCAGCACCCGGACCGGATTGCCGAGGGCGTCGCAGGTGGCGTGGACCTTCGTCGTCAGGCCGCCACGGCTACGGCCGAGCCCTTCGCGGGCGGCGGCGGTGTCGGGCGGATCCCCTGGGCGGGCGTCCGCCCGCCCTTTCGGGCACCAGCAGCGTGCTGATGTGCCCGGACGGTCGTCGAGTCGATCATGATCCATTCGAGATCGGCCTCCTGCATCGCTTCGAAGAGCCGGAGCCAGACGCCGCTCGTGCTCCAGCGGTCGAACCGGCGCCAAGTCGAGTTCCAGTTGCCGAAGCGTTGCGGGAGGTCGCGCCACGGCCCGCCGTTGCGGAGCACCCAGACGACGGCGTCGATGAAGAGGCGGTTGTTGGCCGCGTTGCGGCCGGAGGTCCCGGCGCGTCCTGGGAGCAGCAGTGCGAGGGCCTCCCAGGTGCGGTCGGAGATGGCGTAGCGTTCCATATCGGCAGTCAGGTGTGAATGCCGAGAGATCGTCCGAAACGGGAAGCGACTTTACCATTGTCCACACGCCCTAGAAGAAATCATCCAAGCAGCCCGGCAGCTTCCTCGGCGGGACAAGCAGCGCCTCATCGAGGAGTTGCGCCGCGACGAGCAGAGTATCAGCACAGGCGACGGTGCACCGACTGAACCGAGCGCCTACGAGAAAAGCAAGCATCTGGCCGGGAGCATCGAAGGCCCGCACGATCTGGGTAGTAACCCCGCCCATATGGAAGGGTTTGGTCGGGATTCGCTATCGTGAATCCGGTCGGCATCGTAGATACCGGCCCCACCGTCGCCTTCCTCAATCGGCGTGAGCAGCACCACGCTTGGGCCGTCGAGCAATTCAGGCGGTTCCCAGTGTTGCACACCTGCGAGGCGGTCATTACTGAGGCCTGTTTTCTCGTCAAAGCCGCCGCTCCGGTCGTTCAACTTCTCAGAAACGGGACACTGCGAATCTCCTACACCGCCAACGGTGAGGAAGAGCACATTGGGTACTTGGTCGAGCAGTACGCCGACCGGCCCATGAGCTTTGCCGATGCTTGCATCGTGCGAATGAGCGAGCAGTACGAGGATTGCGAAGTCATCACGCAGGACAGCGATTTTCTGTTCTACCGGCGGCACGGTAGCGAAGCGATACCCGCGACCTTTCCGTAATCGCGCCGTCAGGCCGCCAGATTTACCGCCACGGTCCGGGTCCCGGAGAATGATGAATGCGAAAACCGACTACTGGTTCACCGACCAGACGGCCAAGACGGCGACGATGCGCTTCCGCTCGCTCTACCTCGAACGCAAAGAGCGGCTGTAGCGGTGCCGTGGGCCTTCTCGCTCTCGGGCAGGGGAGGTCGAAGAGGCTAGAAGTACGAAGGGATGGGGTCCCGCGTTATCAGGTTGACTTCGTTCCGGCGACGGCTCTACCTTAGGGGCCGTCGCCTCGTTGGACCTGCGGCCTCTGCTTCTTCCCCCACCCTCCGACTTTTGAGCGCTATACGCCCCATTGGTACGCTCTGTCTGGTCCTAGTCGCTCTGCTCTGCGCGCCCCTCGCGCTCGGGCAGCTTGCGGTCGACCGGGCGGCTGAACCGCTAGATGCGGGGCAGCGTGTGAACGCGTTCGTGCGATGGGGCGGGGTGGAACCCGTAGAGGGCTTCCGCATCGAGGTGCCCACAGGGTGGACCGTTCGGAGCGTCGAGGCTATCCGCTCAGGCACCGCCGTTCCGGTAGCGTTGAGCGTGACCAGCGAGGTCGGGGAGGCCGAGGCTACGGCCACACAGCCGTTACGCAGTGCTCAGATGCTCGTCGTGGGGCTCAAGGCAGGGCCGACGCTCGGGTACCAGACGGTGCGGGTCGCGCCGATTTTGAATGGACAGCCGCAGCCTTCGGGAGAGGTCGAGTGGCAGGTGTACGTGCGCGAGGCCATGGCGACCGGCCAGAACCGAGCGTTCCACCTCGAAGGAGAGGCTCGGCCCATTACCCTACGCCGCCGCGCCCTGCCGAGCCTCGACCCGCGCGACCCGCTCACGCTGGAGACGTGGCTCAAAACCGTCGGGCTGAACGAGATCGTGCTCTCGACGTGGGACGGGAATGAGGAGCGGCCGTACCCGCTCGAAGTCGTCATCGACGGGCGCGGCCGTCTGGTGTTCTATCGGGGGCGACCGGGCCGGCATGAGGCGATGACCTCGCCGGCACCCGTCGCTGATGGGCGCTGGCATCACGTCGCCGTCGTGAACGATCCGTTTGCGGGATGGGCGCGGCTGTTCGTGGACGGCTTGCCCGTGGACTCGCTGCGCAGCGAGGAGGTGCCGGGCACACTCAACACGATGTCGCTCGTGCTCGGCGGTCGCCCGGAGCGCCCCGGCGTCGCGCAGCCGCGCATCTTCTCCGGCTACCTCGACGAGTTGCGCCTCTGGAACGCCGCCCGGTCTGCCGTCACACTGCGGCGCACCATGCGCGTCCCGCTCGACGCCGTCCCCCCCGGGGTTTTCCGGCTGAGCTTCGACGAGCCGATTCCGCCCGACGCGCTCGTGGAGGTTCCGACGACGCGGGTCCGGGTTCCGTCCAGCCTCTCGTTCGTCTTCCCCGTGGAGTCGCTGGAGGCGTCGGTGCGGCAGGGCATCGTGACGCTGACGTGGGAGACGAAGGACCGCCGCGCGGACGAGTTCCTCGTGGAGCGCTCCACCGACGGCCAGCGCTTCGAAACCGTCGGCACGGTGCGGGCGGCGGAGCGGGTCGGGGAAACGGCGAGCGGATCGGCCCGCTTCGCCCACACCGACCTGCCCCCGGACGGGCAGGTGCTCTACTACCGCATCCGGCAGTCGGCGACGGGCGGGGCGGAGCGCGTGTCCGGCACCATCAAGCTCGGACTCGGGACGGGTGAGGGGGCCGCCGTCGCCATCGTCGGCAACTCGCCGAACCCGTTCCGCAGCAGCACGGTCATCACCTACGACCTCGCCGAGTCGTCGCCCGTCCGGCTCTCGGTGTGGGATGTCTCCGGGACGCGCGTCGCCGTGCTCGTGGACGACACGCAGCCGGCGGGCCGGCACGAGTACCGCTTCGAGCCGGACGGGCTGCCGAGCGGGATCTACTTCGTCCGGCTCGAATCGCCGGAGGGCAGCGCGGCCCACAAGATGACGCTGACGCGGTAAATCACGCGTCAGCGCTCGGGACGACGGGAGGGCTCGCCGCGAGCGCGGGGCGGGCCTATATTTTTGGGGACCACGCTCTTCTCCACGCGCCCCCTCTCGTCATGAAGCTCACTTACTTCGGCCATTCCGCCTTTCAGATCGAGACGGACGGGACGACGCTCCTCTTCGACCCGTTCATCACCGGCAACACCCACGCCGAGGGCGTCGTCGCGCCCGGCGACCTCGATCCGAACGTAGTCCTGCTCACCCACGCCCACGGCGACCACTGGGGCGATGCGCCCGGTATCCTCGCTCGGACCGGGGCGCTGCTCGTCGCCAACTATGAGATCACGAACTACGCCCAGCAGCAGCACGACCACGCGAACGTCCACCCGATGAACACGGGCGGCGCGCACGACTTCGCGTGGGGCCGTGTGATCCAGACCTACGCCCGCCACAGCTCGTCCTTCCCAGACGGGACGTACGGCGGCAATCCCAACGGCTTCATTCTCCAGATTGAAGGCAAGACGATCTACAACACAGGCGACACGTGCCGCTTCGCCGAGATGGCGTGGACCGGCGAGGAGTACGACCTCGACCTGTGCCTGATGCCCATCGGTGACGGCTTCACGATGGGGCCGGCCGAGGCCGTGCGGTCTGCACAGATGCTGAAACCGAAGCAGACGGTTCCCCTCCACTACGGCACCTTCCCCGCCCTCACCGGCGACCCTGACACGTTCGCCCGGCTGATGGACGACGCAGGAATAAAGGCGCGTGTGTTGGCACCCGGGGAAACGCTTACATTGTAGAAGCGTAGCACGTTCGTACCCAGTCGGTCTCCCGTTATGGCTCAAGCACTCTCGATCCGCAGAGCTCTTCGGTGGCGTTGCGCGCGCGCCGTCGCCGTGGCGGCCTTCCTCCTGCCCGGCGTCGTGGTGGCGCAGCGGCCGTTCGACGTGCTCGATCCGTTCTATCAGGAGGAGTCGGCGCGGCGAGCGTTCTACGACGGGTTCGCGCTCTCTGGCGAGGTGTACTACCGCTCGGCCAGCCCATTCCGGCAGAACGCGGAGGCGGACCAGCGCGGCCCCCTCGCGCTCTCGTTCCGGCTCGACTACACCCTCGTACGGCAGATCGACGTCAGTGGCATCTTCGATGTCAGCGGCGGTCTCACGAGCCAGCTCGGCGGCGGGCCGGTCCGGCTGAGCTGGATCGTCGTCAAGCCGTACTGGCACAACGAGAACACGGACTACGCCGTTCGGATTGCCGTGGACCCCGTCAACGAGGGCGGGCTCGGCTTCCGCCAGACGGACATCGCGTTCGTCTCGACCTCGAACCTCTCGCCGCTGATCTCGTCGGACTTCGCGATTGGATTGCGGCAGGCGCACGTCGGCTACGAGCGGCTGCAAGTGGATGCAGAGGCAGGGACAATCGGCGTCGAGGTCGCCGCCGCCGACCCGGAGTTCGTGCGGACCCGCGCCATCGGCAAGGAGATCCACGTGATGTGGGGCCACAACCTCCACTTCGACCCGGCCGGGAGCAACTTCTTCCTGACCCTCCTCGGCGAGGCGATGGACTACGACCTCGTCGCCTCGCGCCCGTTCGACGAAGGCGAAGGAGAGGGGGACGGGACCGAGGAGGCCGCCGTCGAGCAGAGCAGCTATCGCGGCGGCGTCGGTTGGGTCCGGGGCGGGTTCGAGCTGAACCGGCCGGGCTACCAGTTCTCGCCGTTCGCCAGCGTCCCGATGGTGACGTGGGTGGACGCCGAGGGCGAGACGGACACGTGGGGGCCGCGCTTTCAGAACCTCCGCTTCGGCCTCCGCCTGACGCTGCGCTGAGCGCTAATGCGGGCGGCGGCGCGTAGGTTTGGGGCTGCCTCGCCTCCCTCTCGACGCGCTCCTCCATGACCCTCGGCATCCTCTCGGACACGCACAACTACTTCCACCCGGCGCTGCCGGAGGTGCTGGCGAACGTGGACCTGATCCTCCACGCGGGCGACGTGGGAACGCCGGAGGTGCTGGATGCGCTGGAGGCCGTCGCGCCCGTCCGTGCCGTGTTCGGGAACGTGGACGGGCAGGCGATCCGCCACCGCGCGCCGGAGGTCCAGCGGTTCAAGACCGACGGGCTGCGGTTCCTGATGACGCACATCGGCGGTCGGCCGGGGCGCTGGCCGAAGGGGATCGGGCCGCTGCTGGGCAGGGAGCGGCCGGACGTATTCATCTGCGGTCACAGCCACATCCTCCGCATTGAGCGGGTGAACGCGCTCGGCGGGATGCTCTACCTCAACCCCGGCGCGGCCGGACAGCAGGGTTTCCACACCGTCAAGACCTGCGTCCGCCTCGTGGTGGAAGGCGGCGTGGCGAAGCAGGCCGAGGTGGTCCACCTCGACACGTGAGCGTGGAGGGAGTGGAGGGAGTCAAGCAAACCCGCATACATTAGCGAGGCCGTAGCGCTCTGTGCCGACGCATTTTACCCTTCACCCTTCACCCTCCACCTTTCACCCTTTCGATGCCCGAAACCCAAACGCAGAAGTTCGACCTCCGCGCCCTCCTCGAAACGAGCCGGCTGCTCAGCTCGTCCCTCGAAATCGACTTCGTGCTCGGCAACCTGCTGCTGACGGCGATGAGCAAGCTGTTCGTCACGCGGGGCGTGGTGGTGCTGGACGATCCGCTCGCCGGGGCGCACCGGGTGGAGGCCGCCAAGGGTATCTCCGCGCTCCGACGGGAGATGCTCCTCTACCTCGGGCCGGTACCGGAGGTGGTAGCCCAGGGCGAGGCAGTCCCCCCGCTCCTGCGCGAGCACGGCATCGCCCTCCTCCTCCCCATCACCTACCACGAGCGGGCCATCGGCCTCGTCGGCCTCGGGCCGAAGGCGACGGGCGGCGGCTTCGACGTGGACGAGATCGCGTTCGTCGACTCCCTCGTCAATATGTCCGCCACGGCCGTCCACAACGCCCGGATGGTGGAGGAGCTGAAGCAGGCCAACCGCGACCTCGGCCACAAAGTCCAGCAGCTCGACACCCTCTTCGACCTCTCGCAGGAGTTCAACCGCACGCTCGACGCCGACCACGCGATCAAGCTGCTCTCGTTCGCGCTCATGGGGCAACTCCTCATCGGCCGCTACGTGTTCCTGCTGTGCGAGGAGGGCGGGCACCTCGAACCCGTCGCCGCGCGCAACGCCGAGCCGCCCGACGACCTCACGTGCCGACGGCTCGCAGGGCTGAAGCGGCTGCAAATGTTGGACGACGATGCGGGCGAGTGGGCCGCGCTCGGCAACGAGGGGTTCGCCCTCGCCCTCCCCCTGCGGATGCGCGAGGAGACGCGCGGGGTGCTCCTCCTCGGTCCCCGACGGACGGGCGCGCCCTTCGAGGCCGACGACATCGAGTTCCTGGGCGCGCTCGGCTCGCTCGCCCTCGGCTCGGTCGAGAACGCGCGCGGGGTGGCAGCACGGATCGAGAAAGAGCGGCTGGAGGAGGAGATGCGGCTTGCGCGCGACATTCAGGAGCGCCTGCTGCCCCGGGACCTCCCCGTCTTCCCCACCCTCGACCTCGCCGGACTCGCCCTCCCGAGCCGGTTCGTCGCCGGGGACTATTTCGACCTCATGCCGCTCGACGAGGACCGGCTGCTGTTCGCCGTGGCGGACGTGTCGGGCAAGGGGATGCCGGCCTCGCTGCTGATGGCGAACCTGCAAGCGTGCCTCCACGTCCTGCGCGGCAGCCTCGCCGCCGAGACCATCGACCTCGCCGGTGCCACGGCCCGCATCAACGAGGTCGTCCACCACAATACGGGGATGACCACGTTTATCACGTTTTTCTGGGGGATCTACGACCGGCGCGACGGGCACGTGCGCTTCGTCAACGCCGGCCACAACTACCCGATGCTGGTCCGAGAGGACGGCATGGTGGAGCGGCTGGAGACGGGCGGCGTCCTGCTCGGCGTGCTGGCCGGGATGCCCTACGCCGAAGGCGTCGCGCCGCTCGACCCCGGCGACACGCTCGTGCTCTTCACCGACGGCGTCACCGAAGCGTGGAACGCCCTCGACGCCGACGACGAGTACGGCGAGGCCCGGTTGCTCGCCACCATCGCCACACACCGCTGCGAATCCGCTCAGTCCGTCCTCGACGCCATCCGCGCCGAGGTCAAAGACTTCACCGGCGGCGGTCCGCTCGACGACGACCTGACGCTGGTCGTCGTAAAACGGGACGCGTGAGGCTCGGTTCACCGCACGCGCACGAGGGGCCGCGTCTCGCTGAAGCCGTCGCCGTGGACGCGGGCGTAGTAGACGCCGGCCGGGAGGTCGCCGGGGCGGAATGCGAAGGCGTGGCGGCGGCTCCCCCCCAGCGTTCCGTCGTGCAAGAGCGCCACCCGCCGGCCGAGCGCGTCGAACACCTCGACAGCTACACGCGCGTCCCGGTCGAGCACGAACGCCACAGTAGCCTCGGTGCGGAACGGGTTCGGATACGGCGCTTCGAGCGCGACCGCGAGGGGGGCCGCGCCCGGCTCCGACGCCGTGTCGAAGGTCGGGGTGACGTAGACCTCGAAGACGCGGTCGCTCGCGCTGGTCTCGGCAGCACTCATGCCCCGCCAGCCAGGGTTCGGCGCGGTGGAGGCGATGCCGCCGACGATCCAGCCCACGAGCGTGCGATCTGTCAGTTCGCGCAGCCGGATGATGCCGAGGGCGGAGCGCGGGACGCCGGGGGCGGGGATCAGCACGGCGTTCGTCCCGAGCAGGCCCGGCATCGGCTCCGGCATCACCGTCTCGTACGTGTCTCCACTCTCGGAGAGATCCGCCGTCAGCGTGACGATGTCATCGGTGAACGGCACGAGCAGGTCTTCCTCGACCTCGCCGGTCTCTTCGTCGAAATAGAACTGGCTCATCCCGCCGAAGAACGTCGTGTGCATCGTCTCCGTCTCGGCGTCATAGAGCGGGAGCGCGGGAGAGGTGTAGTGGGCGAACTGCTGCTCGAAATTGCTTGTCCAGTATTCGGGGATGTCCGTGAACCCGAAATAGACAGGGTTCCGGAGGGGCAGCGTAGCGTCGGGTCGGAAGACGCCACCGTACATCCCGTAGCCCTCCGCGATGATCGTGTCCCCCTCGATCGTCCGCTGCAGGTAGTACGTCGGAGCCACCGTCATATCCCGGCGGTGGAGGGTCTCGGGGTCGTAGTCCAGCGCGAGCGATTCCGAGGTTTCGACGGTCTGCCCGTCGTCGTCGATGTCGAGGAGGAGGATTCGCTCCGTGTACGCCTGCGTGAAGCCCTGGCCGCCGGCGCTGTACTCGCCGTCGAAGCGCTGGCCGCCGAAGAGGACGTACTGGCCGAAGAAGTCGCGCAGGTCGCCCCCCGTCACGGCGAGGTGGTCGCCCTCGGTCTGCCGGAGATGCGGGGCGAGGGCATCGCCCGTCGTCACGGCCGCAATCGTCCCCGGCACGTCGATGGCGGTGAGGGTCGGGAACGTGATCTTCCCGCCTGTCGCCGAGTCCTTGCCGTAGCCACCGACCACGTAGAGGGTTTCGCCGTTCTGGTAGAACTCCGGATTCGTTACCCTCAACGGGTCGGACACGGCGTCCGGGAGCTCGTCGAGCGATCGCGACCACACCTGATTTGCGGCGAGGTCTACGACCCATACCGCATCGTTCGCCTGATCGGCCGGGAACGGGCCTGCTTCGACGATCCCGTGGAGGCCATTCACCCGGCCCGTCACGAACAGCCACTTCCCGTCGGCCTGTGCCCACGCGAAGGAGTGCAGGCCCGGCATTGCGGGGACGTCGCGCTCGACGACTTCCACCTCGAAGGGGAGATCGGCGGCGTCCTGCGCCGTAGCGGGTAGGGCGGCGAGAAGGAGTACGAGGGCGAAGCAGGCGCGCATAACGGAGATGGCAGGGCGACGGATGGCGACCCTAATGCTACGGCACGAACCCGCTCCGGACAACCGAAAACAGCGGCGCGAACCGGATGCTGAGGTTAGACCCGCGTCGCCTCCGTCGTCTCGGCGATGTGTTGGAGGAGGGCGCGGTCGGCGTCGGTGAGCGGCACGTCGCGGCGGGCCATCACGGCCTCTGCCACGCGCAAGGCTTTCTCGATCCGATACTCCGCGAAGCCATCGGCGCCGCCCCACGAGAAGCTCGGGACGTGCCGGGGCGGGAAGCCGGCCCCGAACAGGTTGCAGAACACGCCGACGACGGTGCCCGTGTTGAACATCGTGTTGATCGAGCACTTCGAGTGGTCCCCCATCACGAGGCCGACGAACTGCCGCCGGGTCCCCACGAAATCCTCGGCGACGGGGTCGTACATCGTCACTTCGCCATAGTCGTTTTTGAGGTTCGATGTGTTCGTGTCCGCGCCGAGGTTGCACCACCGGCCGAGGTACGAATTCCCGAGGTAGCCGTCGTGCGCCTTGCTCGAATACGAGTGGACGATGCTCGCGTGGACCTCGCCGCCGACTTTCGAGTGGAGGCCGACCGCGCTGCCGTCCACGCGCGCCGCCGCCTTCAGCCGGGCGTGCGGCCCGAGGTAGAGCGGCCCGATCCCCACTGCGCCCTCTTCCACGGCGGCGCGTTCGGCGAGGTAGATCGGCCCGCTCTCGGCGTTGAGGATCGCGCCGGGGCGGACCGCCGCGCCGGGCGCGAGGAAGATCCGCTCGGGGTGGACGAGGAGCGCGCCGTCGTGCACCGTCGCGCCGTCGTGGCCGCGCTGCCCGAGCGCCCCGCCGGGGCGGAGCAGGCTGTCGAAGTCGGCCGCGATCCGGTCCGGCACGTCGTCGAGCAGGTGCCAGAGCCGGCTGATGAACTGCGCGCCGTCCACGCGCTCCTCCGGCATCCCCTCGAACTGGAACGGGCCGACGGCCTCTGTCGCGATGAGGGTGGCCGGCGGGTGCGGGTGCCACGCGGCCACGATCGTATCGCCCTGATGGAAGGCGCACGCGGGCTCATCGGGCCGGGCCGCGGCCCGAAGCCGGTCCACGAGATCACCCGGCTCCACGAGCCAGCGCTGGTTGACGAAGAGGACGCCGTCCGTCTCCGCCGGCAGCGCGTTCACGAGCGCCTCGGGATGCTCCTGCGCGGTGACGGCGGCGACGGCCGCCCGCGTGTGGAGGACGAACCCATCGAAGGCGAAGGCCCGCCGCTGCCGCTCCGCGAGGGTCTGGATGCCGACGCGGAGATCGCCCGCTGCGCGCGTGGCGGCGAGCGGAAGGAGGTGGCGCACGGCGGCGTCTTCGAACAGGCAGAGGTGCGGCATGAGAAAGGGTGAAGGGTAGGGGACGGGACGGGCGAAGCTACGGCACGCGCCTTCTCACGAGTGAGTCGCGCCCTCACGGCCTGCCGCTGGGGATCATCGCCGGTGACCACACCGGAGGCGATTTGGTAGAGGCGCAGCCGAAACAGCCGGGGCGGGCGGAGGTTGGAGAGGCATGAACACCGTTAACCCTCGCCCGATGGAAGCCCCCTCCTCTGCCTCGCCCGACCTCAGTCCACCATCCGGCTGGACGCTGCTCGACCCCGTCCCGCAGCGCTCGTTCGTCTCGGGCGACCCCGACGGCGATCGCCTCCGCGTCCGATACTACCACCGGGGCAGCGAGCTACTGGCACGGGTCTGGTTCGGGGCCGAGGCCGAGGGTCCGCCCGGCCACGCCCACGGCGGCGCGATGGCCGCCGTGCTCGACGAGGCAATGGGCTTTGCGGCGTGGGTCGCCGGCCACCCCGTCGTCGCCGCGCGGCTCGTGACGGACTTCCGCCGGATGCTCCCGCTCGGGACCGTCTACACCGTCGAGACGGAGGTCGGGCGCGTCGAGGGGCGGAAGGTGCACGTCCGCGGCCGGATCGTTGGGGCGGACGAGACGGTCCACGCCGAGGGCGAGGCGATCTTCGTCCACCTCCGGATGGACGCCCTCACCACCCTGAACACGTGCCGCAACGACGCCGACGGGTAGCGCGACCGCTCCGTACGGCGAGGCGGATTTCGCCCTGCCGGATTCGGGGCAGAACGGGCCGGGCGGCACCGGGTATAAGGCTATATTCCCGTAGCCACCTCCTCCGCTTTTCACCTAAGCCCGTACCTACTATGAAGTTCTTTATCGACACGGCCGACCTCGACGAAATCAGAGAAGCCGCAGACATGGGCGTCCTCGACGGCGTCACCACGAATCCCTCGCTCGCCATGAAGGCGGGGACCACGGATTTCGAGGGCCTCATCTACCAGATCTGCGAGATCGTCGACGGCGACGTCTCCGCCGAGGTCGTCTCGACGGACTACGACGAGATCGTCAAAGAGGGCCGGCGGCTCGCCAAGATCCACGAGAACGTCGTCGTCAAAGTGCCGATGATCCGCGACGGCGTCAAGGCGATCAAGACGTTCTCCAACGAGGGCATCCCGGTCAACTGCACGCTCATCTTCTCGGCCAATCAGGCGCTCGTCGCCGCCAAGGCCGGGGCGCGGTACGTCAGCCCCTTCATCGGCCGGCTCGACGACATCTCGATGAACGGGATGGACCTGATCGCCTCCATTCGGACGATCTTCGACAACTACGGGATCGAGACGCAGATCCTCGCCGCGAGCATCCGCCACCCGATGCACATCATCGAGGCCGCCGAGATCGGCGCGGACGTGGCGACGATGCCGTTCGACGTGATCGACAAGCTGATCAAGCACCCGCTCACGGACAGCGGCCTGAAGAAATTCCTCGCCGACTGGGACAAGCTGCAGGAGCAGGTCAAAGGCCAGCCCGCCTGATCCTCGCTGCACGCGAGCAGGAACGAGTCCGCATAACGCTCCCTCACGGCGTATCATGCGGGCTCGTTCTGCATATCACTTGGTACCACAGACGGGCCAGCCTTAACCGGTTGTTTGCTCCTGTCTTACCTTGACGTTCGGGTGGCCCTTCCGTAGCTTCCCGGAGCCGACGCGGCGTCAGCTCAACCGTCGTTGGAGCGGAACGCCGCGCTCTTCGGCTCCGGGTGGATCGTCCCCCTCCGTCGGGGTGTCTCGGGAATCAGGGGGAAACGGGGTGTTGGCTGGCCCCTCTGTAGAACCCATCGCTGAACCGGAACCCCGTTCACCGTCCGGCGCTACCGTGGCGACGCCAGCGTCTCTGGAGCTCGCCTCCGTGCCGGTGTGGTGCTCCGGTTAGCTCAATTATTATGTGTCCCTCCGTCGTCGCTGATGCAAGCGCTGTTCACACGACCTGACGCGTGGTCCGGCGGCTCCTACGAGCTGGCGCTTGAGTACGAGCGGCTGTCGGACAAGCGGCTCCGCGCAGTGATCTCGCGCCTCTGGGACCATTCGACCCTGCTCGGTTGCTATCTCGATCTCAACGCGGAGCCCGATCAGCAGCCGAGGGTTTCTCCAGCCGAAGTTGAGCCATGGCAGTGCCTGCGAGGCGTAGCAGCGTTGCCCAACGGAGAGCGTGCTTCGTGTAGCTCCATCGTCGTGCGCGAGGAAGAGGCAACTTGGATTTACTTCGGCGTGCCGTTGGGATCACTCGGATCCGCATACCCCGTCGGGGCTTTCCCCTTCGCCGACGGAACGCCTCTAGATTGGCGAGCGGAACTCGACGGGTGGCTGCTCGACATGGCCCGATTCATCTTCGCGGAGCAGCCTTTCCGGCTCGGCCTCGTGGGGTGGGTTGACCCGCTCGACACCACGGCCGCTGATCTCGCCTCCACTGGTGTTCCAGAGCAGCGTTGGGAGGGATACGTCGTCCCGGTGGATGACACGCTTGAGTGGTACCCGGCGAATCAGGGCGCGCCTTTCACTACCCCATGAACGCCGGGACACATAGTATGTTGAGATCGGGTGGCATTCCGCCGCTCCGGGAGCGCCAGCCCGCCGCCGCAGAAGGCAGCGCACTACTTGGATCATGAGACGTATCCTCACCGTTCGCCGCCTGCGTGAGCAGCAGTCCAACGACGACCTCGCGCAGACCACCCCCGCCGAGCGGATCGGCATGGTCTGGCCGCTCACCGAGACGGCGTGGGCCTTCAAAGAAGCCGCCGACAACGACCGACCGGAAACGCCGCGTGCTCCATCCCGACTACCGCGACATGTTGTCCGCCTTCGACGACGCGGGCGTGGCTGAGTCGGTGCAGGCGAGCCTCAGGCTACCAACCCAGCGACTGGTCCCATGAGCATCTCCGTCTTTCTGAGCTAACGTCAGTCGCGGGTTGATCAGATCGAGGCAATTCCTGCGTAGCAGAGGTTCAGATGCACCAGCTTCAGCAACGACACGCTCCAGAGACCTTGCCACGAACGGGCGTAGACCCGGTCGCAGAACCGATCCCACAACTG
>JBBSMX010000042.1:0-29000 GCA_038232935.1 Rhodothermales bacterium | reverse complement strand
GTAGCGCACGCGCAACCGCCGGAAGGCACTCAGCCACGACAGCGTCCGTTCGACCACCCACCGGTGCCGCCCCAGGCGCTCGCTCGACTCGACGCTCCGCCGTGCGATCCGCGCTTTGATCCGGCGGCGGCGTAGGGCACGGCGGCACTTCGGGAAGTCGTAGCCCTTGTCAGCGTGGAGCTTCGCCGGCCGCTTCCGAGGACGACCGCACCGCTGGCGGATCGGGGGCACGGCGTCGAGTAGGGCCTCAAAAACCATCGAGTCGTTCGTGTTGGCCCCGGTCAGCATCACGGCCAGGGGCGTCCCCCGCCGGTCGACCACAAGATGGCGCTTCGTACCCGGTTTGCCCCGATCCGTTGGGTTCGGGCCGATGGCACGCTCGGGGTGGCGCCCCCCTTTTTGGCGGTGCCCGGGGCCGGGACCGCCTGCGCGTCGAGCGACGCCCGCGACCAGTCGATCTCGCCGGCCACGCCGAGCCGGTCGAGCAGCGCGTGGTGAAGCGCCGTCCAGACGCCCACCTCGTGCCAATCGCGGAGCCTGCGCCAGCAGGTCATACCGGAGCCGCAGCCCATCTCGGGCGGCAGCATCTCCCACGGGATGCCACTTCGGAGGACGAAGAGGATGCCGGTCAGCGCGGCGCGGTCAGGGACGCGAGGGCGCCCACCGCGTGGTTTCGGAGGCTCCGGTGGGAGCAGCGGCTCGACGACGGCCCAGAGGTCGTCGGAGTCGTCGGTCGGGTCGCGCGACGCCTCTACCCGCTCCCCCGTCTCGATCAGGACCCCGACCCGCTCCAACGAGAGCACGAGGTCCAGGCGAGCGTGCCTCGATACGTACCGGTCGAACTTCGGCAGGAGAAGGCGCATCGCCACCTCATCGAAGGTCGCTCTCGATAACAAGAGCGTGCCGTGCTGACGTGCGGTATCGAGCGCGCGGCGCGGTGTGCCTCCGGGCGAGAGCGCGGCGCTGACGATGACGTTCGTATCGACCACGACGCGCAGATCAGCTCTCGTCACGCAGCAGCTCTGCCAGCTTCTCTTCCGTCAGCCCGTTCGCCTGAGCCTCAGCCCCGACGGCATCCAGCAAGCGGGTCAGCTCCTCATCCGCCTCGTCCGGGCTCATCATCGCAAGCATGACGGCAGCCGTGACACGAGCACGCTGCTCCGGCGTGGCGCTCCGAAAGCGTCGTGCGATAACGGGCGGCACGTCGATCTCGATACGGGTCGGGTCGGTTTGCATCGTCGTTCTCGTTGGGTGGGGTGCTTCTCACGGTGGCTCCGGCGAGGGGTTCCTGCCGGCGGGAGCGCCGTTCCCGTGCGCGACTCCCCGTGTGCGACGCAGCCGTCGTTCCGTTCGAGCTAGCGCAGCACGAGGCGGATGGCGAAGACGCCGATGCCGACCTGCATCGCCCCGAGCGCAATCGCCGAGTACGTGTCGTAGCGCTCGAAGTCGCTCCGCTGCGCCGGGTCGCCGCCGGAGCGGGCGTACACTTCGTACTCGTCGTCCCCTTTGAACTTGTAATAGACGGCGACGGCGCCGGCCCCGACCGCGAGGCCGACGGCGGCGACATCGATCCACGTGTTGGGCTTGCGCCGCTCGCTCCGCGCCACCTCCCCCGCTCCCGCCTCGGCGAGGGTGATCGGCCGGAGCACGAAGCTGTACTGGTTCTCGGCGTCGGCCCCGGGCTCCTGCCGTGCGGCGGTGTAGCCCGTCTTTCGGACGACGAGCGTCCCGTCCAGCGGTGACGCCACCGAGAGGTCGAGCGGCGTCTCGCCGAGGACCTCGGTTCCGCCTTCCCCTTCGAGCACGACGGTCGCGCCGTACGGGAAGCTCTCGACGCGGTAGCGGTACGGCACGTCGAGCCGCACGGTCACCGTCTCGCCGGAGCGCACCACCACCTCGGCCTCGGCGTGGCGGGGCTGCCACGCTTCGAGGTCCGCTTCGCGCAGGGTAAGCACGTGCGTGCCCGGCGCGAGCGCGAAGACCCCCGCCTCGACCGGCCCGAGCGGCGTCTCCCCGTCGTAGAGCATCCCCTCCGCGAAATTCGTTTCGACGACGACGGTGCCGGCCTCGGCGACGAATACCCCGTCGAAGAGACCCGGCACGAGCGCGCCGCGCTGCCCCATGGCGGGCAGGGCCAGTAGTGCCAGGAAGAGAACACAAAGCGGTCGGAAGAGGCGACGCATAATCACTCGTTGCTTGCGGCGACCGGCGAGGCCGGCTGAAAGACGTGGACGTGGCGCGGCTCGGCCAGCACGATGAGCCGGTCGCCGTGGATGATGGGCGTCGACTTGATGCGCCCGTCGAGTTCATGCTGCCAGAGCAGGTCGCCGGTCGCGCGGTCGAAGGCGTAGAGGTGCTCGTCGAGCGAGCCGGCGTAGACGACGTCGCCGGCGATGAGCGGGGCCGAGGCGAAGTTGCCGTCGGAGAGGAAGGTCCAGATGGGCTTGCCGGTCGCCGCGTCGAGCGCTCGCAGCCGCCCATCGCTCGCGCCGACGACGACGAGCCCCCCGCCGACGGCCGGGGCGCTGAACTTGACGAGCGGATCACCAGCCTCGGCCGTCCACACCGACTCGCCCGTGGCTGCGTCGAGCGCGACGAACCGGCCGCGCGAGGTGGGGATGAAGAGGCGTCCGTCGTGCGTGGCGGGCGTGGCGTAGACCGGCACGCCGAGACGCTGCGTCCAGCGCGCCTCGCCCGTCACGAGATCGAGTGCCGTCACGAGTCCCCGGTCGTCGGCGACGGCGAGGATATCGGGCGCGACGAGCACGGGTGTGGCGAAGAAACCGGCGGCGGAGTCCGGGGTCGCCTGCCAGCGGATCGCGCCGTCGGCCGGATCGATGGCGCGGATCGTCCCGTCCATTCCGGCGGCGACGAGCGTGTTTTCTGCGAGCAGCAGCCCCGCCTCGTGCGGCCCGGCCCGCAGCGCCCACACGCGCCGACCGTCCACGAAGTCGAGTGCGACGATGGTGCGTTTACCGGCGGCGACGGGCGCGTAGAGCATCCGTTTCGTCAGCACCGGCGCGCCCTCGATGGGCTCGCGGACATCGCCGACGCTCCGCTTACGCCCGTCTTCCAGCCCGATAGCTCGGACCTCCCCCTTCCGCGTCACCACGATCACGATGTCATCCGCGACCACGGCGGCGGCCGGTCCAAACGCGGCATCGGCGTCGTACGACCACACCTCTTCGAGCGGGGGGTGCAGCGTGACCTCGGTGGCGTTGCTGCGCGCGGTCGTGCCGCCCTCCGTCGTCCAATCCCCCTCCTGCACCCGGAGCGGCGCGCTGAGCTGGAACACGCTGCACCCGCCGAGGGCTAGCGCGAGGATGAGAAAGGGGGAAAGGGAGAAGGCACAAAGAAACGACGGGGTAGGACAAAACGTCCCCCCTCTCTCTCTCTTTCTCTCTCCCTCTCTCCCTGTCACAATTTCAGAAGTTGTAGCCGAAGAAGAACGAGCGGAACGGGTCGCGCTCGGACCACTGGAGGCCGTCGGTGAAGCGGTACCCGAAATCGTAGCGGAGGACGAAGCCGCCGAAGAGGTTCATCCGCAGGCCCATCCCCACGGCCCCGAGGTCGGTGCCCGCGAAGAGCTGCGGCTGGCGCTGGTCGTAGGCGTCGTTCCACACGTGGGCGGCGTCTGCGAAGAGCGCGCCGCGCAGGTTCACGATGCCGAACGGGGCGAGGAGTGGGATGTAGGCGCTCGGGCGTTCGAGGATGGGGAAGCGCAGCTCGTGCGAGGTGAACCACATGTGACGGCCGCGCACGCGGAAGAGCGGGAAGCCGCGGAGGTCCCAGCTCCCGCCGAGGAGGAACAGCCGCGACTCGCGCCCGACGTTCGTCTGCGCGAGCCCCCACGAGGCGAACGTCACGCCGGGGAGGAGGCGGAAGTAGTGGCGGGCGTCGGCGGTGAGCGTGTAGTAGCTCACATTCGAGAAACGCACGTCCGTCGTGTAGGCCACCGTCACATTCGCCTTCCACCCGTCGATCGGTCCGTTGTAATCGTAGAGCGCGTTGTCGTGTGTGAGACCGATGCCGTTCGAGAGGAGGAACGCCTCGCGGTCGATGGCATTGATAAAAATCTCTTTCCGGTCGTAGTTGAACGAGGTCTGGACGTCGACGCGCTGGAACTTCGAGATCGGGTAGCTCACGAGGCCGACCACGCCGACGAGCTGCTCGTAGAAGACGGGGTACTCCTGTGCGGCGTCGGGGTCGGTGAGGTCGTAGCGCTGGCCACTGTAGCGGTAGACCCCGTACCCGTAGTTCGCGCGGCGGCCGAGGTGGATGCGTGTGACCGAGGCGTTGAGCCCGTCCACGAACGAGCGGCCGGGTACGCGCGTGCTGTAGGCCGAGACGTAAATCTGATCGTTGCCGAGCAGGTCGGAGAAGGCGAGCACGGCCCCGCCGTTCGTGCCCCACACCGGGTTCGTGGAGAGCGCGCCCTGCGCGGCGTCGAGGGTATACTTCTTCCGGTACGGCTGACGGCGCTCTTCGTCCTGCACGCGGAGCCGCTCGTACGCCCACGGCTCGGCCTCGGCCCGCGCCCCGAGCCCGACGACGGCGCGGCTCCGCGGGGCGCGGATGAGCGAGTCGGCGGAGGCGCGGCGGACGGTGAAGCGGGAGTCTTCGAGCGTGGCGAACATCAATTCGTCGTCGTCCGTCCACACCGGGTCGAAGGCGGCTCCGGTGAAGGCCGTGAGCTGCGAGAGCTCGCGGGTCATCGCGGGGACAGCGAGAGGATCGCCGGCATCGGCGAGGGCGATCTCGGCCGGCTCGCCGGGCTTCCGCTGCATGTCGGCCACCCACAGGTCCTGCCCGCTAAACTTGCCGTCCTCGCCGCGCCGCGACGAGATGAACACGAGCCGCTCACCGTCGGGACTCCAGTGCGGCGAGAGGTCGATCTGCTCGCCGTACGTGACGTAGTCGATCTCACCCGAGTCGAGCGTGAGGGTGAAGAGGTTGTAAGCGCCTTCTTTGCCGAAGTCCGTCCGGTCGGAGGAGAAGGCGAGGGTTTCGCCGTCCGGGCTCCACGCGGGGTCGCGGTCGTCGTACGGATCGTTCGTGAGCTTGCGGAGGGCGGCGGTAGCGGTGTCGTAGGTGTAGAGATCGGCGAAGCCGCTCATGTCGATGGACGTGAAGGCGAGCTTCGTGCCCGTCGGGTCCCACGACGGCGAGTAGACGGCGATGAGGCCGTCGAAGCGGTACGTCGGCCCCATGCGGCCGGCTTCGAGGTCGTAGACGTGGATCACGTCGTGCTCGCCGCTCTGGGTGACGAAGGCGAGCTTGCCGTCGGCACTGACGTCCATCCGGCTTTCGAAGAAGTGGAACGCCTCGAACCGGCCGTTGCGCTCGCCCTTGATCAGCACGCGCGGTTTGCTCGTCGGCTCGCCCTCCTCGTCCACGAGCACGGCGAACAGGTTCGTGTACCCGTCCCGGTTGCCGACAAAGACGACCTCGCGCCGGCCGTCACGGTGGCGGTAGAACGTGGGCTTGCCGCTGAAGCCGCGCGCCGTGACAGCCTTGGACATCAGCGTCGGCGGCTGGGCCTCGTCGAGCTTGGGGAGGTACTGCGCCTGCACCCAGTCCGTCCAGTCGTCCGAGATGTCGCGGTAGTCCTCGCGGAAGACGACCTCCATCACCTTGCGGAAGTCGGAATCGCGCCAGAACTCCTCCAGCAGCAGGAGCAGCTTCTCCTCACCGTACTGTTCGGCGAGGAAGCGGCAGACGGCCTCGCCTTCTTTGTACATGAGGTACGTCCCGTAAATCCGGTCGAGGTTTTCGAGCGGGACGAAGTAGTTGCTCGCGACGGCGTCGCGGAGGACCATCTCGTGCTGGTAGTCCGGCTCGCCGCTCCAGTACTCGGCCAGCCCCTCGGTGAACCACAGCGGCGGGACGCCGTCGAGCGGGCGGCGGTGGTCCCGCATCACGCGCGTCAGCTTGGAGTAGGTGAAGACGTGGACGAGCTCGTGCCGGATCACCCGCCGGAAGCGGTGGATGTTGCCGTTGGCCGGGATCACGACGCGCCCTTTGAGGAACTCGAAGAACCCGCCGACGCCGTCCGGGATGAAGCCCGGCGTGATGTTGGTCTGCTTGAAGTGGAGGTTCGACGAGTAGAAGATGAGCGGGACGCGGTGGTTCAGGGAGAAGTCGAACTTGTTCTCCAGCTCGCCATAGGCCTCCTCGGCGAAGTGTGCGCCGTTCTCGGCGAGCGCCTGCATCTCGGGGTAGTAGTAGATGTCGAAGTGGTCCGTGCGGAGGACGTGCCAGTCGAAGCCTTCGTACTGGACCTTGTTGCGGCCGTAGTAGAAGTGGTACTGGGCCGCCACGGGCGCGGCGAGCGCGAGCGTGACGGCCAGGACGGCGAGGGTGCGGAGGAGACGCGGCATAGATCGGCTGGGCGAGGGCTGGCAGACGATAGAGCCAAGATAGGCCCGCGTCAAGGCCATTCAGCACGGCCCTTCATCACATCTTATAAACGTCTGGCGCTCGAACCGGAGAAGGAGATCCGTGCATGCCTGCTCGCCCTTAGCTTGTCGAGCAACGCTGCCTCCGACCCTCTTCCTTCGTGTTCATGAAGACCGCCCTCGTCGCCCTCGCCATCCTGACGTGTTCGCTGGCCGCCTGCCGGTCCGAGATGACGGTCCCCACCCCAGACCTCTCGACGCCGCCGACCATCGTGCCCCGGAGCGCGTGGGGAGCCGAGCCCGATAAGCCCGCGCTGATGGAGCCGATGGGCCCGATTCGGTTCGTGACGATTCACCACACCGAAACGCCGGACTCGCTGGAGGAGACGGCCCACCTGCGCAGCATCCAGCACGGCCATCAGGAGGTGGACCACGCGTGGGGCGACATCGCCTATCACTACCTCATCGGCCCGTCGGGCACGATCTACGAGGGACGGTCGGAGCGCTTCGCCTCGTCCAGTGGAACGGTCTACCTCACGCCCGAGCAGTGGAGCGCAGCGGATCAGAACGAACTCGGCCAGACCACCGCCGCCATCCCGCTCGACGCCGACGGGCAAGAGGTGGAGCGTCCCGGAGCCTCGGCGGGCCACCTCCTCATCTCCGTCCTCGGCGACTACAGCGAACACCTCCCGACGCCCGAAGCGCGCGACGCGGTGGTCCGGCTCGCCGCTGCGAAGCTCTACGAAAACGGCCTCACCGCCGCCGACGTGTACTTCCACCGCGAGGTAGCCGTCGACACCGACTGCCCCGGCCAGCGCTTCTACGACTGGTTCCGGGGGCCGACACGCCGGCGCGGCGCTCGCGGCGAAGGGCTCCAGCGCATCGCCGCCGAACTCGCCCGGCTGCGCGCGTCCGGCTGACCCGTTCCGCTACGCCTCCGCGAGCGTCCGCTTGAGCTGCTGGATGGACTCGACGGGCGTCGGGTCCACGCCGACGAGGAGGGCGAGGTAGTACGAGGTGAAGTCGCCGCGCTGGATCATCGAGAGCATCCGCGCCAGCTTGCCTTTGCTGCGCGGGGCGAATTCGGTCCAGCCCGCTGCCTCGCCCGCGAGCAGGTCGCGCGTCACGTCGATCCGCCGCCGAATCTGCGGGTGGTCGTCGGCGTCGCGGAGGACGACGACGTGGAGGAGCGTCCGCACGGCGGCGGGGGCGGACTCCCACCCCATGATCTCGTTGTGGTTCAGCTCGGCGAAGACGTTGCCGAAGGCGAGCTGCTTGGCGTTCTCGTGGATCTGGTTCGTCCACCGTACCCCGACGGCCTCCATCAACCCCGGCCCCGTGTAGATGATGGGCACCTTCCCTTCGAGGATGCGGGCGAGTTCGAGCGCTTCGTTCGCGTCGGTGTCGGCATATTCTTCGACGCAGGCGTCGGCGACGTCGAGGGCTTCGTGGTATTCGGCGTCGGTCACGTCGCACAGCCCGATCTTGTTCGCCATCCGCAGGAGCGCGCCGAGCGAGTAGCCCAGCGCCGCGCGCGGCTGGAGCCCGCCGGGAATGACCACATGCGGCAGCCCGTCGCGCTCGGCGCGGCGCTGCAACTCGCCGCCAGAGGTGATGGCGTAGATGGCGGCCCCGCGTTCCGTGGCCTCGTCGAAGGCGGCGAGCGTCTCTTCCGTCCCGCCCGAGTAGCTGGAGGCGATGACGAGCGTGCCCTCCCCTACCGACGCCGGCAGCGCGTAGTCGCGGACGACCGAGATCGGCACGGGCGCGCTGTCGCGGCAGTACGTCCGCACGAGGTCGCCGCCGATGGCAGAGCCACCCATCCCGACGATCACGACCTGGCGGAGGTCGACGGCGCGGTGCGTGGGCCGGAAATCGGCCGCGCGGGTCCAGCCTTCGCGGAAGTGATCGGGGAAGCCTTTGACGGCGTCGAACATGCCCTGCGGGTCGAGAGCGGCGATCTTGTCTTGCATAGGAAGGGTGTCGGAATGGGGAGCAGAGAGCGACGGGCGTACGTGATGCGTGTCACGTTTCCCCGTCGAAGAACACGGCAAGCTCGGGGACGTGCTCGCGCAGCCACGTGTTGAGGAGGGTGACGACGGACTGCGCATCGGGCTGGTCCAGCGCCCGGTCGGCGAGGGCAACCATCTTCTCCTTCGAGCACGAACGGATGGCGCGCTTCACGTCGAGCAGGAACGCCGGCGACACGCTCAGCTCCGTCAGCCCGAGCCCGACGAGGAGCGGGGCGACGCGCGGGTTGCTCGCCATCTCGCCGCACAGGCTCACGGTGATGCCATGCCGTGCGCCCGCCTTCGCCGTCTGCTCGATCAGGCTCAGCACGGCCGGGTGCAGCTCGTGGTAGAGGTCGGCGACGAGGTCGTTGCCACGGTCCACGGCGAGGGTGAACTGCGTGAGGTCGTTCGAGCCGATGGAGAAGAAGTCTACCTCCGGGGCGAACCGGTCGAGGGTGAGGGCGACGGACGGGACCTCGACCATGATGCCGATGTCCACGTCCGCCTCGTGTTCCAGCTCGTCGCGGCACAGCGAAGCGATGGCGTCGTCCATGAGCACGCGGAAGCGCTTGACTTCGCCGAGCGCCGAGACCATCGGGAGGAGGATGCGGGCCGGGCCTTCGGTGGCGGCGCGGAGGATGGCACGGAGCTGCGGCCGGAGCAGGTCGGGCTTGTCGAGGAGGATGCGGATGCCGCGCCAGCCGAGGAACGGGTTGTGCTCGCGGTGCGCCATCGGCAGCAGCTTGTCGCCGCCGAGATCGATCAGGCGGAACGTGGTCGGGTGCGGCCGGGTGGCGCGGATCGCGTTGTGGTAGACGTCGAGCTGTTCTTCCTCGTCGATGGGCCGCCCCTTGGCGAGCAGCAGCATCTCGGTGCGGAACAGGCCGATGCCTTCGGCTCCGTAGCGCGACAGCAGCGGCAGCTCCTCCTCCAACTCGACGTTCGCCCGGAGCGCGATGCGGTGGCCGTCTTTCGTCTCGGCCGGTAGCGGGACGAGCTCCTGCCGCGCTTCCAGCCCGCGCCGGTACTGCGCCTCCCGCTCGCGGTACGCTGCGAGGGTCGCCTCGGTCGGGTTGAGGGTGACGCGGCCGGAGAAGCCGTCGAGGATGATCGTCTCGCCACCCTGCACCGTCTGGGAGAAGCCGTGGAGGCTGACGACGGCAGGCACGCCGAGTGCCCTCGCCATGATCGAGACGTGCGAGGTCGGTCCTCCGAAGTCGATGGCGCAGCCGAGGATGTGGCGGCGGCTAAAGAGGAGGATGTCCGCCGCCGTCAGGTTCTCGGCGACGACGACGCGCTCCGTCTCGATCCGAGCGAAGGCCTTGCTCTGCTGGAGGTTGCGGAGGAGGCGGTTCTGCACGTCCACGAGGTCGTTGGCGCGCTCGCGGAGGTACTCGCTCGTGCTCCCCTCCATCCGCTGCCGGATCCGGTCGAGGACGGTCTGCGCGGCGAAGTCGGCTCCGTAGCGCTCGTCGCGGATGAGCGCGGACACCTCGGTGTGGAGGGCCGGATCGCGGAGGACGAGCGTCTGCGCGTGGAAGATCTCCGCGCTGCTCTCGCCGAGCTTCTCGCGGGCGAACGTGGCGATCTTGTTCAGCTCGCGCTCGGCGCGCTGCACGGCCCGCTCGAACCGGGCAATCTCTTCTTCCGCGCCGTCGCCGTCTACCTGCCGTCGCTGGGCGCGGAACGACTCGCCCGCAAAGACCATCGCCGTGCCGATGGCGATGCCCGGCGCGACTCCAATCCCTTCGACCGTGCGCTCGCCCAAATCGGCGTGCTCTTCCGCCGGATCGTCGTAGTCGGAGCCGGTCGCAGCCCCGGTCGCAGAGCCGGGCCGGTCGGGGACAGAGTCGGTGGGGTCGAAGGACACGAGAGGAAGAAGCTATGGGAAGAAAACGGTCGGTCGGACGACCTCAGATCGGCTCGCCAAACCCGTTGTTGAACAGCTCGGTCATCGCTTCGACGGCGGCAGCCTCGTCCTCCCCATCGAATATCAGGGTGAGGGTAGCCCCCTGTTCGGCGGCGAGCGTCATCACCCCGATGATACTCTTGCCGTTGATCTCGTAGCCGTCAGTGCGAATGTAGAACTCGGCGTCGAACTTGGAAGCCGTTCGCACGACCATCGAGGCCGGGCGGGTGTGGATGCCCGCTTTGTTGCGGACCGTGACATCACGTTCGATCATGGAGGATTCGTAGCTCTTGGCTTTTAGCTCTTGGCTGAGAGAAAGGGACGAACAGCCAACAGCAGAAAGCTACCAGCCGCCCGGGGCGAGAACGCACAGAACAACCTAGTTTCTTCTGCGAAGCTGGTCAACGTACGCGCCGAGCCATGCGGCCGGCAATCCAGAGCAAGCCGTCGCGCGCCGGCCCGGACGGCAGCGCTCGGACGGCCTGCTCCCCGAGGCCGTACTGGCGGAGCACTTCGTCCCGCGCCTCTTCCAGCACGCCGAGGTCGTCCATACGGCGGCGGGCCTCGTCGATCTCGTCCTCGGCCAAGCCGCCGTCGGTAACGATCCGCCGGAACCACGCGTGCCCGTCGCCATCGGCGTGCTCCAGTGCCCGGAGCAGCAGAAAGGTCTTCTTCCCCTCCATCAGGTCGCCGCCGATCGTCTTGCCCCACTGCGCGTCGGCGGCGGTGAGGTCGAGGAGGTCGTCCTGAATCTGGAAGGCGCGGCCGAAGGCGTGGCCGGCCTCGGCGAGCTTCGCGAGAGCCGCGTCGTCGGCCCCGCCGATCATGCCGCCGAGCCCGAGCGTCGCTTCGAGGAGCGCCCCGGTTTTGCGGTCGATCATGTCGAGGTAGCGCGCGGCCGTGACGTCGTCTTCGGTCTCGAACTGTTCGTCGAGGGACTGCCCTTCGCAGAGCCGCGTCACCATCCGGTGAAAGACGCGGACGAGGTCTGGGAGCCGATCCGTCGGGGTTTGGGTGAGGAGGTCGTAGGCCATCCCCATCATCAGGTCGCCGGCGAGGATGGCCGTGCTCTCGCCCCAGAGGACGTGGACGGAGGGACGCCCGCGCCGCTCCTCGGCGTGGTCCATGATGTCGTCGTGGACGAGCGTGAAGTTGTGGAAGACCTCGACGGCGAGGGCGGCCGGGAGGGCGCGCTCCGTGGGCACGTCGAAGACCTCGGCGGCGAGGAGCAGGAGCGCGGGCCGCAGCCGCTTGCCGCCGCCGTCGAGCACGTAGCGTACCGGCTCGTAGAGCGCGGCGGGCTCGGCGGGGAGTGGCAATGCCGCCAGCCCCCGGTTCACGGCCTCCGTAAGCCGGCCGACGTGCTCCGCCGCGTCGGGGCCGGCGAGAGAAACGGGAGAGGGATGGGACACGGGGTGCGAGATGGAGGGTGGAGGTATGGGGTGAGAGCGTCGGGGGAGTGGGCTTCCGGTACAGGATGGAGACTCCCACATCCCCATCCTCCCTTCCCCTACACGCCCCGCACGGCGGCCTCGCTGAGCGCCTCTAGAATCCGCTGCTGCACGTCCTCGATCTCGCCGATGCCGTTGACCTCGAAGACGGGGACCGCTTCGTGGAAGATGTGTTCGACCGGCCGCGTCTCGTCCTCATACACCTGAAGCCGGGTACGAATCGCGTCCGGCTGATCGTCGGACCGGTGGACAAGGCGGTTGGCCGGAAGGTCAGCGGGGGGCGGGTTGAAGTCGAGGTGGTAGATGGCACCGGTCTCGGGGTCGGTGCGGCGACGCGAGAGACGCTGCACGATCAGTTCGGGGTCCACCTTCAGGCTCAGCACGGCATCGAGCGGCGCGTCCTGCTCGTCGAGGTAGCCGAGGAGCCAGCGGGCCTGCTCGACGGTGCGCGGGAAGCCGTCGAGGATGAAGCCGTCGTGACCGAGCGCGTCGAGCGCGCCCTCGACCATCCGGTTGACTACGGCGTCGGGCACGAGCTTCCCCTCGTCCAGATACCGCTTCGCTTCGATGCCCACGGGCGTTTTATCGCGGAGCGCGCTGCGGAAGAGGTCGCCGGTGGAGATCTGCCGGAGGGCGAACCGCTCGGTCAGCCGACGGGCCTGGGTGCCCTTGCCGGCTCCCGGCGGTCCGAACAAAACAAGACGCATGAGGACGTTGAGGTTGCGGGTCGAAGAGGAAACCGACCTTTGGCCGGCGCGGGTCGGGAAGATAGCGCCCCGCCGCCCACCACTCAACCGGGCACCGCGTCCGAGATCCCCCTTCACAGACGGACGGGCACAGACGGACGGGCACAGACGGACGGGCCTACATACGGACGGACCGGCGCGCGTCCGGGTCGATGCTCTCGGAGGACGCCCCGCCGTCGGTGTGGAAGATGTGCTCCAGGAACGAGCCCTCATCAATGGGCTCCGGCAGCACCCGGAGGCTAAGCGAGAGCCCGAGGAAGAGCGCCGCCGCCATGACGACGGCCGACGTAGCCCCGGCCCATCGCTGCCGGGTGAGCGCTACGAAGCGCATCAGACTCAGCACCGTCACGGGGATGAACGCCAGCGCCAGCAGCACGGTCCCTCCCATCGAGCGGATCAGCAGCGCTCCCCCCGCTACCGTCGCGAAAAAGAAGAGGGCTCCGCGCCACGCATCGAGCCGCGAGGTCTCCCCCGCGAACTTCCCCGTCCGCACTTCCCACATCAATACGCCGCCGGCGACGATGAGCACGGAGAGGAAAACGACGGCAGCGGCAGGCATGGAGCGTTAGAGCGAAATGTGATCAGTCGTAGCGGACCACGGTGGGACGGGCGACGGACGGCTCGTTCACGGAATCCAGCGCATCCACAATCTCGTCCTCTCCCGTCAACTCGTGTGCCATGCGGTCCAGTGCAAACTTAACGCCGAATCCCAGCGCGGTATTGAGCAGCACGCCAAACATCGAGCTCGCTTTCTGCTTCACCGGATCCTCCGCCTCCACGACGATGACGGGCGCGCGCCGCCGGAGCGCACGCCGCAACGCCGCATCGCTGTCGTCGCCGTCCAGAACCCGAGACCCGGCGTCGTCCACGACATCGTTGAGGTAGGCGCTCATCAGCAGGTCGTAGTCGCTGGGCTCCTCCGGCGTCTCTCGCCCCATCAACCCGGTCACGAGACCCGCCACCAAGCCCACCCCGACCGCGACGCCCGCCGCCAGCAGCGGCTGCTCGCGGACGTAGTCCAACACGGGTCGGCCCCCGACGTTCACATCGGCGATCGTGGTCACCTCCTGCTTGAGGCCTTCGAGGTGGCGGTGGATCGAGCGCTCGCGCCCTTCGAGACGCTCGCGTAGCTCGTCGAGCGAACTGCTACGGGTGGGGGAGGCGGACTTTGCCATGAAAGGTCTTCGGCGTAGGGAGCAGGAATGAGAGAGCTACGAGACGGCTATTCCGCGTGGAGAGCGCCTTTCTTCGGCATAGGACGCCCTTCTACCTTTGCCTCGTGCTGGGCCGGCGTCTCGTCGTGGGAGATCTTGAGCTGTCCAGTGGACTTAGAATGTTCGATGCGCATCTTTCCCGGGGCGAACTTCCGCTTCGCCAGCCACGTGGCGAGGGCCAGTATCAGCGAGACGACGAGGAAGCCGAGCCAGTAGCGCCGCCCGAACAGCGCCCCGAGGCCGAGGCCGAGCGTGGCGAGCGCGAAGAGCCCGGTGATACCGGCCATAACCCCCACGATGATCAGCCCACGCAGCGCACCGACCCGGCTGTCGATGAGCGCTTCGATCTCGCCCCGCACCAACTCGACGCGGATCTCGACCCACTCTTTGACGTCGTCCACAAGCCCTTTCGCGTGGTCCGTCACCCGGCCGACTTTGTTCCGGTGGGCCGGGAGCTGGTGCGCCTGATCGATGATCGGGGCGACGGGGGGCACGGGAACCGGAGGGGGCTGTACCGGCGGTGGAGCGTCGGGCAACGGAGGCGAACGACGGTCGTGAGGGGGGGCCGTGACCGGAGGAGGATCGAGAGTTGCCATGGAAACCGAGGAGCGGGAGGGTGATGCGGCGAGGAGAGGAGGATCGAAACCCAACAGCGGCAGCGGGCCGTAAGGAAGGTACTCTCCATACGGAAGATATGTTTTCGGGGATTCCGCGCCGCCCGTAGCTTTCCCTCTCATCCATCCCCTGCCCGATGCCCCCCTTCACGGTTCAGCCGACCCCGAACCCCAACAGCCTCAAGTTTACGACCTCCGGCCGCGCTTTCATCGAGAAAGGCATGGGCGCCTTTGCGAGCGCCGCCGAAGCCGAGGGCGATCCGCTCGGCGCGGCCCTCTTCGCGCTCCCCGGCGTGCTCAACGTGCTCATCCTCCCCCCCTTCGTCACCGTGACCAAACAGCCCGAGACCGACTGGAATGCCCTGCTGCCGAAGGTCGAACGCATCCTTTCGGACCACTTGAAAGGCTGATGGCCTTACCCCTCTGACAGAAAAGCGACGAGACCCGGTTGCTCTCCACCGAGCGGCGGCCGGTGCGCATCGCCGGGCGCGACGACCGGCAGGTCCGTTCCGAGCCGCTCCCCCACCTCCGCCGTCGCCACGACGAAATCGAGGGCGTCTCGGTGTGAGCGGAGCCAGTCGGATACGTCGGCGAGCGCTGCGTACTCCGACCACCGGATGTGGCCCGGCCCCTGCGGCTCCGGCTCGCCTTTGCTGAGGAGGAAGCCCGGCCCCGCCGCGTGCGCCTGCTTTGCGGATATCAAAAAGGCGATGGGCATGCTGAGGGTGCCCTCGGTAGCAGGATGTGGTGGATACAGCTCGCGGAACCCCGCGAGCGTGTCCAGCAACCTGTCGGGCTCGCGTCCGGCCGGTGCCCAGATAATGGCTGGCGAGCGTGGGCCGACGCCTTCGTGCAGCAGCAGGTCCTCGGCCAGCCCACTCCGCGCCTCCGCGTCCTCCGTCCCATCGATCACGGCGGCGACGAGACCGCGACGCCTCAGCCATCGGCGTGACGCGGGAATCCCCGCCGCCTCCGCCTCAGCGGCGAGTTGTTCGATTGTCTCCTCGTCGCCCGATGCGACCACCAGCCCAGCCTCCTCGAACAGGGCGCGCTCCGTGACGAAGCGGACCACTTCTTCTGTTTCGATGCCCGCCATATCGGAGACCGTCGCGAGGAATGCCGGCAGCAACGCCGGCGAGTCCGGCGACAGGCTCACGACGACGTGGTGGCCGAGGAGAACAGCTGCCAGCACTTCGGACAACCCGTCGAGCGGGACGTTTTCGGCGCAGATCACGCCTACCGTTCGCGCTTCACGAGCAGATCTCTCCCCGATCCATGACCGCAATGCCTTCGGCTTAACCTGATGCATCCGGTGATTCAGCGCGAACGCTAGCCCTTCTTCAGTGAAGCGATTCGGCGCTTTGAGTGTTGCTTTAACTGCGGCATCGCGTTCCGGATAGTTCGGATCCCGCCACGCGGCGGCAGCGTCCGTGATCGCTCGGATCCAGTCGTCCTGCGTCATCCGTCCGTCGGTTCGGATTCGTTGACGAGGCGGGGCAGATCCGTCGTGGGATCGACGGTGACGGCTCCTTCGCCGCGCAGCAGATCGAGCAGGGCCTTTCCGACGAAGGCCCCGCGCCACCCCCGGAGCATCGCGTGGTCTTCGGGGTCCGCCTTCGACCCGTCGGCGACCAGCCGCTCCACATCGGCCCGATTGCCGATGAGACCGGGGTCGATCTCGTGGTGGAGGCTTCGCCCTTTGATCAGCGCCTGAGCGAGGTCGAGTCGGGCCGTCTCCACGTCGTCGAAGCGGCGGCCGCGAGTGGGTACCGGCCGCTCCTCTTTCGGCACATCGAGACCGCGTTGTACGGCTTCGACGATGGCTTCGCCGTAGCTCCGGCTGGCGTTATCGCTGAGGCCCTGGATGTCGCGCAGAGCGTCGGTGCTTGTCGGCTTGCGCTGTGCGAGGGTGACGAGTACGTCGTCCTTGACGATGTGGCCGCGCGGGCGGTCGCGGTACCGGGCTTCGTCCTCCCGCCATGCCGTCACCTCGCGCAGCACCGCATAATTCAGCGGCGAGAACCCCCGCTTGCCACGCCCCTTCACGCTCCGATATCGCTCGCGCGGATCGCCCTCCGTGTAGAGCGAGAGATCGTCGTAGCGCGCCATCTCTTCCTCCACCCACGCCCGCCGGTCGAGGGCGTCGATCCGCTCCCACAGCGCGTCGTAGGCGTCGGGGAGGTAGCGGACGTCGTCGCGGGCGTAGGCGAGCTGGGCCTCGCGGAGGGGCCGTCGCAGCCAGTCCGACCGCGACTCCCCTTTCGAGAGGTGCACCCCGACCGTCTCCTCGATCAGCGATTGCAGCGAGGACGTCGCGCTGAGCCCGACAAAGCCGGCCGCGAGGCGGGTGTCGAAGATCGAGCGCGGCGCGCCGCCCGTGGCTCGGTTCAGGATCATGAGGTCCTGCTGGGCATCGTGGAGAATTTTGACCACGCCGGGGTCTTCGATCAGCGCGCCGAGCGGGCTGAGATCGTCGAGGGCGACGGTATCGATCAGATACACCTCGTCGCGGGAGAGGCCGAGTTGAACGAGGCCGAGGCCGGCGTAGTACGTACGCTCCCACACGAACTCCGTGTCGAGGGCGACACGCCGGGCCTGGCGTGCGCGGTCCATCAGGTCGTTGAGCTGCTGCGGGGTGTCGATCACGAAGGGTACTATTTGCAATAACGGTTCCGGCAACGCTCCCGTGTGGGGCGCTGCCGGAACGAAGGTACGCGGTCGGCGATGGCCTGCGGAGCCGCCGTCGGCATCCGCTAGGCTCTGTACGGAAACTCATAAAGTGTGTCATCCCGGACCCCGATCCGGGATCTCGTAGCGCCCGAGGCATCCTTTTGAGATCCTGAAACGAGTTCAGGATGACACCACGGAGAGTTTCCGTACAAGCCCTAGTAGAACTTGATCGTGCAGCCAAACGCCTTCGTCTTCTGCACGCTGATGGCGGTGCCAGCGATGAGCTGGTTCATCGCGTCGCGGAAGTACTCCTCCTCTACCTGTGCGGCGTCGGACGGGCTGTCGTCCACAGTCCCCTCGTAGACGAGCCGGTCGTTCGTGTCGAAGAGGAAGACCTGCGGCGTGCGCGACGCGCCGAACGCCTTCGCCGCCTCGGAGCCCTCATCCACGAGATACGGAAACGGATAGCCCTTTGTGCTGGCGTGCTGCTGGATCGCCTGCGCACCCTCTTCCGGGTACGCGCCAGGGTCGTTCGCGTTGGCAATCACGAAGCCGATCCCTGCCGCCATGTACTCGCGGGCGAGGGCGATCACGCGGTCCTCGTACTTCGCCACCCACGGACACGTGTTGCTCCAAAAGACGACGGCGAGCCCGCGGTCACCCTTCTGCTGGCTGAACGAAGTCGCCGCGCCGGTAGCGTTCTGCATCGTGCGGTCGGCCGTCGGGAGGGCGGCACCGATCTCTAGGGCCTGGCGGTCCTGCGCCACTGTGGGCTGGAGAAACAGCCACGTGACCAGCATGAAGGCGGCGGTGCGACACGTCGTGTTGAGAACAGTCATAGCGTTGGAGATTGGTGGATGCAGAGGAACTAGCTGGCCTGTCGGGCTTCGTTGACGCGGCGGACGAGCTGGTCGTACGTCACTTTCCCTTCCCAGAAGGCGAGGCGGTTGCCGTCGCGGTCGTATACCGCAGTCGCGGGGACGGCGCCGGACCAAGCTGGATTGATCGCATTGATGAACGGCCCTTCCTTCCCGTTCTTGACAAACGTCGTGCCGCCGACTCCGTTTTCCCGCAAGAACTGAGCGGCGAAGGGCAGATCCTCCTCGAAGTCCACGGTCACAAAGTGGACGCGGATGTCGCCGGGGTCGGACTCGCGGCGGTAGCGGACGAACTCGGGGAACTCCTCACGGCACGGCACGCACCACGATGCCCAGAAATTGACGACCACGAGGTCCGCATCTGCCGCGCGGACCTCCTCGATCAACTCTTCGGCGGAAACGGGCTTGATGACGAGTTCGCCGGAATCAGGGCCACCGCAGGCAGCGAGCGTGAGCAGTGCGGCCAGCAGCAGGCAAGAGTAGAGGGTTGACGAGCGATTCAGCATAGAAGTTGATACGTGCGGCGTGGGATCGGGTTCATCGGCCGAGCGCGGGACGCAACGCGAGCGCCGCCTTCAGGTCCGGGATGCGACGGATCGGGTAGTTCTCCCCTCTTCCGGTCTCAATAACCCCCCAGTTCATGAGCCCGCTGTCGGAGCGCGGTTCGAGCAGCGTGAACGCCAGCAGCCCGAGCGGCTGGTCGAGCGGGACGACGAGCAGGCTGGAGTCCACGGCCACCTGCGTCGTCTCATAACGCCCGAAGGGCTCCCGTTCGTATCGCTGCTGGAACGGCTGCTCGGCGACGCGGACGCTGTCCACCCGAAACGTCTCGGCTTCGACCCCTGCGCTCTCCCCCACTCTGAAATACTGGACGCCGTGCGCATCGAGCCGGTCGACCACGTCAGTGAGCGTATCCGGCACGAGGTAGGCTGCCGGGGCCGTCTCCGGGTCGGAGCCGCTGAACCGGCCGTAGACGGTCATCTCGGTCGGCGTCTGCACGTCGGTGCGACGGAACATCGGCGAGCCGGTGTGCGGGTTCGGCTCCACCACCACGCCACCGAGCAGGATCGTTCCCGGCTCCGGCTCTGCCTCCCACGTCCCCGCCGAGCGGAGCATCAGCCGTTGCCCGACGACGGAGTGCGCCTCCGCCCGTTCCACCGTCGTTCGGATCTTCTGTGCGTGATCGTGCGCCCAGTCGAGGGTCTCAGTCACGAACCGGAGGGTGGCGAGCACGCGGTCCTCGAACGTGGCGTAGCTGTAGACCTCGCTGAGAATCGCGGCGCGGCCACGGAGGCCGGTGTAGTTGGTTCCGAAGCGCGGACGCGGGTCGAACGTGGCCCAGCCGGGGGGCTGCCCCCACTCGGGCTTGTCGTTGCCGTAGTACGTGATGTCCCAGCCGTACTTTTTCTTGTACGCTTCCGTCACCGCCGGTAGCCATTCGCCCCGCAGCAGCGCGTCGATGGCACCGGGCGTGTTGGGGTGCAGCGGCGGGGCGTAGGTGAGGTGGTAGCCATGGATCGTCCCGTCCGTCGTGTGGAGGTCGATGAGCACGTGCGGGTCGTACGCATTCACGAGGGCGACGAGGGCGCGCGACTCCGGCGCGTCGAGCTTGACGAAGTCGCGGTTGAGGTCGAGGTCCTGCGCGTTCGGCCGCTGGCCCATGCCGTCGACGGGGCCGTGCTGGTACGGCCGGTTGTCGGGATCGACGCGCTCGTTGCCGTCGGCGTTGTAGATCGGGGCGAAGAGGAGCGTGAGCGAGTCGGCCCACGCGGCGTGCTCGCCGTGCGCGAGTTCGCGCAGCAGCATCAGCACGGCTTCTTTGCCGGCGACTTCGCCCGCGTGGATGTTCGCCATCACGAACACACGCAGCTTCCCGGAGGCGTTGACCGCCTCGGCATCGGCCCCGTCCGCGCCCCACACCACGAGCGGCAGGTCCCGCCCCTCGACCGTCCGCCCGAACGCGTTGCCGTGGAACCCCGGCTCGGCGTCGATGGCTCGGACGAAGTCCATCACGTCTTCGTAGGTCGAGGTCGCGCGGTAATCCGTCCGTTCGGCACGGGTGCGGAGCGTGTCGGTGGGCTGGGCGGCGAGCGGCGAGCCGGCAAGCAAGAGAAGAACGAGGAAGCGGAGCGGCATGGGCGGTGGCGGTGGGAGAGCGAGCGTACCCCCCGCCGCGCTCGCGGTCGCTCGCAAGCTCGCTTCCGGCTACGCGCGACTGTCCCTCGGAGGGGGACAGCTTCTTGATCCTTGAGCGGAGCGATGGATCGAGAAGCAGGGGGTCCGCACAAGCTACGGCGAGGGCTTCGGCGCGCACACAAATTGCAAGAACCTGCCACTCCCCCCGCAGTACCACACGCCCTTCGTCAATTCGTCCAAATCGCTCATGCCTTTCATCGCCGCCACCGCGACCGGCTTCCCCGCGCATTTTTATTCGCAGGAAACGATCAGCGGAGAGCTTCAGGATATCTGGAAGCGCTACGGCATCAACACGAACCGGGTCGCCAAGCTCCACGCGAACACGACGGTAGAAGGCCGCTACATCGCCGTCCCAAAGGAGGAGTATTACGAGCTGCGCGGCTGGGAAGGCCCGAATGCGATCTACGCCCGTGTAGCCGTCGATCTCGGGCAGGAGACGCTGGAAAAGGCGTTCGCCGAAGGCGGGCTCGACCCGTCGGATGTGAGCCTGCTCGCCTTCGCCTCCACGACGGGCATCGCGATCCCGACGATTGACGCGCGGCTGATGAACCGGATGCCGTTCGGGCCGCACACGAAGCGGATGCCGCTGTTCGGGCTCGGCTGCGTCGCCGGCGTCGCCGGCACCGCGCGCGTCGCCGACTACCTTGCCGGCCACCCAACCGAGGCCGCCGTGCTGCTGGCCGAGGAGTTCTGCTCGCTCACGATCCAGAAGCACGACGTCTCGATTGCCAACATCATCGCGTGCGGGCTCTTCGGCGACGCCGCCGGAGCGGTCCTCATGGTCGGCGACGAGCACCCGCTGGCACGGAAAGGCGGGCAGTCGATGCCCGAAGTCCTCAGCACGAGCTCTATCTTCTTCCCGAACTCGGAGCACTTCATGGGCTGGGAGATCAAAGAGACGGGGATGCAGATCGTCCTCTCCGCCGACGTGCCCGAGGTGTCCCGGACCCAGCTCAGCGGCCACGTCGAGGCATTTCTGGCCGAGAACGGAATCGGCATCGGCGACATCGGCCGATGGATTGCGCACCCCGGCGGGCCGAAGGTGATCGAAGCGCTCGAAGAAGGGCTCGGCCTCAATGGCACGACGCTCCAGCGGAGCCGCGACGTGCTGCGCGAAGTCGGTAACGTTTCATCGGTCTCGGTCCTGCTGATCCTCGACGCCGTGATGCGCGACGCCCCGCCGCCGCCCGGCACCTACGGCCTGATGATGGCGATGGGGCCGGGGTTCGTGGCCGAGTTGATCCTGTTGCGCTGGCCCGTGGAGTAATGAGCTATTTTATCCAGTCCTCAGTGACCTCCTCATTGGCATCTCACTCGACTCAGAACGGGAAGCGCTCGTGTCGATGGTCGAGGAGCGTGGCCTAGCGTGGCCTCACGTGTGGGAGGCGGACGGGTTCAAGAGCGAGACCGCGAGGCTCTACAATGTGAACAGACTCCCGTTGACCTATCTCCTCGACCGCGAAGGAAGAATCGCAGCGAAGGCGGTTCGTGGCGAGGCAATCGAGGAGGCCGTGGCCGAACTGATCCGCAAGTGAGCAGCCACATCCTGGGCTGCGCCCGTTGAATGCTTCTGCGCAACATCATGCATTCCCAACGGACCACGGACCTATGACGCAAGCCTTCTTTCTCGGGATCGTCGCCGCCGTCGCGGTGCAACGGTTGCTAGAGCTTCGGCTGAGCGCGCGGCACGAAGCGGCGCTCCGGGCGCAGGGCGGGGTCGAGGTCGGGCGGGACCACATGCCGTGGATGCGCCTCGTCCACACGGGGTGGCTCCTCGCCATGCCCGCCGAAGTCTTCCTGCTGGACCGCCCGTTCATCCCGTGGCTGGCCGCGATCGGTATCGCCGGGCTCGTCGCCGGCCAACTACTCCGGTACGCGGCGATCCGCACGCTCGGCCCACGCTGGACGGCGACCATCATGATCCTGCCCGGCGCACCGCCCGTCACGAGCGGACTCTACCGGCGCATCCGCCACCCGAACTACCTCGGTGTCGTGCTCGAAATCGCGTTCGTCCCGCTCATCCACACGGCGTGGCTCACGGCACTCGTCTTCACCGTGCTGAACGCCCTCCTGCTCCGCGTGCGGATTCGAACCGAGGAACAGGCGCTCCGCGAGGCGAACGACTACGACGCCGCACTCGGCGAGCGGCCCCGGTTTATCCCAGGCTAGACGCGCTCCCTCAGCGTGCGCCGGGCCATCCAGCGGTTGAGGGCGAGGAACACCCCGAGGGCGAGGCCCCACTGCACGAGGCACGTCATCGGGCTGTACAGATCGAACGGGTTATACCATGTGTCCGGCGCGTAGACCGTCGCCGCGAGACCGAGCCACCAGACGAGCAGCACGACGGCTTCGAGCGGGATGAGGTAGCGGATCATCGTGTCCCACGCGGGAGAAAGCCGCCAATCCTCCGGCGTCGCGAGGTCGTGCCGAATCCGGGCAGCCCCGTAGCGGATCACGGCGAAGGCGACGAACGCACCCGAGATCATCAGCGCCACGCCCCACACGAAATCCTGGTTGGCGAAGAAATTCAGGTTCAGCGCGCTCGGCACCCCGAGCACGAACCCGACGCCGGCGACGGTCGCCACGGCGCGGGTGCGCGGGAGCCCGAAGTCCACGAGCGCCCGCGACGCGAGTTCGATCATCGAGATCAGCGACGAGAGCGCGGCGAAGGAGAGCGCGAGGAAGAAGAGGATCGCGAGCGGTTTCCCGAAGGCCATCTGCGCGAAGAGCTGCGGCATCCAGATGAACGTCAGCCCGGTGGAGGCCGGCCCGCTCGACCGCATCACCTCCAGCATCTCGGGCCGGCTCATCTCAGCGCCGAGCACGGCGAAGACCGTCCCGAAAATCATCATCGCCGACAGCAACGAGACGGTGTTGTTGCCGAAGCCGGTGAGGAAGGCGTTGCGGACGACGCCGTGCTCCTTCTTCATGTAGGCCGCGTACGTGAGGATCAGCCCCCACCCCGCGCCGGTATCCCACGCGTTCTGCGTCAGCGCCTCCAGCCAGAGGCCGGGCCGGCTGAGCTGGCTCCAGTCAGGCGTAAAGAGGTACGTGAGCCCGGCTCCCGCCCCCGGCAACGTCAGCGCACGCACGACCGCAATCACCACGATCACGAGCAGCGTCGGAACGAGCACCTGATTGGCGCGCTCGATGGAACGGACGCCCTGCCAGCACGCGAGCGCACCGAGCCCCATCGCCACCGCGTGAAAGGCGAGCGGCCACCCACTCGACTGGAACGCGCCCCACGTCACGTTCGCCGCGTCCGTCGTCAGCGGCAGGCCGGCGAAGAGAGACTCGGCGGTGTAGTAGAGACACCACCCGGCGACGACGGCGTAGTAGAACATGATGGCCGTCGCCACGAACCCGACGAACGCGCCCATCCACGCGAACCGGTCCCCCGCCAGCCTGGTGAACGTGCCGACGACGCCCTGCCGCCCGCGCTGCCCGAGCGCATACTCGGCGATGATGAGCGGGATGCTCCACACGAGCAGGAACACCACCCACGCGAAGAGGAACGCCCCCGCGCCGTCGTCGCCGCCGTTCTGCGCTGCAATCCGTGGAAACCGCCAGATGTTGCCCGTGCCGACGGCGATGCCGAGCACACTCAGCAGTAGCGTCCAGCGGGACGAGAAGCGTTGTTCGGAAGCGTTCTGCATGGGCGTCGTGTAGAGACGCAGCATGCTACGTCCCAACGAGGTTACCGTGGGATCACAATCGGTTCAGCGCGACCCACTGGTCACTGGGAAGGGGGCCAGCTGCGTGGTCGTCGGGCAGCGCGTCCGTCATCACCTCCGGGAAGAGATAGCCGTTGAGTTCGTCGGCAGCGTTTGCGTAGTCACGAGCGCCGCGCGAGGTGATATCGCGGTCGAAGACCGTCTCGCCGCCGCGTGCGCTCTCCGCGAGCGACGCGCTCGTGCGGATCTCGCTGACGAGTACGCGGTCGCCGTACGTGGTGCGCAGGTATTGGGCGTACGAGGCGTGGTCGCGCTTGCGGGCGTCCACCTGCGTGAGCAGGAAGAGCGGTTCGAGAAGCGTCGGGTTCAGCTTTTCCTGCACGAGCCGCGCCGTCGCGTACGTCTGCTCGCCGCCCACGACCGGCTGGTACTCCGGCGTCACGGGGATCAGCACGGCGTCCGAGGCGACGAGCGCGTTGAGGCTGAAGACCGTCATCGCCGCCGCCGTGTCGAGCAGAATGAGGTCGTAGTCGTGCCCCTGTTCGAGTGCCTCCTTGATCCACAGCACGTCGGTCGGTCGGCTCAGCTTGCGCGCCGCCTTCGTCATGTTGTACGACGCCGGGAGCAAGTCGAAGCCGTGCAGCTCGACTACATCGAGTGCCTGCAGGTCGCTCTCGTGATCGAAAAGAGCGAGGGACGAGTGCGCCTCGTCCGGCTCGTCCACCCCGAGCAGCCGCGTGAGGAACCCCTGCGGGTCGAGGTCGACGGCGAGCACGCGGCGGCCGCTGAGCCCGAACGCCGCCGCCGTGTGGATGGCCGTCGTCGTTTTGCCCGTCCCTCCTTTGTGATTGCAGATGCTGAGAACGGGCATACGTCGGCCGGGGGTTGGTGAAAAAAACGCGTCGGGCGAGGCGGTGTATCTCCCCTTCGCACCGACACAAGGATATCGCACAGCGCGACCTCGTCGCCCTGCTATCTTCGAAGTCTGGGTGAGCCGGCCCAAACTTAGCCGCCGTCCCTCCATGAATCAACAGGACTTTAGTAGCCACGCGTCGTAACCGATACCCCCAGGGATTCCCCCACTTGTGCCCCCCACGGGCTACGTTGGTCTGCCTCCGCCCATCGCCTGCGACATCGCCGTGACCGCACTCGCCCCTCGCCGCTTCAACGACGACTTCAACAGCCCGTTCTGGGTGCTCGGATCGGGACTGATGCTCGGGTTCAGCTTCCCGCCATTCCCGACGTACATGCTGGCGTACGTAGCGCTCGTGCCGCTACTGATCCGCTGGAGCCGACTCCCGCTGGGGTGGATGCTGCTGCGCGAGGCGTACTCGACGTTTCTCGTGATGACGGCTATCGCGGGTCACTGGGTGCTGTTCCACGAGAACGCGCTGACGGCGCTGACCTCCGGGCTGGGCCTCCTCTTGCTCCCCGTCCCGATGACGCTGCCCGTCGTAGCCTCGGCGCTTGCAAAGCGGAGGTTCGGGTTCAAGATCGGCTTCGTGGTGCTGGTGTCGTTCTGGCTAGCGATGGAATACGTCCTGGCGCACGGGCCGGGTGCGCTACCGTGGCTCCTGCTCGGCAACACGCAAGCGAGCGCGCTCCCATTCAACCAGTTTGCCGATCTCGCCGGCGTCGGCGGGCTGACGCTGTGGATCTGGCTCGTCAACGGGGCGATTTTCTGGATGCTCGAAGCGCGCCCGATGCCGGCCCGCGTGGGTATGGCCGTCAGCACGGCCGCGCTACTCGTGGCTCCGCTCATCTACAGCCAGTGGCGGCTTCCCCAACTAGAGCAAAGCTCTGAGTTCGCTGAAGTGGCTTTCGTGCAGCCGGCCGTAACCCCGCAAGAGTGGGCCGATGTTCAGAGCGGCGCGCGCGTCGACCTGTTGGCCTCGCTCTCGTCGGAGATGCTGAAGGAGATCGGCCCCGGCGGCGTGCGCCCGAGCCTGCTCGTCTGGCCGGAAACGGCCCTCCCCGTCTACCCCGACGCCCGGCGTCAACGCGACCTCTACGCCCGTCTCGACCGGTGGACCGACCTGCACGGCGTATCCCTCTTGACGGGCGCGATCACGCGGTTTGACTCCGCGCCCGCGCTGACAGTGGAGGCCGTCGTCGCGGAGAAGTACGCGCAGGTCACGCCGTACTACAACAGCGCGCTGCTCTTCAGCGCCTCCAGCCAACCTCAGCAGTACGACAAGGTCCACATGATTCCGTTCGCGGAGCGCGTCCCGCTCGTCGAATGGCGCCCGGCGCTAGCGGCGCTCGGCGTGGCTTCGGGCGGGGTCGGTGGCTACGGGCTGGGACAGAACGGGCGGCTCCTCGACCGGGGAGACTCGCGCTTTGGCACGCTGATCTGCTACGAATCTCTCTTCGGCGACCACGTCCGCGGGCTCGTCGAGCAGGGGGCCGAGTTCCTCATCGTGCTCGCGCAGGACGGGTGGTGGGGGCAATCGGCCGGCTACTACCAGCACTTCTCCCTCACCCGGCTTCGAGCGATTGAAACCCGGCGGGCCGTGCTGATGAGCACGGTCACCGGACGCTCCGGCCTGATCCATCCCGACGGCAGCGCTCCTACTACGACGAAGTGGATGGAACGGACGGTGCAGCAGGCCTCCATTCCGATCCTGCACCAGCCCACCTACTACACCCTCCACGGGGACTGGATCGGGCGGCGTGCCCTCTTTCTCTCGATCCTGCTGGGGCTGATCTGGGGCTTCGTCGCCCTGTTCTTCCCGAACTGGCGTGCTCCATCGCAACAGAAGACGCGAATGCCTTCGGGAGCGACCCTGATCAAGATCAGAAGCTAAAAAAGAGGTAGGCGCTAGATCGAAGCGTGAGATGGCCTGCGGACTCTGTGGTTCGGTATCTTCCGAGCCCTCGCCTTTCGCCCTCCATGCTCGATCTCCGCGTCCCGCTGATCTTAGCGTCCCGCTCGCCCCGACGACGGCAGCTTCTCGAGCGGCTGCACCTGCCGTTCACCGTACATCCGAGCGAGACCGAGGAGATCGTTCCGCCCGGCACGCCGCCGGCAGAGACCGTCCACCTCCTCGCCCGCGAGAAAGCCGAAGCCATCGCCCCGGCCTATCCTCAGGCCCTGACGCTCGGCGCGGATACGATCGTAGTGCTCGACGGCGACGTGCTCGGCAAGCCCGCTGACGACGGCGAAGCCGCCGCGATGCTCGCCCGCCTGAGCGGCCGGTCCCACACGGTCTTTACGGGCATCGCGCTCGTTCATGCGGAAAGCGAGCGCAGCGTGACCGCGCACGAAATGACGGAGGTCACGTTCGCAGCACTCACCGCAGCCGAAATCGACGCCTACGTCCGGACCGGCTCACCGCTGGACAAAGCAGGCGGCTACGGTATTCAGGACGACGCGGGTGCCCTGTTCGTCGAAGGCGTCCGGGGGGATTACTACAACGTCGTCGGCCTCCCGCTGCACCGGTTCTACCGCACCCTCCGCACCCACTTCGCCGACCTGCTCGCTCCCCCGCGCTTTCCAGCCGACTGACTCCCCTCCCTCATGGCCCCCACCTACGACCACCTCCGCGTCCGCCTGATCCAGGTTCGGGAGCGCCCCGCCGTGGTGCGTGAGGAGCAGGACACGTTTGTGGAGCGCTGCCGCCTTCGTCCCGACCAGCTCGTCGTGACCGATGCCCTCACCGACCCACTCGACGCCGCGTTGCTGGACGGCGTAGACGCGGTGATAATCGGCGGGGCCGGGGCCTTCTCCGTCACGCAGACGTACGCGTGGACGGCCCCCCTCATCCAACTCGTCACGGCGTGCCACGACCGGTACCTCCCGCTGTTCGGGTCGTGCTGGGGCCACCAGTTCATCGCACGGGCCTTCGGCGGCACTGTCATTCAAGATGTAGAGCGAGCGGAAATGGGTACGCACGACATCGAACTCACCGAGGCCGGCCAGGCCGACCCGCTGTTCGGCGACTTTCCCCCCCGCTTCTCAGCCCAGATGGGGCACCAGGACCGCATCAGCGTGCTGCCCGCCAACGCCGTCGAACTCGCACGGAACGCGACAGCACCGTTTCAGGCGTTTCGGATCGCGGGGCGGCCGATCTACGGGACCCAGTTTCACAGCGAACTCGACGCCGAGCGCGAGCGGCAGCGGCTCTTCGCCTACCGTGCACACTACACCGAGGCCCAGAGCGAAGCAGCGTTCGAGCAGACTGTCGCCTCGCTGCGCGATACCCCGGACGTGGACCGTCTGCTCGCAGCCTTCCTCCAGCGCTTCGCCGTAGCGACAGGTTAAGCGCTCACACCGGCGGCCTTATAGAGCGCCGTCATCAGCTCGGCCTTGACGAACGGCTTGCTGACGTAGTCCGCGAAGCCGGCCTCTAAGAACCGCTCGCGGTCGCCGGGGAGCGCGTAGGCCGTACACGCGAGCGCCGGGAGGCTGTGGTGCTCGGGCATCTGCCGCAGGAGCCGCAGCACGTCCACCCCTGTCCGCTTCTCCCCGAGGTTGATGTCGAGCAGCGCGACCTCGAAGGCGTGCGTCCGAGCCACCTCCAGCGCCTCATCGACTTCACTGAGGAGCGTGGCGTCGAAATCCCGACGTAGCAGGTGGCGCAGCAGAAGGCGGGACTCGGCGTTGTCTTCCAACACCAGCACGCGAAGCTTAGCGGAGGGCTCCGGAGTTAGGGAAGACGTGAACGGAGGCTGGTTCATGGGGATGATGTGCGCATTAACGACGATGGGGCCGACCACCCCGCCTGGACCTCCCGAGGGGAAGTTATGTCGGCCGATGTATCGGCCGGCACGGAATGCTTGTTAAGCTATGAGAGACTGTTTGGCGAGACGGATTGGCTTGCGCCTTCCTTCGGGTCCGGGCTGCGAGCGGCTAGGCGGGCGCGTCTGCGGCGCTACCTTCGGACCTGCCCAGAAAACAGCCTCTGAGGCGCTCGTCTCAGCGTGACCGCGCTTCTTGCACCCCGGAAGATGGAGAGGTCGAGTCTGCCCCTGATCGGGGGCTCCAAACCTCCTTCGCGTCCGAGTCGTTACGCTCACGTGTCGGTTCGAAGACGCAGGGCGTATGCGCCAAACTTCTCTTATGGCTGTATGCTGGCTTCCGTACTCTGTGGTACCCTTAGAGCCTATCCCAAAACCCTTGAGGTGGGCGGGCGAACAAACTCCGGCACACCCCCTTTCCCCTCGTGAACGCACTAACACTCACGAGACCTGGAAAGACGATGTGCCAGAGTAAACTCAAACGACAAGTCCGCAGCC
>JBBSMX010000041.1:0-29001 GCA_038232935.1 Rhodothermales bacterium | reverse complement strand
CCGTACAACCACGCCGTGTGGCACCTCTTCGTGATCGGCGGGAGCGTGTGCCACTACGTCGCGATCCTGCTGTACGTGTGGTGAGGCGTGAAACGTAAAGACGTAAGGTCGCTCTGCTCCCACGCTGTGCTGCTGGCATCCTTACGTTTTACGCATCGAGTTTTACGGATCACAGCTTCCGGTCTTTCCAGTTGATGCGGGGGAAGAGGAGCAGGACGGTCGGGAGCGTGATGAGGTAGAAGAACATGTACGCCTCGAAGAGCGGGAACGTCCGCAGCAGCCCGCGCCGCCGGCTCGGCCCGAGCGCCGTCCACAGGAGCGCAAAGTCGACCCCGACTTTGAGGCCGAGCACGGCGAGGGCCGGGCCGGGGACGACGAACAGGGCGAGGAGCGGGAGGAGGTGGGCGAGGTGCGTGACGAGGTAGATCGCGTACACTGCCGGTCTCGCTTTCATTCCGCCGCGTGCCCACCGCCGCCGCTGTTGGTAGACATCGGAGAAGCGTTGGAGCGGGAGCGTGACGTTGCGCAGGGCCGGGTCGGCGGGGTAGCGGAGGTGGCAGTCGGTCTGCTCGGCGATGCTCTTGAAGAGCATGTAGTCCTCGGTGACGGAGAACGGGAGGGCGGGGTAGCCCCCGACGGCCTCGTACACGGTGCGGCGGAACGCCATGTTGTTGCCCATCGCCGTGAGCGGCCGTCCGGATTCGACGAGGACGGAAGAGATGGCGAGGAGGTACGCCCAGTCGAGGGCTTGCAGCTCGCTCAGCCAGTCGCCGTGGGTCTCGATGTAGGTCTGCCCGCAGACCATCCCGAGGTCTGGGTCGTCGAAGTAGGCGACGAGGCCGCGCGCCCACTCGGGCGGGGGCGCGCAGTCGGCGTCGGTGACGAGAAGGAGGTCGTGGTCGCAGGCTTCGATGGCGGAGTGGACGGCGAGGGCCTTACCCCGGAGGTGGTCGTACGCATCGGGCACGGCGACGGCGTGGACCGCAGGGAGGTGGGGCGCCTCGTCCTCGAAATCGTCGCTCGCCGGCACAGCCGCAGCGGTGCGGCGGCGGTAGCGCTCGACGACGGCCGCCGTCCCGTCCGTCGAGTGGTCGTCGGCGACGAAGATGTCGAGCCGGTCGGCGGGGTAGTCTTGGGCGAGGAGGGCGTCGAGGCAGCGGGGGAGTCGGGCCTCCTCGTTGCGCGCCGCCACGAGCACGGCGATGCGCGGGAGCGGCCCGTCGGGCTCGGGCCGGTGCCGGGACACGCGTGCCGTCAACACGGCGATGCCGAGCAGGAGCGCGGTGTAGAGCACGATGGGCAGGAGGAGGACGAGCGACATGCGGTGGAGCGCTAGAGCGCGGCGAAGCGGTAGCCGTCGGCGAGCAGGGTGGGGAGAATGCGGGCGAGGGCCGGCGGTGTCACGTGCCGGGCGTGCCCTCCCTCGTGCAGCACGATGACGGAGCCGGGCCGCGTGAGGCGAACAGTGATGCGGAAGATGCTCTGCGACGTGGCCGAAGATAGAAAATCACCCGGCATCACGTCCCACATCACGACGCGCTGCCCGTGCGCCCGGCACCAGGCCCTCATCGAACGCGTGACGTGCCCGTACGGCGGTCGCATCCAGCGGACGGCCTGCCCCGTCAACTCTTCGAGCGTCGCCGTCGCCCGCTCCATCTCAGCCTCAACGGTCGCGGCAGGCATCCGCCACGGGTCGGGATGCGTGTCGGTGTGCTGACCCACCGTGTGCCCGGCGTCGCAGAGGGTGCGGACGAGGTCCGGTCGGCGGCGGGCCTTATCGCCGATCAGGAAGAACGTCGCCGGGATGGCATGGCGGCCGAGCAGGTCGAGCAGGGCGGGCGTCGTCTCGTCGGGGCCGTCGTCGAAGGTGAGGTAGAGCGTGCGCATCCCATCCTTCCGCCGCCAGAGGAGGTCGGGGAGGAGTCGCGCGGCGGTGCGCGGAATCCCGTTGGCAAGGACGACGGTGAACGTGCTCATGGGCTCTTACCGCTCGATCCGACGCCCCTTCCACTCGTAGCCGCCGAGGGCGCCGGCCGCCCCCATCGCCACGATATACGGCAGGTGGAGGAGCTGCGCGGGCAGGAAGTAGGCCATCAGCCGGGACCGGCCGAACTGACGGCAAGCGGGTCCGAGCAGCGCCGCCTCGGGCAGCGCTTTCAGCGCGAACCCCGCCGCTAGCGGAAACGCGAGGGCGGGTGCGAAGGGGAGCGCCAGCAGCCCGCCGAGGAGCAGGACGTAAAACGAGTAGATCGCCCCGATCAGCGCCACGAGGGCCGGGTGCGGGTAGTGCGCGCCCTTCGACGCCCACCGGCGGCGCTGCTCGAAAAAGGCGCGCGGGCTGTCCGGCGCTTCGGTCAGCACGGCGGCATCGGGATCGGAGCAGAAGCGGACGCGCCAGTCCGTCGTGTACGCGATCTTCTGCATCAGCAGCTCGTCGTCGCCCGAGGTGAGGTGGTCGATCCCGCTGAACCCGCCGAGTGACGCGAACACCTCTTTCCGGTACGCCACGTTTGCGCCATTGCACAGGTTCGGGCGGCCGGCACCGATCGCCCCCGCACCGACGGCGACGAGCCCGAGAAACTCCAGCGCTTCGACATTGGCGACCACGCTGCCGGTCGGGTAGAGAACCGGGCCGGAGACGAGCGCCGTGTCCGCGTCGAACGTTGCAACCATGGCACGAATCCAGCCGGTGGGAACCGTGCCATCGGCGTCCGTCGTGAGGATGATCTCGCCCCGCGCATGCTCGATGCCTTTCTCGATGGCGCGTTTCTTATGGGCGCGCTCGCGGCCGAGGTTCTCCGGTGTTTGCACGAGCCGAAGCCGGGGCTCAGCGTCGTGCTCCGGCTCGAAGCCGGCCGGGACCGCCACGCGGTTGACGCGCTGCATCGCCCGCCGCACGAGGGCCGGCGTCGCGTCGGCGGAGAGGTCGTCCACGACGATCACTTCGAAGTGGTCCTCCGGGTAGTCGCCCGCGAAGATCGAATCGAGGCAATCCGTGATCGAGGCGGCCTCGTCCCGCGCCGGCACGATGACCGTGACGAAGGGGAGCGGCTCGGACGGCATCCCCACATCGTCCCTCTCCCGGACGACTCGGCGGAATCCGACGGCGAAGCTGCCGACGGCGAGGGCGTAGAGCAGCCCCGACGCGAGCAGGAGCGCCGTGAATGCCACCATCACGACGGGACCTCCACCGGCGCGGGCTCGCCGCCCGCCGTCAGCCGCAGCTTCAGAATCAAGGGCACCCCGACAGCCGACGGCAGGAGAAGGTTGATGCAGAACAGCAGGAACGCCGCGTTGAACGCCGCCGCCGCCGCGATGCCGAGGGCGCTCATGAAGTAGACCGCCGCGCCCTCCCGGATGCCCAGGTCGGCGAGCGTGAACGACGGGATCGCGCTCTTGGCGAAGAACACGAGGGCGACGCCGCCCGCCGCCATCAGCCAGTCCGCTGACGGGGCGAAGGCGAAGACGAGGAAGACGAACTGCGCCGAGAAGATGCCGTAGCGGAGGGTCGAGAGGGCGAGGAGGGAGCGCGCGTCGTGCCGGTCGAAGGCGTCGAGGAAGGCGAGGTGGTCCGCGAAGCGCTGCGGGAGGATGAGGGCCAGGATGCGCCGGGCGATGCGAGGGTGGAGGAGGAGGTAGACGAAGAACGCCGCGCCGAGCAATCCGGTCCAGAGCACCGTCGCCCACGCTAGTTTCGGCACGTCGGTGCGGGTGATGAGGAACGGTACGAGCGCGGCCAGGCCGAAGACGAGGCTGCACGCCAGAGTCGCCATGCGCTCGGCGAAGGTGAGCGCGGCCAGTTCCCACTTCGCGCTGTAGCGGAGGTAGAACGCGCGCCCGGCGTAGTCGCCGAGCCGCCCAGGCGTGACGAGTCCGAGCGGGTAGCCGCTGAGCACGGCCGAGAGCGTCTCTGCGAACCGCACCTCGGGCGCGAGCCGCCGCACGAGCCGGTGCCACCGATACGCCTCCAGCCCGATGTTCGCCGGCATGAGCGCGAGGGACGCCGCGATCCACCACGGGTTCGCCGCCCGCGCCGCCGCCGCGATATCCTTCCCCTCCACCAGATGCGCGACGTACACGACCGTAGCGACGGCGAGGACGAGCTTGAGCGTAAAAAAGGCGAACGTGCGCACGCAGTCGGCCGGCGGGTGGGGGAGGCGGCCGAAAAGATAGAGCCGCCGTGCGGAAGGAGAGGTGAAGAGCGGAAGAGACGGGAAATCGGGTGGCACTCCGTTCATCGTGTCGGCAGAATGGCCCCTCACCCTGTCCCTCTCCCCGGAGGGGCGAGGGGACGTGATCTGAAACGGAGGGACGCAGAGTGCGGCGTCTCTCCTCACGTTCTCGCCCCCTGTGGGGGAGAGATGCCCGGCAGGGCAGAGAGGGGGTCTGTGCTCGTGAACCTCCCCCGACTCCTCACCGCACGAGCGGCCGGGCGTCGCGGATGCCGTAGACCAACTGGATCGTCCCGAATCGGAACCCCTCCGGTCCAAACCCGACCTGACCCCCGATGACGACGCGGTCTTTCTCGAGGTTCACGATGTTGACGCCCGCCGCAATCGCCGGGCGCAGCGCCGTCCGCCCGCCTTCGACAGTCGGGTTGGTATCGAAGGAGACGCCGGGCTTGAACTGGTCGAAGAGGTCGTCGTACGCGTTCGCCGCGCTGACCGATACGTTCGCGTCGAAGGCGAACCAGTTGAGGAAGGTGAAGACGGGAAAGCGGTAGCCGGCGGTGAGGACGAGCAGGTCGTTGCCGCTGAAGCGGTAGCTCGAGTATGTCCCGAGGAGGTCGTTGTCGAGGACGGGGAGGGCGTAGAACGGGAGCGGTTCGTCGCCGATCTGCCGGGTGAGGGCGGCGACGGCGCGCGCGAACAGGACGTGGCGCGAGGCCGAGACCGGCAGGAATCCGTAGAGGCTCCCCGTCCCGGCATAGTAGCGGAACGCGCCGTCGCCGAACCCGTCGTAGCGCCGCGCCGTCAGCAGCAGCAGGGTGCCGCGCGTGCTGTAGAGCAGGCGGTCCCGCCGGTCGAACGCGAGCTCCAGCCCGTAGGTCAGCCCCGTCGTCGGCTCGCCCACCGCGTCGAAGAGGGTGCGCTGGGAGACGGGGTCGAGGTGGAGGAAGGCGTCTTCGCGGAGGTCGCGGAAGGAGCGGACGTTCGTGTGGATAAGCCGGACGACCGGCTGGAGGAGCACGTGGCCCGAGTCCAGCGGATACCATCCCACCCGCGCTTCGACCTCGACATCCGCGATGCTGGCGTACACCTTGTTGTCGCGGCTCGACTGCGGCCCGAGCCCGTAAAACCCCCGCACCCGATTGGTCTGGTACTGCACGGCGAGGCCCGCGAAGAGCGACGTTTGGAAGGGGTCGCCCGTGAAGAACGACGCGCGGTACTGGCCGAACCGCTGCATCGGTTGGGCCGAGAGGATGAACTCCGTCCCCGGCGCGAAGAGGTTGCCGACGACGAGGGCACCCCCGACGCCGAACCCTTTGGTGGCGGAGAAAAAGGCGCTCGGAAAAACGCGAAACCCGATGTCGATCCCGTCAACTGCAGGGGTGGCCGCCGGGGCGTCTGTGGGGTCGACCTCCGTGGTGTCGGTAGGAGCGGGCGTGGCGGTGGGAGCGAAGGAGAGGAGCGCCAGCAGAAGGGCGAAAATCATGGAGGGCAGTGCGCGTCCGGAGGGGGAAGGGCGTGGAAATCGGGATCGCCTGAATATAGGTGGGGTTTAACGAGCGCTACGGGTGGGTCTTCTCTTTTCGTGCCGTCCCGCTGCGACCGCACCACCCTATCTTCCGGCTCGCTCTCCACCCATCGCCTTGCCCATGCACGTCCTCATCATCGGCAGCGGGGGCCGCGAGCACGCCCTGTGCTACGCCCTTGCGCGGAGCCCCCGCCGCCCCACGCTCTCCTGCGCCCCCGGCAACGCCGGCACCGCTGCGCTCGCCGATAACGTCGCCATCGATGCGGGGGACATCGACGGGCTGCTTGGCTTCGCGCGGGAGCACGCCGTAGACCTGACGGTTGTCGGGCCGGAGGCTCCGCTCGTGGCCGGGCTCGTGGACCGCTTCGAGGCCGCCGGGCTCGCTGTCGTGGGGCCGACGGCGGCGGCGGCGCAGCTCGAAGGCAGCAAGCGCTTCGCGAAGGATTTCATGGCGCGCCACGGGATCCCCACCGCAGCGGCCCGCGCCTTCACCGCCGGAACCTACGATGCCGCCGTGGCCTACGTCGAGGCCGGCGCGTTCCCTGTCGTGCTGAAGGCGGACGGGCTGGCGGCGGGCAAAGGCGTCCACATCTGCGAAAATGCCGACGCCGCCCGCACGTCGCTCCGCGAGATCCTCCTCGACGCGGCCTACGGCGCGGCCGGGGCGACGGTCGTCGTGGAGGAGTTCATGGAAGGCGAGGAGGCCAGCATCTTCGCCCTCACCGACGGGACGGACTACGTCCTGCTCGCGCCCGCGCAGGACCACAAGCGCATCGGCGAGGGTGACACGGGGCCGAACACGGGCGGGATGGGGGCCTACGCGCCCGCACCCGTCGTGACGCCGTCGATGCTCCGCGCCGTCGAGGAGCGCGTCATCCGACCCGTGCTGGCGGGGATGGCGGACGAGGGCACCCCATACCGAGGCGTGCTCTACTGCGGGGTGATGATGACCGACGAAGGCCCGAAGGTCGTCGAGTTCAACTGCCGCTTCGGCGATCCGGAGGCGCAGGTCGTCCTCCCCCTGCTGGCCTCCGACCCCCTCGCCCTCTTCGAAGCCCTCGCGGCGCGCCGGCTCGGGACAGCCGAGGTGACGATGGCCGACGAGACGGCGGCGTGCGTCGTGCTCGCCTCGGCGGGCTACCCCGGTGCGTACGGGAAGGGCGTCCCGATCTCCGGGCTGGCCGACGTGCCGGACGACGTGGTCGTCTTCCACGCGGGCACGGCCGAGCGCGACGGCGACGTAGTGACGGCAGGCGGGCGCGTCCTCGGCGTCACCGGCTTCGGCCCCGACTTGCAGACGGCGCTCGCCGCCGCCTACGCCGGAGTAGACGCCGTGCATTTCGAGGGCATGCAGTTCCGCCGCGACATCGGGCAGAAAGGGCTGCGACGGTTCCCCATCGGCGCGGGGCAAGCCGCCGAAGGATGACGCGCGCCGCCTCCTTTTTGGTGATCAGCACGTTGCTCGCGGCCTGTGCTCCCCGGCCGTTCGACGCCGCCTCGCACGCGGGCGTCCCGGCCGATACGCTCGCCGTGCAGCCGTTCGGGCCGACGTTCGAAGACGCGCGCGCCGTCGGGGCGGACCCGTCGGGGCAGCTCTACGTCGCGGACGCCGGTGCCGCGACCATCGTCACGCTTACGCCCGAGGGGCTCCCACTCGGCACGCTCGGCGGCCCCGGTACCGGCGACTACGCCTTCCTCGATCCCTCCGACGTGGACCCGACGAACGGGCTCGTCCTCGTCATCGCGGACGCGGGGAACGGGCGGATTCAGCGTTTCTCCTACGACGGCCGCCTGATCGAGAGCACCCCCGTTCCGGCCAACCTCAACGATGGGGATGCCGGGCAGCGCGAGGTTCGCGACACGCCGTCGTCGGACCGGCGGGCGGGGCAGGGGCGGCCCGTCGCCGTGGCCTCTGCCATCACGGGCGAACTGTATGCCGTCGAGGAGGTGCAGGGCCTCGTCGTCCGCTGGGACGACCGACGTCGCTTCGACCGGATCGTGGGCGGGCTCGACGCGGGCGAGGGCGCGCTGAGCGAGCCGGTGGACCTCGCCCTCGGCCCCGACGGCCGCCTCTTCGTCGCCGACCGGGGCCACGCCGCCGTGCTCGTCTACGACCGGTTCGGCCTCTACCTCCGCCGCATCGCCGACGGCACGGCCCGCGACGTGCGTGCCCTCGCCGTCATCGGCGAGCGGCTTGTGCTCGTCATGCCCCGGCAGGTCCGCATTTACAGCCTCGAAGGACGGCTGATCGACGCCTTCTCTGTTTCCCTCACTGAGCCGCTCGTGGACATCGCGGGGACAGAGTTCCGGTTCGTCCTGCTCACCGCCACCCGCCTGTTCGCCGCCGACCTGCCGCGCTGATGGACGCAGCCGACACGATCTCGTTCGAAGACTTCCTGCGGGTGGATCTGCGCGTGGGGACCGTGCGGAGCGCCGCGCTGAACCCGAAGGCGCGCAAGCCCGCGTACGTGCTGGAGATCGACTTCGGGCCGCTCGGCACGCGGACGAGCTCGGCGCAGCTTACGGAGCGGTACGCGCCCGAGGATCTCGTCGGGCGGCAGGTCGTCGCCGTGCTCAACTTTCCGCCGAAGCGGGTGGCGGGCGCGAAGTCCGAAGTGCTCGTGCTCGGCGCAGTGGGCGATGTGGCCGGCACGACGCTGCTCACGCTCACGCACCCCGTCGCAGACGGCACGCGGGTGGCATGACGGGTCGTCAGACTTGACTTGCGGGGGGTCAGGTGGTTTACTTGGAGGTGTGCAATGCCTTGATGCTCATCTCCTGCCGGTGTTTGCCATGCGTGCTGCCCGTTCCCTCGCGCTCGTCCTCTTCATCCTCGTTCCGGCGCTTGCGTTCGCGCAACTCCCGGACAGTGTGAACGTCGTCATCGCCGACGTGGAACACGGTGCATGGGGGGCCGTGTTCGGTGAGCGGTTCCCGCAGCCCGGCACGAGCATCGGCCCGCTGCCGATCGTTCCTGTGGAGGGGAATGGCGAAACGGCATTGCCCGAGTTAGGCTGTGACCCCCTCGCCAATGGGGCTGACATCAAGGGTAACATCGCCTTGGTTCTGCGTGGCAGGTGTTCGTTCGTGGAGAAGGTGCAGAACGCGGTGGCGGCAGGGGCCGTCGCTGTCGTCGTCTACAATAGACCGAAAGGTGATGGAGAAGGGCCCCTCACCATTATGGGCGGGGATTGTGAGCCCGACGTGTGCTCGGTCCCCGCTGCCTTTATTTCGCGCTCCAGTGGGCTCACTATCCTCGCCGAGATTGCCTCTGGCCCGACCGACGCCACCATCATCCCGATTCGGGTGGACACGCCTGTCGCGGTAGAGGAACAGGGGGTAGAGTTGAGCGCAGCGCTGACGGCGTATCCGAATCCGTTCGGCTCGCGCACGACGCTCTCGTTCACGCTGCCGACGGCGCAGGCAGTCCGCCTCGCCGTCTACGACGTGCTCGGGCGTGAGGTGGCTGTGCTCGTGGACGGCGCGCGCCCGGCAGGGGAGCAGGACGTGGACTTCGACGCATCGGCGCTGCCGAGCGGGGTGTACGTCGTCCGGGTTGTCGGGGCAGGGTTCCGCGCGGCGCAGCGGCTGACGGTCGCGCACTGACCCATTGCCCCAACACATCCCGTCGCCGACGGCACGCGGATTTTGTGAGGGCGGACATGGCTACGATGGGCACGCCATGTCCCTACCCGCGCAGGATGGGGAGTACGCCCTGCCTTGCCCGCCCCGCGCCGGAGGGCTAGATTAGCGCCCCGCTCCGCCCACCACGAGGATTCGCCCCGGTCGTTCGTTACTCCTGCCTTCTCTGTCCGCGCCGCCCCGCGCCGCGAACGACCGATGCTCCGCCGAATCGCCCCTTTCCTCCTCATCCTCGTGTGCGCGCCCGCGTTCGCGCAGGAGCCTGTACCGGCCGAGGAACTCGGGGCCTACCGCGACACGCTCGACCTCCGGCAGCCGCTGAAGCTGCGCCCGTTCGTCCTCCCGCAAACGGTCACCTTACGGCTCGACGGCGCGGAGCTCGACACGACGCAGTACGCCCTCGACGCGCGGACCGGCGACCTCCGGCTTCGGCTCGATCCCCGCCCGCAGGTCTCGTCCGAACTCGTCGCGGTCTACCGCACGCTCCCATTCGCCGCGCTCGACCGGACGTTTGCGCGGCGGCGCATCGACGAGGCGGGGCCAGACACGCTCGGGCGAAGGCGTGTGGTCGAGGCCGAGCGGTCGGGGGACGGTCGGGATGAGCCGCTCTTCGCCGAAGCGCCCCGGCTGCGGCGGCGCGGCGCGATCTCGCGCGGGATCGTCGCGGGCAACCGGCGCGACGTGTCCATCGAGTCCGGCCTGCGGATGGAGCTCTCCGGCGAGATCGCCGACGGCGTCGAGGTGCAGGCCGTCCTCACCGACGAGAACACGCCGATCCAGCCCGAGGGCACTACGCAGCGGCTCTCCGACTTCGACCGCGTCTACGTCCAGCTCGACACGCGGCGCGGGCAGGCGCGGCTCGGCGACATCGACGTGGCGTTCACCGGGACCGAGTTCGCGCCCTACGTCCGCAAGCTCCAGGGCGCGGCGGTGACGGCCCGCGCGCCGGCTCTTTTCAACGGCACACTCGCCGGGGGCGAAGCGACGATTGCAGGAGCCACCGCGCGCGGGCTCTTCCAGAGCCAGGACATCGCCGCCGTCGAGGGCGTGCAGGGGCCGTACCGGCTCGAGGGACGCAACGGCGAGCAGTTCATCATCGTGATCGCGGGGTCGGAGCGGGTGTACCTCAACGGGCAGCTCCTCGTGCGCGGCGAGGCCAACGATTACGTAATCGACTACGCGACGGGCGAGGTCACGTTCACCCCGCGCCGCCTCGTCACCTCGGAGAGCCGGATCACGGTCGAGTTCGAGTACACTACGAGCGAGTTCACGCGGACCGTCGTCGGGACCGAGGCCGAGGCGCGGCTGTGGGCACGGGAGGACGGCACCGCACGTGCGCGCATCCGGGGCACGCTCCTCCGCGAGTCCGACGGCGCCGCCTTCGCCGCCGAACTCGGCCTGACGAACGCCGACCTCGACTTCATCCGGGACTCGGGCGAGAATCCCGCCGTCCGCGACGGGGCCGAGCGCGTGCCGTTCGACCCGGAGAGCCCGTTCGTGCTCTACATGCAGCGCGACACCACCGTCGCCGAGCAGACGTACTCGATCTTCGTCCCCGCGGCGGCGGCGGCGGACTCCGTCTTCCGCGTTCGGTTCTCGCGCGTCACGCCCGGCACCGGCACGTACCAGCGCGCCGGCCGCGCCGTCAACGGCATCCTCTACGAGTGGGTCGGCCCGACGGGCGGCGACTACGTCCCGCTCCGCATCCTCCCGAAGCCCGAGCTCCAGCAGGTGCTCGACCTCGCCGGCTCCGTCGAGCCGTGGCGCGGGCTCGAGCTCTTCGGCGAGCTCGCCCAATCGACGAACGACCCGAACAGCCTCGACGCTCGGGGGGGCGACGGGGGCGGGGCGTATTACGGCGGCCTCCGGCTCCAGCCGACGGCGCTGACGCTGGGCGACCGCGCGTTCGGGCGGCTCTCGGCGGAGGCCGTCGGACGGTACAAAGGGGACGCGTTCCGGCCGTTCAGCCGGATTCGGCCCGTCGAGTTCAACCGGAAGTGGAACGTGGCGCGGGCGGGTGCGGGCTTCGTCGGGATCGACACGCTCGCGGAGGCGACGGCCGAGGGGTTCGTGCGGCTGGATGTCACGGAGCGCACCTTCGTGCAGGCCGAACTCGGACAGATCGAACTCGGCGACCTGTTCACCGGGCAGCGTGGCGCGCTCGACCTCGCGTTCCGAGAAGGCCGCGCGCCGGGGCTGGCGTACCGGCTCGACGTGATCGACTCGGAGAACGGGTTCGCGGGCGAGGACGGGCGGTGGCTTCGGCAACTCGGGCGCGTCGATTATCCCGTGCTACAGAATCGCCTCATCCCGTTTGTCGAGGTCGAGCAGGAACGGCGGGCACAGCAGGCGCTCGGGACGGACAGCCTCGTCGCGGACGCGCTCGCGTTCGTCGAGGTCCGCCCCGGTGTGCAGTGGGCGAGCCCCGTGCTCACGGCCGGGGCGGGCGTCGAGTGGCGCGGCGAGCAGCTCCCGCTCGGCGGCGCGTTCGAAGACGCGGCCACGGTCTACACGATTCGCACGGATGCGCGCTACCGCCCGTCGTCGACGTACACGACCGAGGCGCAGGTGGCGTACCGCACGCGCCGCTACACCGATGCCTTCCGGCAGACCGGGCTGCTCGACAACGAGAGCGTCGTCCTGCGCTGGACGAACCGGCTGACCCCGCTCGCCCGCGCCGTCGAGCTGAACACGGTCTACGAGGCGCAGACCGAGCGCTCGCCCGTGCTGCAAGAGATCTACCTGCGCGTCGGGCAGGAGCTCGGGGAGTATGTGTGGGAGGACGCCAACGGCGACGGCGTGCAGCAGCTCGACGAGTTTCGCGAGGAGGTCACCCCGCTCGAAGGCGAGTACCTCCGCACGTTCGTCCCCGGCGACGAACTGATTCCGACCATCGGCGTGCAGGGCCGCCTCCACCTCCGCCTCGACCCGTCGCGGCTGATCGACGCCGACGCGACGGGGTGGCAGTGGGCGCTCGCCCAGGTCACCTCGCTCACGACGCTCGACGTGCAGGAGAAGAGCGAGGAACCGGATCTCGCCGCCGTCTACTTCCTCACCCCGAGCGTGCTCCAGAACCCCGCGACGACGCTCAACGGGCGCTTCCGCGTCGGGCAGGAGTTCGCGTTTTTCCGGGGCGAGACGCGCTACGGCGGACGGCTCTTCGGGCAACACCTCCGCAGCACGAACCGGCTGGCGACGGGGCTGGAGCGGCGGCTCGTGCAGCAGGCCGAGGCCGAGGCGCGGGCGCAGCTCGCCGGCCCACTCAGTGGCCGGCTGCGCGGCGCGCTCGACCGGAATCAGTCCGAGAGCCCGTTCATTTCGCGGAGCTTCGACATCCGGGGCGTGGAGGTCGAGCCGGAAGCGACGTGGCGGTTCAGCCCGGCGCTCTCCCTCACCGGCGGCGTCCGCTACGCTCGCAACCGCGACGTGGCCGGGATCGAGCGGACGGCACGCATTCTCCTCTTACCCGTCCGGCTGCGGATCGCCTCGGCCAACCGGCTCCAACTGCTGCTCCAGGGCGAGCGCGCCGACGTGCGCCTCGGCGGCCCCGACGCCGTGGGGCAGACCGCGTTCGAGCTGACGGAGCGGCGCGGGCGGGGCGTGTCGTACCTGTGGAGCGCGAACGGGCAGTACACCATCAACCGCTTCCTCCGCGCCTCGCTCAACTACGAGGGCCGCGCGCCCGCCGAGGCACCCGTGATCCACAACGTCCGCCTCCAGCTCAGCGCTGTGTTCTGAGCGAGACCGCGGCGGGCCGTCCTATCCCTCGACGATCCGGGTGTTCTGGTCGAACACGAGCCGCCACCCGTCGCGCTCGCGGCTGAAGGTGAGGGCGAGGAGCGCCTGACGCGGGCCGGCATCGTCGGGAAGTACGCCCCGAGCGCCGCGACGAAAACGCGGTCCGGATCGGTCGGGTCGATGCGGATGCGGCCGATGGAGTACGGCTCGCCGAGCCCGAGGAAGTCCCACGTTGCGCCCGCGTCGGAGGAACGGTAGAGGCCGCCGCCGGCGAAGTTGTTGTGGCTGCCGTTGGCCTCGCCCGTGCCGACCCAGAGCGTGTTCGGGTCGGTCGGGTGGACGGCGAGGTCGCCGATCGTGAGGACGGCCTAGTCGTCGAAGATGGGGCTCCACGTGAAGCCGGCGTCGTCGGAGCGAAAGACGCCGCCCGTCGCGGCACTCGCATACACCACGTCCGGTGCGCTCGGCGCGAACTCGATGTCCGAGATCCGCCCGCCCACGTTCGTCGGGCCAGCTTCTTCCCACACACCGAAGGCACCGCCGCGGCCTACCGTGCGGAGCTGCTGCGCCTGGGCGAGAGCCTCACGGTAGGCCGCCGGGTGGCGATGCCGTGGGGGAAGAGGCGCTGCGTGGCGGCCCACGCGGAGGAGCGGGGCCAGGTGACGGAGGCGGAGCGGCATGGCGGCAGGCGACGGACCGAAACGAGGGGCCCCTAGATACGACGCGTCGCTGCGCCGTTCAAGCCTGCGCCGTTCCGTCGCTCCGTGCCGTCAGCTATCCTCGACCAGCCGCTGCGCCACCGTCGTGTGGAAGACGGGCTGCCGCCCCTCCATCACCGTAATGAGCTTCCCTTCGTCCTCCAACTCGATCATCGTCTCGCCGAGGAGGGACAGGAGGCGCGAGCGGTACAGTCCCTCCATCCGGTCGTAGAAGGCGGCGAGCGCGGCGGTGAACTCCCTCCGGAGGAACGGATAGGCCGTTTCGCCTACCTCGCTGGAGGGGTCGCCCGCGTAGCGGTACTTCCGGAACTGGATGTCGAACGTGGTCCCGAACTCGTGGCTGGACGTCGTCCGGGACGCGTTGACGTTGATGCGGCGGAGTGCCTCCTGGTCCTCTTGCGTGCGGAGGACCGAGCTCACGAAGAACTGATAGGGCGGGAGTCCGTAGCCCGCGAGCTTCTGCTGGAACCGCACGCCGATGGAGTCGAGCACGGCGGCGGCGTCCGGCGTCGCGTAGGGGACGGAGTGCGTGAGGCGGCCCACCCAGTAATACGGGTTCTGCGTGTCGATCAGCACGAGCCCGGCGTCGCCGGCGTGCTCGAGCACGTCGTCACGCTGCGCGACGGGTGCGATCCCCAACCGCTGTGCCGTCTCGACGTGGGCGGCGTTGCGCGAGCGGCGGAGGAGGGCGCGCTGCCGGTCCGTCATGAGGGGGATCTTGAGGTACCGTGCCTCCTGTATTTCGAGGTACGACTCGAACCGGTCCCGCTCGGCGAGGACGAGTTGCCGCCGCTCCTCTGCCTTCGTCGCCACGTGCGTCACTGCGGCGAACGAGCCGAGGGCGACGAGCAGCAGCCCGAGGGGGATGAGGACCCGTTTCTTTCGGTAGATCGGCCGTGACGGCTTCGTCGGCTGTGAGAGGGTGGACCGCCGGACCGCGTGGGGTGGGCGCGTAGACGACGGGCGTTCGGACGGAGGCTTGTACGGATGGCCGATCAGGTCGGGCACTGGCTTGGCTGAATTTCGATGTGAAGAGAGGGGAGGAGGGGAGCGTCGGGCTACCCGTCCGTGGCTTCGATGACGCCGCAGGCTACGCGGCTACCGGCGTCGCCGCTGGGCTGCGACACGTAATCGTCCTGGCCGCCGTGGACGACGACGGCTTTCCCGATGATGGACGCCGCCCCACTCGTCTGCACGTTGGCGTCGACGCGCTCGTAGCGGGCGATTCCATCGGCACCGGCTTCGATGTTGCCGAGGTCGCCGGCGTGGCGCTCGGCGGCGGGGGCGTCCGGTGCGCCGTGCGGGTGATTGCTCGGGTTGAAGTGGCTGCCGGCTGACGAGGCGTCGGGCGCGCTGCAATCGCCGGTCTCGTGGATGTGGAAGCCGTGCATCCCCTCGTTGAGGCCGCTGAGCTCGGCGACGACGAGGACCCCGTTCGGCTCGTTCGAGAACGTGACGCGCCCGCGCACGTCGTTGCCCTCCGTGGGATTGAGCGTGGCGGAGGCCACAATCGGGCTCTCCTCCCCGTCCATGCTCATCGGGGTCGCGGTCGTGTCGAGATCCGTTTCGGGCATCGGAGCTACGTCCGGCTCGGTGCGGTCGGCACAGGCAGTGAGGAAGAGCGCGAGCGGGAGGAGGAGGGCGAGCGAGCGGAACGACATGGTGGAGACGGTTGGGTGAGTAAAGCGGGCATGCCGGACGGGGCACCGGCCGGATGGTATTTTACGATCCAGCCCGTCTAAACCGTTCCCCTCGTTCCGAACTATGCTCCCCGAGCCGCGCCTTTCCGTCGAGGGCCTCGCCAAACGCTTCGGCCGGCGCGCCCTCTTTCGCGGCCTCGACTTCGAGCTCGGACCGGGTGCCTCGCTCGCCGTCACCGGGCCGAACGGGGCGGGGAAGTCCACGCTGCTTCAGGTCGTCGCGGGCGTGCTCTCGCCGACGGCAGGGACGGTGCGGCTGTGGCTGGGCGGCGAGGAGGTGGAGCCGGAGGCGCGGCCCCTGCGGACGGGCTTTGTCGCGCCGACCCTCCACCTCTACGACGCGTTCACCGCGCGAGAGAACCTCCGCTTCCTCGCCCGCGCCCGCCGCCTCTCGGACGCCGACGCCCGCATCACCGAGTTGCTCGACCGCGTCGGGCTCGTCGGCCGGGGGGACGACCTCGTCCGCACGTACTCCTCCGGCATGCGGCAGCGCGCTCGCCTCGCCGCCGCCCTGCTCGCTGCCCCCTCGCTCCTCCTCCTCGACGAGCCGACCTCGAACCTCGACGCGCCCGGCCGGGCTATCGTGGAGGCCGTGGCCCGCGCGCACTGCGCCGCCGGGGGCATCCTGCTCGTCGCGACGAACGTGGACCACGACGCGGCGCTGTGCGAGCGCGGGATCGAGGTCGGTGGGGGGTAGAGGGGAGTGCCGAGCGCACCCCCCTCTCTTCCCTGCCGGGCATCTCTCCCCTATAGGGGGCGAGAACGTAAATCCTGGCGCTTTGCCAACCGAATACCGCCGCGTTTCAGATCGCGCGAGCAGAAGCCGCTCTCGATGGTCCCTCCGCCGCTGTTCCAAAGAAAGTCCCCTCGCCCCTCCGGGGAGAGGGATAGGGTGAGGGGACTTTGGGAGAGCGCTACGCCGCCGGGGTGAGGGGAGCCCACGAGCAACCACGGCCCCGCTAGGCCGGGTCCGGTTGCGCAGTCGCGTCGGCCTCGGCCTGCTCGATCATCGCCTCGGCGAGTTCGTCGCCGAGGTAGCGGTCCATCGCCCAGTGGGCCGCATAGATCAGCGGCGTGATGGCAACCGCGATGACGAACTTGTACGCGTAGTTGAAGAGGGTGATGGCGACGATCTCGCCGAGGGCGAGCCGGCCGGCGAACGCCACGGTCAGCACGATCGCCGTGTCGAGGAACTGCGAGCCGAAGGTCGAGCCCGTCGCACGGAGCCAGAGGTGGCGGCCATGCGTCAGTCGCCGCAGCCAGTGGAAGAGCGTGATGTCGGCGAGCTGCCCGATGACGTAGGCCGTGAGGCTCCCGAGGATGATCCGCCCTGATGCGCCGAAGACGACGTTAAACGCTTCGTCGGGGACCGGCGAGATCCCCGCCGTGGGTACCGCCATCGTGGCTTGCAGGAGGGCGAACTCGAACACGATCATCCCCACCCCGACGAACGTGACGAAGCGGATCCCCGCCTTGCCGTAGTACTCGTTCAGCAGGTCCGTCACGATGAACGTGATGGGGAACGCGATCACGCCGGCCGTCATGATCACCTCGGCGAACTCGACGCCGAGGATCGTGAGGGGGGCGGGGAGGGCGAACGCCGAGAAGAACTTGCTGGCCGTGGCCTCGGCGACGACGAGCGCCGTGACGAAGATGGCAGCGCAGACGACGTAGAGCTTCTGCGGCCGGCTGAGGACGTAGGGCTGACGGAGCATCCAGGGCGGAGGAAGAGGAATCGCCGAAATGTACTGCGCCCCACACTACGCCGGCAGGTCCAGCGATTCGACGAACCCGAGGACGCCGCCGAACGCCTCGTCGAACGGAGGCAGCGCGACGCCGTCCTCCAGCCTGTCGCCGATGTCAGCGTACGCGCTCGCGGCGTGCTCGCGGACGGCGGGTTCGGCGAACTTCGACCGGGTCACGGGGAGGATCGCGGGCCACGGCGTGCTCTTGCGCCGGAGGAAGTCCGCCACCTTCGCGCGGTCGATCGCGTGGTCGGAGGCGGCGGTGAAGTACCACAGGTCGAACACGTCGGTCGAGCGGGTGGTGTCGCGGGCGACCTGCTGAAGGAGCGCCTTTAGCTTCTCGGCGAGGACGTCTTCGAGCGACGGAACGTGGAGGCGTATGCTCTCGATCTCGGCCTCAGCCGTCGCGCACACGATCTCGCTGAGCACGACCTGCATCTCCACGACCTCGTCGTACCGGATGTCTTCGTGTGCCTCCACCGAGTAGCCGACTTCGGCGAGGAGGGCGGGGATCTCGTCGGAGAGGGTGCGGCGCTGGACGCAGAGCCCGGCGAAGCCGTAGTCGGCGGCGATGCTTTCGAGCGCGGTGTCGAGCGCGTGGCAGAAGCGGAGGAGGCGCCGCTCGTTCGCCTCCGTGATCGCGCTCGTGAACGGCTCGACGGCGCTGAAGTCGAGGTCGCTGGAGCGGCGAGGGCTGCCGTAGGCGTAGTGGAGCGCGAGGCCGCCCTTGAGCACGTACGCGCGCCAGAGCTCGGGCGTCCGGGCGAGCGCATCGAGCACGGCGAGCCGCGCGCGGTCGGCGGTGTCAGTGAGGTCGAGGAGGGGCATACGGAGAGGCCGCCGTCGGGAACGTGGAAGGCGTCCTCTGACCGCGGCCCCGCCGAAAGGTTCGCGCCGCTACGGAGCGACGGCCGGGTCGCAGTTGTCCTGCCGCCGCGTGTCGGCGATGTGGATGATGCTCCACCCGCCGCTCAGCCGGGCGAGCTGGAAGGCGTCGATGCCGCAGTGGCTGAATTCGTCGCCGAGGTAGAATCCGTAGGGCACCCAGACAGTGGCGAAGTCACCGTCAACGCGGATCTCGGCCTCGCCGAGCCGCTCGTCGTAGAGCGGGTGCTCGCCGGCCATCGCGGTCACGAACCGGCCGATGGGCGTTTCGTGCACGACGACTGCGCCCGCCTCGTTCGTATCGACGGAGAGAAGCTTCGCGGTGGGGTGGAAGGCGGCGCGGACGGCCGACGAGTCGGCGGCGCGCATGCCGTCGAACAGGGCCGTGATCGGTTCCATTACGGCGTTGTCGCTCGCAGCGGTCTGTGCTGACGCTGGAGGAGCGAGGAGGAAGAGGAGGGCGAGTGCGCGAAGTGAGGGGCGGGACATGGGCGGAGAGGCGAGTGAGTGGTGGCGCAACATAGCTACGCGGTCGGTTACGCGAAAATCGGATGCTGCCGGACGGCCTCCCTACGCAGCGAGTAGCCCCTCCTCGACGCCGGAAGGCTCGGCAATTGCCCTCGGAATCATCGAAAGCGAGCGTAATCCCGCACTCTCCATCGCGAGGGGACGCGCGGCGTATGTATACTTCGGGTGCCGTTCGCCGATACTCCGTTCTCGGTCGCTGTCCTCATCGTCCCGATCATGGCCGCTGTGCCGCCCCCCACCCCGTCCAGCAAGCACGACATCCTCCGGGCTGTCTACGAGGACAACCTGCGCGTAGGGGACCCGGCCGCGACGTCCGGACACCGAACGCGCCGGAGGGCGTTCGCCGCGCCGACGCTCGGGCCGGTACCGGGGCCGGTGCTCGCGCCGCCGGTGTCGCGCCGGTTCGCCTCTGCCGTCATCGCGCTCGCCGTCGTCGGCGTCATGCTCGTCGGGATGATCGTGCAGGGGTTGCAGGCGGGCGCGGCGCAGCCTGCCGGGCAGTCCGCCTCGGCGAGCGCGCAGCAGCGGGGTCCGATGATGGGGCCGTCCGAGGAGGATCCCGCGCTGTCGAACGCGCGGTTCTCGGTGGACCACCCGGAGTCGCTGCCGATCGCCGAGCTCTTCAACCTCCAAGTCAACACCATCGTGATCGACCCCGGCCACGGCGGGCGCGATCCCGGCACACTCGGTGCGACGGGGATGCGCGAGAAGGACATCACGCTCGACGTGGCGCTCCGCCTCCGCGACCGGCTGGAGCGGCACGAGGGCTACCGCATCCTCCTCACGCGGGAGACGGACGAAGCGGTTGCCCTTGGGGACCGCGTCGCGTTCGCCAACGACCGCGGGGCGGATCTCTTCGTATCACTCCACGTCAACTGGATCCCCGACGCGAGCGTTGCCCCCCTCGAAACGTACTATTTTGGGCTCCGTGCCGACGACGCGACGCTCCAGCTCGCGCACGGCGAGAACGCCGTCTCGGACTATTCGGTGGCCGAGTTTAACACGATGCTGCAGCGTGCGGGGAATACGGTTAAATTCCAGGAGTCGAAGGAGCTCGCGGTCGCGGTCCAGCACAGCCTCGTGCGGAGCGCCGGCGAGACGAACGCGGCGGCGAGCGACTGGGGCGTCAAGGCCGGGCCGTTCGTCGTACTCCTCGGTGTGGAGTCGCCCGCGATACTCGCCGAGATGGCGGCGATCAGCAACCCGGACGAGGAAGCGCGCCTCGGCACGGCTGCCCACCGCGAGACCCTCGCCCGCTCGCTCGAAGAGGGTCTCATCGCGTACCTTCAGCAACGCCTGCTTACCCCCACCCCGACAGCAACCCCCCATGGCTCAGAAGAAAACTAAGTCCTCCAGCAAGCCCGACGTCCTCCACATCGGCATTGACCTCGGCACGTCCCGCAGCGCGATCGTCGCGTCGAACGGGAAGAGGACGTGGGTCGAGAGCTACGTCGGGTGGCCGAAGGATTTCGTCGCGAAGAAGATGCTCGGCGAAGGCATCCTCTTCGGCGAGAAGGCGCTCGAGAACCGGATGTCGGTGACGCTCGTGCGCCCGCTCGAGAACGGCGTCATCCGCGACGGTACGGCGCGCGACGAAGAGGCCGTGCGCGAGCTGATCCACCACCTCATCGAGGAGGTCCATCCCGAGGAGGGCCAGCGCATCCAGGCCGCCATCGGCGTGCCCGCCGAGGCGCTCAAGGTGAACAAGCTCGCCATCCGCGACGCCGTCCGCGAGTACGCCGACGCACTCATGGTGGTCTCCGAGCCGTTCTCCGTGGCCTACGGGCTCGACGCGCTCACGAACGCGATGGTGATCGACATCGGGGCCGGCACCGTGGACTTCTGCGTGATGCACGGCACCATGCCGACCGAGGAGGACCAGCGCACGCTCACCATCGCGGGCGACTACGTGGACCGCCAGCTCAAGGGGCTCCTCGAAGAGAGCCATCCCGAGGCCCGCTTTTCAGAGACGGCCGTGCGCCACTTCAAGGAGCAGCACGGCTTCGTCGGCACCGCCAACGGCAAGCTCCCGATGAAGGCGTCCATCGGCGGCAAGCTCACCGACATCGACGTGTCGAAGGAGCTGAAGGCGGCGTGCGAGAGCATCGTGCCGGCCATCACCGAGACGGCCATCGACCTGATCGCGCGCTACGACCCGGACTTCCAGGAGGTGGTCAAGAAGAACATCTTCGTCGCCGGCGGCGGCAGCCAGATCAAAGGCATCGCCGAGGCGCTCGAAGACGCGCTCAAGGAGTACGGTCCGTGCCGCGTCCGCGTCGTGGACGACCCGCTCTTTGCGGGAGCGGAAGGCGCGCTCGCCCTCGCTCAGGACATGCCCGACGAGTTCTGGGAGGATATGTAGGGCGTAACGAGTAGAGCATAAAACGCAAGGGAGCTTCGCCGATTCGTTTCGGCGAAGCTCCCTTGCGTTTTATGCCTCCGCCGCCTTCTTCAGCAGTGCTTCGCCGCTCACCCAGACGACCAGAATCCCCGCGAGGATGAGAGCGATCACGAGCCACGGCACGTCGGGCCAGTTGATGATCGTCTGTACGTGACGGTGCATAAACCCAATCGTGACGGCCCCCCACCAGCCGAGTTGTGAGATCAAGAGGCATAGGATCAGCCGGAACATGAAGACCCTCGGCACCTCATCTCCTTCTTCGAACTTGCTCACTTTCTTGTGGAGAAGGTGGAGCGGAATCCCGTTGAGGCCGATGAGCACCACGAAGAAAAGCTTGATGATCAGCAGGTTGTCGATTTCGCCCTTGAGGATGAGCAGCGGTATGCCCGCTGCCACCATGCCGCCCCAGCCAATCCAGATAAACCACTCGGTCACGCCGCTCACACGGATGACTTGGCTGAAGCGGACCCGGTCCCATGTCCAAAGCAGGCCGTAGAGGTCCGTGACGAGGACCGACCCGAATCCCAGAATCAGGCTGCTCAGATGGATAAAGAGAAAGATAAAAAACGGAGTGGTTTCCATGAGGGTCGGGGAATGCAGAGCAGCGGTGGATGGGCGTGGGGGGGGAGCGGGACCTTTGTCCGAAACGTACGCCCACACTCCCCCACTCCCATCCTCAGGGTTGCTTCCGGTGGTCCCCCGCCACGACCTGCGCGTGGTTGAGCACGGCCACGAGCGTCACTCCGCCGAGGATGTTCCCGAGTAGGGCCGGGGCGAGGAGGCTGACATAGTCGCCCCACGTCGCCGGGGAGTTCATCACGGCGTACATCGTCTCGACGGAGCCGGTGATGCAGTGGGCGAAGCCGCCAAGTCCGATGAGATGGGTGATGAAGACGATGACCTTCACCTTCTCTGTCTCGGCGTAGGGCATCATCCACACGAGCGGCGCGAGGAGCCACCCCGCGAACAGCCCCGTCGCGAACGTAGTCCCGAAGCTCATGGCGAGGAGCTCTTCGCCGAAGTGGAGGAAGGCCCCGTTGGCGTCGGGGGTGAAGACGTTTCGGGTCAGTCCGAACAGCCACGCGAACAGGAACGCCCCGATGAGGCTCGCCACGAGGACGACGCCCCAGAGCCGCGCCACCGCGAGCAGGGCCGTGCCGGACTTCCGCCGCAGGAGCGGGATGATGAGGTGAGGGCGTTCTCGGTGAAGAGCTGCTGCCGCCCGAGGATCACGACGAGGAAGCCGAGCGTGTAGCCGAGGTTAGAGACGAGCGGTGCCCACGCCGCATCCGGCAGCATCGAGGCGATGAGCCCCGACGCGATCATCGAGAAGCCGAGCGAGGTGCCGGCGGCGACGCCGGACCAGAACAGCGCGGAGACCGGTCGCTTCAGCTCGTAAACGGCCTCCTCGTAAATGGCCGCGTAGAGCACGGTTGCCGGAGGGGCCGAGCGCTCCTCGGCCTCGCGCACTTCCTCCGGTTCCAGCGGCACGTCGGACTCGCCGCGCTTGACTTTCGGAGACGAAGCGCCGGCGTCGGTGCCATCCGAGGAAGAGGCGGAGGGCCCGGACGCGTACGCTGGGGTCGGTCAGACATGAGACGGGAGATAGGGGGAGGGCCATACGCAGCGGGCCGGGGTCGGGTCCCCCGGCTTCAGCGCGGCGTGCGCGGGTATCGTGCCCACCATCACCGGGACGGCCCTCAACCCGTTCTACGCGGGGGCCGATTCTACGCGGGAGCCGAGGACATCACGTTTTCAGTTCGACCCGCGCAGCTTGGCGAGCGCGCCGTCGATGCGGGCGTGCTGCACGGTCGGGGCCATCGAGCGGGCTTTCTCGTACTGCTCGATGGCGGCGGCCGAATCGCCCTGCGCCGTCATCGCCTCAGCGAGGCTGTCGTAGACGTTCCACGAGTCCGGGTGGTCTGCGACGTTCTTTCGGAAGACGGCGAGCGCCTCGTCCATCTTGCCCTGGCCCATAAGCTGGTAGCCGTAGGTATTCATCTCGGCCTCGGTAGCGAGTGCCATCGCATCGGTGCGCGTGGCGTCGGCCTCGGGGGTGCGACCGAGCTTCTCTTGCAGCGCGGCCAGCGTCATCGTGTTCGTGAACGTCCGGTTCGTCCCGACGGACTGCTCGGCCCAGCCGAGCGCCTCCTCCAGCTTGAGGTCGTTCTGGAGGGCCCAGCTCGCGATCTGATCCCAGCCCTGCCACGAGAAGCGCGGCAACCCTCGCATCTCCCGCTCCATGTTCGCGAGGACGACGTTCGGCGTGTCCACCGAGATCGGGATTGGGACCTCGACGTTTTCCCACGCCATCACGAGCTCGGCGGACGTGTCGGTCGGGTCGTCGAAGCGGTAGCTCAGCCGCTCTTCCATTCCCGCCTCGCGTGGGGTAACGGTGACGCGGGCGACGTCCTCTTTCTCATCGTAGCTGAAGCTGCCCCACGCGTCGGCCATCGAGCTGAGGATGACGGTCCACGGGCCGCTGGTGGTCGGGATCATGTGGAGGCCGTACGTGCCGGCGGGCACCTCGGCACCGCCGACGGTGACGGGCGAGGAGAAGGTGACGGTTGTGTTCTCGTTGGCTCCGGCGCGCCAGACCTGGCCGTAGGGCACGAGCTCGCCCCAGACGGTGCGGCCGTTGACGGCGGGCCGGTGGTAGTCGACGGTGACATCGGTGAGCCCGATGCGCTGGCCGACGTTCGCGTGCGGGCTCACGCGGGGGACGGTGAGGCCCTGTTGGGCGACGACGGGGCTCGCGAGCAGCACGAGGAGCCCGAGGAGAGGCAGGTAGCGGATACGCATGGTAGTCGGCGGATGGAGGCAGGAAGGTAGACGGTGGTCCTGAACGATACGGCGAGTGGAGGGAACGGGTGCGAGGCAGTTCGCCGTCCCATCGCGTCGCCGGGCCGGTTTGCGTCACCATGCCAGCGACTGAGCGATGCCCTCAGCACATACACCTATGCTTGTCAGCCCCCTACAGATCGCGCAGCGCCGCGTCGATACGATCGTGCTGGTCGTCGGGGGCGAGGGCACGGGCGCGGCGGTAAGCGGCGGCGGCCTCGTCTCGCTCGTCTTGCGTGGCGAGGGCTTCGCCCAGACTGTCATAGACGTTCCACGAGGTGGGGAACGCCTCGGTGTTGAACCGGAAGATGGCAACGGCCAGGGCGGGCTGCCCGGTCTGGAGGTGGAGGTAGCCGAGGTCGTTGATGAGTGCCTCATCGAGCAACCCTGCGTCGAGGGCTGCGCGGAGCGTGGTGCCCACCTTCGCCGATCCGTCGCGGCCCGCGGCGATGGCAGCAGCAGCCTCATCGAGCCCGGAGCGGAGGTCGGCGATCTGAGCGTCCAGCCGCTGCTCGCGGGCGGCGTTGTAGGCCGTCGCTGCCGGACGCGCCAGCTTGAGCGCCTCGTCGAGCGCCTTGTCGGCAGCGACCTTCACGTCGGGCTCGACGCCGGTGCCTTCCCAGTTGGTGCCGGAGATGGGGTTGACGGCACGACCCATGGGGAGGAAGATGCCGAACCGCTCCCCGGCGGGCATCATACCGCCGGGGTTCGCCCCGCCGCCCGTCGTCTCGCCGACGATGGTGGCGCGGCCCAGCTCTTTGAGGTTGTTGGCGAACTCCTCGGCTCCGGAGAACGTGTAGCCGCTCGTCAGGACGAAGAGGGGGAGGTCCGGCCGCTGCGGACCGGCGACCTCGGGGTAGGTCCAGAACTCCTCGACGCGCTCCGTGTCGCCCTCGCGCCAGTGAAGGCTGTTGAGGTGCGTCGGGGTGTCGAAGAAGTAGGAGGTGAGGTAGCGGATGCCGGTCGGGTCGCCGCCGCCGTGCTGCCGTTCGTCCACGATCAGGGCGTCCACGTTCGCAAGCAACCCCATCGCGGCGTCGTAGGCATCGCGTACGGCTTCCTCTGACGGGAAAAAGCGGAGGTCGAGGTAGCCGACGTTGCCGTCGAGAACCTGGACGGACTGGATGCCGAGGTTGCGGGCGCGCTCCCGCTCCCGCTGGCTTAGGCGTTGCCGGAGCGGGTCGGGCGTTCCGTCTTGCGGCCCGTCTTGCGGTGGGGCGGGGCGGACACGCAGGTGCTTGTCGTGGGTGACGTGCTGGAGGTCGCGCGTGAGCGCGGCGGCGAAGCTGTCGGGCACCGCGTCGTCGTCGTAGGCCCCGGCGTCGAGGCGCTCGCGGGCGTAAGCTCCGGCCTCGCGCCCTTTGTCGGCAAAGATGTAGCGCTCGGCAAGCAGCGCCCCGACCCGCTCGACGACGGCGGCGCGTTCGTCCGGCGTCACGGGGGATGGCTGGGCGAAGGCTGGGACGAAGGAACTCAAGGGGAGCAGAAGGAGGAGGGCAGTCGTATGGATCGACATGGGATCACACGGATGAACGGGTGGTACGGACGGAGGCAACAGGTGCCTTTCGGCTACGAAGCCGAACCTTACGGGTTACAGCCACCTGGCTCCCACCGACGACCGTAGCGTCGAGCGTGCCCCCTCTCTGCCCTGCCGGGCATCTCTCCCCCACAGGGGGCGAGAACGTACGTCCCGGCGCTTTGCCAACCGAATGCCGCCGCGTTGCATCCCACGTCCCCTCGCCCCTTCGGGGAGAGCCTTTGGGGCGAGGGACAGGGTGAGGGGCCGCCGCACCACCGCCATGCCATCTCCTCGCCTGCGAAGCAGCGGAGCACAGCACCGATCCATATAGCTCGGATACAGCTCCGCGCTGGGCACCGGCATGGGTCCACCGCCCGTCCAGCGCCCTCGTCTTGGCGTCGATCCGCTCAGCTACGAACGGCGGACTCGCCCACGGCTTCGGGCGGCGGGGGTGCCCCGACGGCTTCGGTGACGGGCGATCCGGCGGGCTCGGCGGGGTGGTCGAACGTCGTGCGAAGCGGGATCTCGGGGACGAAGAGGGTCACGAGCCACCCCAGCGCCACGACGACGAGGAGGTAGCGGTAGATCCGCGTGATCGCCTCGGCGAATGCCTCGCGCACGGTCGTGGTCACCTGCGCCGTCGTGGTTTCGGCGGCCTGGGCGAACGCGGCGTGGAGCACGCCCGGCAACTCGGCCGGCGAGGCGGCGAGGATCCTCGTTCGCGTGGGTCGGGGGAACATCGCGATGGCGTTCTCGATGGCTGCCTGGTCCTCGCCACCAAACGCCACCCGCGCCGTCGCTTCGCTCTGGTCGAACCGGGTCTGCACGGTCTCTGCGATGTGGCCGAGGCCGCCCTCCGCCATCTCCGTGGCGTCTCCGGCACCTGCGCCGAGCGCGGCGAGGGGCGAGCCCGTGTCCTGAAAGGCTGAGACGAGGCTGACGGCGAGGACGGTCCCCATGATCGCTGCGAACACGGCCCCGCCGATCTGCCGGAAGAACTGGCTCGCGCTCGTCGCCTGCCCGATCTCGCTCGGGCGCACGGCGTTCTGGATCGCGAGGGGATAGAGCGGGAGCGCCGGGCCGAGCCCGAGCCCGCACAGGACCATGTAGAGGGTGATGGTGCCGACGCCCGTCGCCGCCGTCATCGTGCTCAGCAGGAAGACGCCGACGAGCAGGACCCCGCTACCGCCGAGCATAAACCACTTGTAGTGGCCGAGCCGGGAGACGAGCTGGCCCGCCACCGTCGAGCCGAGTACGACGCCGGCCGAGAGCGGGATGAGGCTCACGCCGGCCCGCGTTGCCGAGACGCCGACCACGTTCACGAGGAAGAGCGGGAGGAAGATGACGACGCACAGGAACGCGCCGCCGAGCAGGAAGAGCGCCGCGTTCGACGCGCTGAAGACGCGGTTGCGAAACAGCTCGAAGTTGAGGATCGGGTCCGACGAGCGGAGGGAGCGGAAGGCGAAAAGGGTGAGCGCGGCGGCGGCCCCGGCGAAGAGCGCCATCGTGAGCGGGGCCGTCCACGGCACGGCCTGCTTGTCGAGCTGGAGCGCGAGGACGAGCGGGACGAGCCCGGCCACGAGGAGCGCCGCGGCGACGTAGTCGAGCCGCCCACCCTTCGCCGGGGGCACGAGCGGGGGCATCCGGCGCACGATGAACCACAGCGCCACAGCTCCGAAGGGGACGTTCACGTAGAACACCCACCGCCACCCGGCCACGCCGGGGAGGAGACCGCCCGCGTGGTCCGTCAGAAACCCGCCGATGAGCGGGCCGAGCACGCTGGCGATCCCGAACGTCGCCCCGACGAAGCCTTGGTACTTCCCGCGCACGGCCGGGGGGAAGAGGTCGGCGATCACGATGAACGCCATCGCGAAGAGGCCGGCCCCGCCGAGTCCCTGGAGTGCCCGGAAAATGATGAGCTGGTTCATCCCGTCGCCGAGGAGCGGGAGCGGGCCGAACTCGCCCGCGAGCCCGCACAGCGCCGAGCCGCCGAGGAAGAGCCCGATAGCCCACAGCTCGATCCGCTTGCGCGAGTACGTGTCGGCGAGCTTGCCGTAGATCGGCACCATCACCGTCGAGGCGAGGAGGTAGGCCGTCGCCACCCAGGCGTAGCGCGTGACGCCGTTGAGATCCTCGACGATGCGGGGGAGGGCCGTCGAGACAATCGTCTGGTCGAGCGCGCCGAGGAAGAGCGCGAGCAGGATGCCCGTGAGGGTGAGCATCCGGTCGCGCGAGGAGAGGTCGGTCATCGGGAGAGGCGGAGGAGAAAGGCGGCCCCTCGTACTTCGATTCCGGAGCGGCGTTCCGGCCGGTCCGCGTGGGGCGAGGTCGCACGTCACCGCCGGAACGGCATGACGCCCCGTTCCTTCTGAGACCCCCCGAGGCCTCTTACGGAGCCGTCGAGCGGTCGAGCCCATCGCCGCCGAGCACCACGGTCCCGACGAGGGGGAGGTGGTCCGACGCCTGCCGGCTGGTAGCGGACTCGTGCGCGTGGAGGTCGGTGAGCTGAGCGCCACGGACGTAGGCCCGGTCGAGGGACAGGACAGGACGGGGACTCGGGTACGACGCGGGCCACTCGCGGTTGTTGTGCCGCTCGGTGAATCCCTGGAGGTTGCGCGAGGCGGGGTTCTTCCGCCACGCGTTCATGTCGCCGAGGAGGATGGACGGCCCGTCGTCGAAGTGGGGGTGGTCGAGGAGGGTTTTGACTTGGCGCGTCCGCGTCCGGTCCACGAGGGCGAGGTGGGTGGAGGCGACCGAGAGGGGCGGCCCCCCGTTCGCATCGGCGAGGCGAACGGCGAGCGCGGCGCGGCGCTCCAGCCGGCCGAACGAGAGGTCGATGGCTTCGGCGTGCGCGAAGGGCCAGCGCGAGAGGATCGCGTTCCCCAGCTCGCCCCGCCGGTGGATGCGCGTGACGACGAACGCGAGGTGGAAGCCGAGCATCCGCGACGCCTCGCGGAGTGGGTCGCCGTTCTCGAATGGCCGCAGCACCTCCTGCAACGCAATCACGTCGGCACCGAGCTCGCCGAGGACGGTCAGCACACGGTCGGGGTCGTACTTCCGGCCGCCGCGGACGCCCGCCCAACGGTGGACGTTGTACGTCGCTACGCACAGCTTCGGGCCGAGCGACGGCGGCTCGGCCGCGCTGAGCGGGGACGTCAGCTCGGCGAGATACGGGGCGGGGCGGCGGGTTCGGCTTGGCATGCGCTGCTGTACGACGGTGAAGCCTTTCAGGTCCCGGAATCGACCCATCTAGACGACGAGTCAGTAATGATAGCGGGCCTGGAGGAAGTCGATCCGGTCGTCGCGCACGAGGCAAACGATGCGGTGCTCCTGCGTCAGCCGACGGGAGCACATGCCGGGGGCCAAGTGACGCAGCGGCTCTGGCTTGCCGATCCCCTGAAACGGATCGCACAGGATCACCTCGATCAATATAGTCGCAGGGGCTGAGCTGGACTTTGGCCCTTTGAGATAGGCAGAGAATCGCTTATTCCATCCCAAGAGCGCCTTTTTCGATTAAACGATATGCCCGATTCAGACCCGACATCGATAAAAGGAAGCGGCGATCTGCTCTGGCTGCACGCAATTG
>JBBSMX010000040.1:0-29390 GCA_038232935.1 Rhodothermales bacterium | reverse complement strand
TCGCTCCTACGCCTCGTCACCGCCTTCGAGAGCGTGGCCACGCGAGGGGTTCACGCTTCCGGCAATCGCGCACTCGGCCATGAACGGGTAGAGCGTCGAGAGGTCCAGGAACTGCCACGGCCGGCCGTTCACACAGACGGGTAGGCCGTGCGCCTCCGCGTACTCGACGACGCGGTGGCTGAGCCGAGCGAAGTCCGGGAACAGATGGGGGATGCGGAGCACGCGCCCCGGCCGTCCTTCCGTCGGGGCCTGCGCAATCAGCAAGCCCGCCGCGTCTAGCTCGACGCGCTCCACTTCCGTCCACGGCAGCACCGATTTGCGGCGGGCGTAATCGTAGCCGACGATACGATGAACCGAAAGCTTGACGCACCACACCACGCTCCGCAGTCGCAGGAAGGCCCGCGAGGCCCACATGAACGCGCCCACGGCCACCAGTCCAATGAGGCCGAGGCCGACCAGCGGCGAGGGGAGGTAGAGCAGGATTAGCGGGATCAGCCCGACGACGGCCCCGAGGCTGACGACGAGCACGCCGACCAGCCGTGCTACGCGCTTGCGCGTATCGTACTGGACCTGCTCGTTGTCGAAAACCTCGTACCAGTCGGACATGACGTCGCCATTCAAAAAGGAAGAACAAGGGGCCTGGAAGCGCTACCAAAGATAGATGAAAGACCGCCGCGAAGGTTTCGGGGAAACCACTTTGTGGATAAGTATCTGCCCTTTTTGACGATGCACTTTCGGGCCCTATCCGAACGCCTCACGGAGTACGGTGACCGCCGTATCCACGTCCTCGTCCGAGATGTCGCGGTGGAGCGTGGCCCGGAGCGTGTGCGGGCCGAAGGCGACCATCCGTACGCCCTCCGCGTCCAGCCGCGCCAGCACGTCCTCGGCCTGGAGGTGCGTTTGCACGATCACGATGTTCGTCTCGACCGTCGCCGAGTCTACGTCGAAGGCCGGGAGGGCGGCCATTGCCTCGGCGAGGCGGCGGGCGCGGGCGTGGTCGTCGGCCAGTCCGGCGCGGTGGTGGTCCAGGGCGTAGAGCCCGGCCGCCGCGAGGATGCCGATCTGCCGCATCCCGCCGCCGAACAGCTTCCGGTAGCGCCGCGCGAGTCGGATCGTTTCCTCCGATCCCACCAGCACCGACCCGACCGGCGCGCCGAGCCCTTTCGAGAGGCACACGGTGACGGTGTCGAAGGGTGCTGCGATCTCAGTCTCCGAGCGACCCGAGGCGACGGCGGCGTTCCACAGCCGCGCCCCGTCGAGATGGAGCGCGAGGCCGTGGGCACGGGCCGCCTCCGCAACGTCGTGGATCAGATCGAGGGGATAGACGACCCCACCGGCCTTGTTGACCGTGTTCTCCAGACATACCAGCCGGGTGCGCGGCTCCCAGTCGTAGCGTCCTCGCACTACGGCGGCGACGGCCTCGTCGGTGAGCAGCCCGCGCGGCTCCTCGATGGGCCGAAGCTGGACGCCGGAGAGCACGCTCGGCGCGCCGGCCTCATAGTGGAAGATGTGGCTCCGCTCGGCGACCACGACCTCGTCCCCCGGCCGCGTGTGGACCTTGATGGCGAGCTGGTTGCCCATCACCCCGGTCGGCACGAACACGGCGGCTTCTTTTCCGAGGAGCCCGGCAACGCGCGCTTCCAGCCGCCGCGCCGTCGGGTCCTCCCCGAACACGTCATCGCCGACCTCGGCCTCGGCCATCGCCTGCCGCATCGCGGGCGTGGGCTTCGTCACCGTGTCGCTGCGGAGGTCGATCGTCATGATTGGGTGATTCGCTGATTGGGTGATTCGCTGATCCGATCACTAAATCGGCGAATCACCCAATCAACCAATAGCGTTACCATCCCATCTGCTGCATGCGCGTCCGGATCGTCCCGGCGTAGCTGCCCATGTTCTGGGGCCGGCGGGTAAGCGGGGCGGGGATGACTGCTGCCAGCCGGGCGGCCTGATCGCGCGAGAGGTTGGCTGCCGAGGTGCCGTAGTAGTGTTGGGCGGCGGCTTCGATGCCGAACACGCCCGGCCCCCACTCGATCACGTTGAGGTAGAGCGCGAGGATGCGGTCCTTCGGGAGGATGAACTCGGCGAGGTACGTCAAAGGTACCTCCAGCCCCTTCCGAACGTACGAGCGGTGCGTGGTCAGGAACAGGTTCTTGACGAGCTGCTGCGTGATCGTCGAAGCCCCGCGCGGCGCGCGGCCCCGTCGCTGGGCGTCGGCACGGGCCTTGTCCAGCTCCTTCCAGTCGATCCCGCCGTGCTGGTAGAACCGCGTGTCCTCGGCGGCGACGACGGCGTGCTCGGCCTGGTCAGAGATCGCGTCCAGCGAAACGGGGTAGTAGCGGAACGCGAAGTCGCCCTCTTCGAAGACCGCCTCGACCTGGCGCTGGATCTGCACGGACGTGACAGGCGGCGGGATGAAGCGCATCGCCACGAGCGACACGGTGCAGAGCCCGTAGAAGACCAGCAGCGCGAGGATCGGCCAGAGAACGAGCGCGCGGAGGGCGAAGAGCAGGGGGTTCCGTTTAACCTGCGCGCGGGCCATCGCTGCGTACGGAGAAGGGGGTGGGGGACGGACGTGAGCGCTCTGCGCAGCGGCTGCTACTGCCGGCTGATCTCGAGGATCTCCAGCGGCACCTTGCCGGCGGGCACCGTGATCTCTACAACGTCACCGACTTCGTGGCCGAGCAGGCCTTTCCCGACCGGGCTCGCGATAGAAATCTTGCCCTTCGCCATGTCAGCCTCCTCGGCGGAAACGAGAGTGTAGGTCGCTTCCTTCTTCGTCTTGGTGTTCTTCACCCGAACGGTCGAGAGGATGAACACCTTCGAGTCGTCGATCTGCTTCTCGTCCACGAGGCGGGCGTTGGCAATCGTCGCGTCCAGCTTGGCGATGCGGGCTTCGTGGTGGCCCTGCGCCTCTTTGGCGGCGTCGTACTCGGCGTTCTCCGAGAGGTCGCCCTGGGCGCGCGCTTCGGCGATGTCCTGGGCGATCTGCTGGCGCCCTTCCGTTTTGGCGAGGCGGAGCTCCTCTTTCATCTTGTCGAGCGCTTCCTGCGTGAGGTATACCGGCTTATCCATGCCCGTCGTCGTGGTACCCTGAGAACAAAAAAGAACGCCACGTCCCGACCGGGAAGCGGCGATGGAAAGCGGAATATACGGTCTCCGAAGCTCCTGCCGCTATTGAAGTCTGGAGAATACGGACCGCGCCCGTAGGCTCACCACCCGGAGCGCATGGGGCCGGAGCGCTCGGGACCGGCGGGCGCAGAAGCGGGGCGGGCGGGAGGGGAAACGGAGGTGGAGGGAGCCGGCTCGGCAGTCGGCTCGGCCCCGGCGTACATCGGGGGAGTAAGCCTGTCCGGCTGCACGTCGAGGAGGCGGCGGGCAGTCCAGTACGTCTGCTGGAAGTGGCGCTGGTTGAAGTCGTCCACGAGCACGCGGTCCCGCGACGAGGAGGCGTGGAGGAGGCGACCGCCGTCGAGGTAGATCCCGACGTGGCGCTGGTCGCGGCCGGTCCGGAAGAAGACGAGGTCGCCCGTGCGGAGGTCCTGCTTGCGGACCGGCCGCCCCTCATCGACCTGCGTGCGTGTCGAGCGCGTGAGGTGGAGGCCGAAGGCCCCCGCGTAGACGGCGCGGACGAACGCCGAGCAGTCGACCCCGCTCTTCGTAGTCCCGCCGAAGCGGTAGGGGACGCCCATCCACTCGGAGGATGCACTCAGAAGCTGGGTCTCTACGGCCGTCTCGGGTTGTGGCGGGATGTGGCGTGCCTCCTCCGTCGAGACGGGCGTGCTCGTGCCGATGAGGGCTGTGCTCGGCCCACACCCGGCGAGCAGGGCCAGGGCGAACGCGGCGAGTAGCGTTCGCATCGAGCCGGGGTAAAGACGTAAGGAGCACATGGAGAAACAGGGAGGTCGTGAAGGGAAGGTAAAGCGCGCGGGATTAATCGTCCAAACGAGAGGTCTGCGACACACTACTCGCTCCGACGCGCCAGGCGCGGGAACACCCAATCGCACGTGAGGATTGACGCTCTATCCGCAGGCGGAACTGGGTCTGAAGCGCAAGGATCGATCCGTCCGCACTCGTTCATAACCATTGACCAGTCCCACCATGCCGTACCCCGAACCCCTCGTCCAACCCATGCGTGCAGAGCTTACCCGTCTCGGCGTGGAAGAGCTCTCCGACGCCGCCGCCGTGGATCAGGCGATGGAGGCAGCCGAAGATCAGACCGTTCTCGTCGTCGTCAACTCCGTGTGTGGCTGCGCGGCGGCGAACGCCCGCCCCGCCGTCGCCATGGCGAAGCAGTCCGGCCCGCAGCCCGACCGCTACGTGACGGTCTTCGCTGGGCAGGATTTGGAGGCGACCGCCCGGATGCGCGATCACCTGCAAGGCATCCCCCCATCGTCGCCGTTCATGGCCCTGCTGAAAGACGGCGATCCCGTGTTCGTGCTGGAGCGCCGCCACATCGAAGGCCGCAGCGCGAGCGCCATCGCCACCGACCTCGTGGGCGCGTTCGCCAAATACTGCGGCACCGATGCCGCCGCGACCGGCGAAGCCGAACGCCCTGAACTCGCCGCACAGCCCGACGCCCGCGGCGAACTGCCCGACACGTTCCGCTCGATCCTCTGAGCCGCATCACTTTCTTGCCATGCGCCGCCCCTTCTCAGCGGGGGCGGCGTATTTTTTTTGCTACTTGTCCTGCCGTAACTCTTTCCGCACTCTGCCCATGCCTTCGTTTTTCAACGTGCTCCTCGCACTCCTCGTCGTTGCGCCTGCGACGGCCCTCGCTCAAAGCAATTACGACCTGATCGTGGGTAGCGATACGGTAGAGGTGCGGCTGGGCCAGCCTACGACGTTCGAGACTCCGGGTGGTGAGACGCTCGACATCATGCTACAAACGCAGCCGATGCAGAAGTTTGACGACGGCGTCGTGTCGTTCCTGTACCCCGTCGAGGTCAATGTGACGCAGACGATGATCGAAGCTGGAATCAAGCAGGTGATGGTGATGACGGCTTATGGAGACGGCGTGATGCTGCAGCAGTATCGGGGGATCAACCCGTCGTTTCTCGTCCCGATGATGCTCAATGAGATCACGAAAGCAGAGGTTAGCTACGGGTACGACATGGACGCCGCCGATACTGAGATCGAGTTGGCGAGTGGCGAGGTGCTGAAGGGCATGCATGCCACGATGCGCTACCTCGACGAGGTGAAGCATTACCGCGTCCTCGCCTACGGAGTGGGCGACCAGGGCGTCCTCCTCGTCACGATGGCCGACGAGGAGTTCGAGGACGAGCGCGACGGCTTTATCGAGACCGTCGTCTCCTCGCTCCGGCTCAACGCTGGCGGCTTAGGTCGTTGAGCTGAGCCAGTGCGAGCAGCCCGTTGATCCCCACGCGCTGCGGCGGGAGGGCGGCGACGGGCCGGATGAGTTGCTGCACGACCGGGCCGACGACGGGATGCTCCACAGCGGCGAGGTCCCGTATCCGCGTTCCGAGCGCCGCGAGCAGCGGGGTCGGGCCGAGCCAGATGCCGTAGCGGGAGTGGTCGCGGTCGGTGAGGCGGCGGAGCTTGCCGGTGAGCCAGGGCTCGGGGCGGAGTGTGCTCGGCAGGTCGAAGAGGGCGTCGCCCATCAGCCGGCGGAGGACGCGGAAATAGAGGCGGCGGCCTCGGCGGAGCGGAACGGGGACGCGGCCCCAGAAGTCGAGCAGGGCGGGGTCGGCCCAGAACGGGAGCCGCCAGTCGAAGCCGTGGTGCTCGTAGACGCGCACGCTGTTGGCGATCATCTTGGCCTGCCGCTCCTGCCAGCCGAACTGCGTGAAGGCATCGAGCACGTCGCCCGAGCCGTTCAGCCGGGACGCGAGCCGGGCGCGGAGCGCGTCGCGGAGGTCCGGAGTGAGGCCCGCCGTCGGCCACTCGACGTAGTAGCGCTGCCAGAGCCAATCTATAGGGTCGTGCTCGAACGTGGCAGGTGTGGCCGGGAGGTGGCTCCCGCCGAGGAAGTCGCCGGCGTGGCCGGGGACGAAGACGGCGTCGGGCGCGAGACCGTGCTTGTTGAGCGTGAGCACGGCGGGCCAATCCTGTTCGTGCTCGGTGGCGGTGAGGCCGGTCGCGGCGCGGCGGAAGCGCTGGAAGTCATCGCTCGCAAACCAGCGGTGCCAGTCGCGGTTCGAGTACGGGACGAAGCTCCAATCCAGCCCGAGCGACCGGGCGACACCGCGGCTCGCCTGCGTCTCGAACGAGTGCTCGCGCCCGTAACTGAAGCTGTGTGTGTCCGCCCGCCCGCCACGCACGAGCATCGCCGCGATCAGCCGCGAGTCCATGCCGCCGCTGAGCGGAATGACCACCGGCCGTCCGAGCACCGACGCGATCAGCCGCTCGAACGTCTGCTCGAACAGCCGGACGCCCTCCGCGACTAGCTCATCTTCCGAAGCATCGAGCCTATCCCCCACGCCGTAGCGGAAGTAGCGGTGCGCCGTCGCCGTGTCCGGCCCGAACGTGACGGCCTCGCCGGCCTGCACCTGCTGCACCGATGAAGCGAGGGTAGAAGGGCCGGTCGTGTTTCCGGTAAGCATGAACTCGGCGGCGGCGACGGGATCGTCGAGCCGGGCATCGGTGGCGTCGGCGAGCCATCGGGCGTCGTCGCTGAGGCAGAGGGTGCCGGCAGCGTCGCGCCCGTAGAACAGCGGAGTCGAGCGGATGCGGTCCACGGCGGCGATCACGACCTCGTCCGAGTACACGGCGGCGAACGTGCCGGAGAGCGCTTCGAGCCGATCCGCGAACGATGCGGCGGGGCCATCGAGGTACGCGGCGAAAGTGGCCCCTTCGAGCAGGGTGCCGTTCGGTGCGAAGGCCGCCCCGCAGGCCCGGACCGATCCGGACTGATGCCACGGGCGCGGCCCGTCGGTGCGGAAATGGAGCTTCATGGGGCCGGGCGTTGGACGGAGGGCCAGAGTCCCGGCTCGAACCGGGCCGAGAGGGCGAGCCAGAGGAGGGTCGCCCCGACGAGTGCGGCGACGATGACGACATCGCTCTCGATCCACATCTGCGCCGCGCCCACGAGCGCGAGCGGGCCGGCGGCCACGAGCGCGTGACGGCCCGCGGCCCGTGCGGCTTCGTCGAGCCGAGCCTCGCCCCAGTGGAGCAGCCAGACCGTGTGCCCGAGCCACAGCAGAGCGCTCACCGCGCCGAACAACCCGACGGCCCAGAGCGGGCTGCCGAGCCAGCCGCCCACCCACAGCGCCGCCGCCCGCGCCGCGATCATCAGTACGTTGTAGCCCAGCTCCCAGTGCTGCCGCTCCAGCACGTCGAAGAGGCTGGAGAGCGGCGCGCTGACGAAGACGAAGTAGAGCCACGGCGCCAGCAGTTGCGCGTAAACCCCGGCCTCGCGCCACTCACTCCCGAACACGACGCTGAACGCGGCGGGCGCGGCGAGGGTGAGCGCGGCCATCGGGAAGAGGCCGAGCGCGCTCAGTCGTGCGAAGACGGTCTGCGTGAGGGTTCCGAGCGTGTGGTCGTGACGGGCTTCGGCGGCGCGGGCGAAAAACACTTGTCCCACGGACCCGCCGAGGAGTTGCATTGGGACGGCGAGGGTGCCGTAGGCGAGCACGTAGTAGCCGAGCACGTCGGGCGCGAAGAGGGCGAGCAGGAAGAACGCCGGGAGCTGCATCGAGAACGTGTTCAGAAACCCCGACGGCATCGAAAAGAGCGGGAAGCGCCGGTAGCGGACCGCGAGACGGCGGAGATCCGCGACGCGGAGTTGGACGCCCTTCGCCCCCCGCCACGCGACCCTCAGCAACACGGTCGTCCCGACGAGCCGCCCGGCCAGGTGGCCGCCGATGAGCCCGACGGCCGCGCTTCCCGTCACGCCTGCTCCCACCTGCGCGGGCACCATCACCGCGTTCTGCGCGACGCGCGACCCGGAGATCGGGCGGAAGCGGTCCATCCTCGTTAGCCACAGCTCGGCTGTGCGCCCCCACGTCGTCGCCAGCAGCCCCGCCGGAACGAAGAGCAGCGTGGTCGCCACACCGTCCCGGTCGAGCGCAGCACCGATCAGTTCGCGCAGGGGGAGGAGGGCGAGGCTGAGGGCCGTGGCTACGAGTCCGAGCGCGAGCGCGAGCGTGCACACGCCCGCCGCGTCGCGGTCCGAGGCGGGCAGCAGCACGGCGTCCTCGTACTTGCCCGACGCAATCGTGGAGAGGACCGTGACGGCGGCGAGGTAGAACCCGAGGATGCCGAACGCCTCGGGCGTGAACAGCCGCGTCAGGAGCGGACGGGCGAGATACGCGAGCCCCTGCGCCGCGACGGTGCCCGTCAGCAGCGTGAGGACCGGCCCGAGCAGGGTGCCGCCCGCGAGCGCCCGCAGCGACTCGGGGAAGAGGCGGAGCAGCCGCTTCACGGGCTCGCCTCCGGCAGCCGGTAGACCACCCACGCGGCATTCTCGAAGGCGACGGGGAAGGGGAGCCGCCCCGCGCCGCGTTCCACGAGCACGTAGTCGATCCCGTAGCTCGTTCGGAGCTGCTGCCAGTCAGCGACGGTATGGTGGTGGTAGGCCGCGTCCAGCCCCAGCTTCACTCCCAATCCCGTCGGTGGCAGGGGGATCGGAGCTACGTCCATCAGCCGCAGGAACCACCGCTGCATGTCGCGGTCGGCGAATACGAACCCGGCGTAGTTGGCGACGACAGCGCGGCGGGCGAACGTGCGAAACGTGCTCACCGACGGGGGAATGGCGAAGAGCGCGTCCACGTCCGTCTCCGCGCGCGCCCACGCCTCGACCTCGCCGAGCGGCGTCCGGGCGTGCTGAAGCGGAAAGACGAGATCGCCCGGCCGCCCCACGCCCTGCACCGCGAGGCCGAGCACTGCGACGAGCAGGACTACGACGGTGACGAGGCCCGCTCGCCGACGGTCGAGCAGTCCATCCCCGAAACGCCGGAGCGAGGCGGGCAGCAGGCGGACGAACGCGCCCAAGAGGAGGATCGACGCGACGAGTGTGACGAGGACGGTCAGCTTGAAGAATTGCAGCTTCGCCACTAGCGTGACGGGCACGATCTCGACGAAGACGACGGCGAGCGCGCACAGCACGGCGACGACCGCGCCGCCAGCCGCCAGAAATCGCCCGTGCCGAAGTTCACCGTGCCGCGCCAGTCCCACGCCCGCCGCCACGCCGAGCACGACGACCGGCCAGAACCGCAGGTGCTCCCCCATCCCGAACGAGAAGAAGAGGTGGTGGAAGGGATTGCGGAACAGGGCGTGGACGTAGAACGGCGGCGGGGCCGACCCAACGGGTGCTCCCGCCGCCATCTGCTCGATCACCACCGGAACGAGGATCGGCAGCGCCGCGAGCACGAACGCCCCGCCGAAGCGCAGCAGGTCGAGCCCGTCCGCCCGCAGCTTTTGCCCTTCGAGGTCCGCGCTCATCGCCGCCCGCCCGAGCCCGACCACGCCGAGCACGAGCGCTGTCTGCGCCCCGGCCAGCAGGTGGAACCACGCCGCGACGCCGAGTAGCGCCCCGGCCCCCATCCAGCGCCGCCGCAGGAACAGCGTGATCGCCGGGACCGCGAGTGCCCACGCCACGCCCTCCGGCACGAGGGCGTCGGAGGCGACGGAATTCGCCCCCAGCGTCCATTTCACCGTGATGACGAGCGCGACGAACACGCTCAGCGCCGCCGCGAGCCGGTCGCGGACGAGCTCGCGCGCCAGACCGTAGACGCCGTACGACACCGCGACGAACACGCCGCCCCACAGCAGTGCCACCGCCAGCCACGGCGGGAGCACGAGGCTCGGCAGCGCCGTCAGCCACAGGAAATACGTCCGCACATTGATGCCCGAGGTGACCGTCTGCACCAGCCAGTCCTGCGTGAACAGCACGCCGTCGAGCAGGTGGAGTACGGAGGGAATCAACTCGTCTTGATCGCCGACGCCGTAGACGTAGCCGAACCGGAGGAACGCCGCCAGCAGGGTGAGGAGCGCGACCCAGAGTGGGAGAGTCCGGTTGCTCGTTCCTCGTTCGCCGTTCCTCGTTTCTCGACGTGCACTGGGGACGAGAGAGGCAGCCTCGCCCGGCTCGTTCTGCGGCGGAGCAGGGGCCCTTTCTTCGGAATGCACGGCAGCCGTTTTCAACCAGGAACCAGAAACGAAAAACTATCGACGGAGCCGGTCGAGCAGCCGGAGCGCGGGGTGCGCCGTATGGCGGGCGCGGAAGTACGGCACGAGCGCGCTGCCGAACTTCCGCTTGAACTCGGCGATGGTCGGCGTGTTGGCCCCGACGAAGTCAAAATACGCCACGCCGTCCTTGCGGAGCCGGTCGAGCACGCGGCCGACGAGGACCGTCATCGCCGGGCCGGGCGTGCTGCCCGCCACCCAGTAGTGCGCGGTCCGGCCGTCCGAGAGCACGAAGACTCCTGCCTCCGCGACAGCCCCGCTCCGGGCGACGAACACGCGGAGCAGGCCGGCATCGGTGAGGGCAGATGCGAGGGTCTGCACCGCATCCGGCATCACGCCGAGTTCGTGTTCCTGCCGGTCGTGCGAGGCCGCCACGAGCGCGATGACATCGGCGATTTCACCAGCCCCTTCCTTCACCGTATAGGCATCTGCTTTCGACTTGAAGGTGTGCTTCGGCGTGGAGGACCAGCCCGTCGTGGAGGAGGTCAGGTCGCGCAGGTCGAGGCGGTACGTGTAGGCGGGCTGGACGCTCCAGCCCGCCCACTGGAACGCCCGCGCGTCGCCCAGAGAGGGGTGGAGGATGAGGCCAGCCTGATGGAACCCGTCGCCCAGCAAACGAACCAGCGCGTCGAGCGCCGACCGGCGGTAGTGCACGTCCGTCTCCCGCAGCGGTGCGCTGAGGAGGGGGGTGACGTAGGGGACGAGTGGCGGGAGCGCGGCGGCCCGAAACGGCCCTCGCCGCTTCTCGAATAGGAGCGCCCCGGCCGCGAGATCGTCTCCGCTCCACACCGCCGCTAGCCAGACCGGCAGTCCGAATGCACCTTCCACGGCCGCGCCGAACGCTAGGTGGGAGAAGGCCGACGCCTGCTCGCTCGCTTCCAGCAGTCGCTCCCATGCCGGGCGCACCGCCGGATCGCTCGGGCGGTGAAGAGAGGTGCGGAACGGGGATGCGTCAGCCATCGTGCCAAAATACACGTAGGGGCAGGTTTCAACCTGCCCCTACGACGAACACGCCCGACGTTCCAAGGGCGAAGATGTGGTGCTTAACCGTCCCGATAGGTCACGACGATTGCAAGACTGCCTCCGTCGTGAAGCACCCGAAGCAGACGAACACGTAGATCAGGCCCACATCGGCGAGGATGTAGTCGTCGCCGATACTGTCGAACTGGCCGTAGAACGTCATCACTTCGCCAGAGCTCTTGCAAGTCGGCACATCCGGATCCTGAACCCAATCCGGCTCGCCACCGAGTTGGTGGCGGTATCCCGCTTTCAGTTCCGACCATTCGAAGCCTACGGCGCGTTTGGCATCTGCCGTCTGCGGGTTTGGTACAAGCGGGATCTCGGGGATGCGATCTGTCACGACGAGAGGTATGGCGAATCGGGCCGTTATAGGATGTACTGGCTCAGGTCGCGGTTCTCGGCGACGGACTGGAGCCGGTCGCGCACGTAGCCCTCGTCCACCTCAATCGTGTCCTCCTGCTGGACTTCGGGGACCTCGAACAGGACCTGCTCCAACAGCGTCGTCAGAATCGTGTGGAGCCGGCGGGCGCCGATGTTCTCGACCTCCTCGTTCACGTGCGCCGCGATGCGCGCGACCTCGCGCACGGCCTCGTCCGTGAACTCGATGGTCACGCCTTCGGAGGCGAGGAGGGCCTGGTACTGCTTGAGGAGCGCGTTCTTCGGGATCGTGAGGATCTTGAAGAAGTCCTCCTCGGTGAGGTTGTTGAGTTCGACGCGGATCGGGAAGCGGCCCTGAAGCTCGGGGATCAGGTCGCTCGGCTTCGAGACGTGGAACGCGCCCGACGCGATGAAGAGGATGTGGTCGGTCTTGACCATCCCGTACTTCGTCATCACGTTCGAGCCCTCGACGATGGGGAGGAGGTCGCGCTGGACGCCCTCGCGCGAGACGTCCGGCCCACCTCCCTGCCGCGAGCCCCCCGCCACTTTGTCGATCTCGTCGATGAAGACGATGCCGGACTGCTGGACGCGCTCGACGGCCTCCTTCTGCACGGCGTCCATGTCGATCAGCTTCTGCGCCTCCTCGGCCGTGAGCGCCTCGACGGCCTCATCGACCCGCATCCGGCGCTTCTTCTTTTTCTTGCCGCCGCCGAGGTTGCCGAACATCTCCTGGATGTTGATGCCCATCTCTTCGAGCCCCATCGGGCCGAACATCTGGAGCGTCGGATTTCCGCTGTCGCTGGCGACGTCGACCTCGACCTCGCGCTCGTCGAGCTTGCCCTCGCGCAGCATCGCGCGGAAGCGTTCGCGCGTGCGCTCGCGGAGGTCGTCTTCGCTCCCGCCCTCGCTGCCCGCTTCCTCCTGCGGCCGGATGACGAAGCCGGGGCCGTTGAGGAGCGCGCCTTCTTTTTCCGTACGCGGCTTCGAGGGCGGAATGAGCACGTCGAGCACGCGCTCCTCGGCCTGCTGCCGGGCCTTCTCCTGCACGCCCTCGGCCTGCTCGTCCTTGATCATCCCGATAGCGAAGTCGGTGAGGTCGCGGATGATGGAGTCCACGTCGCGGCCGACGTAGCCGACCTCGGTGAACTTCGTCGCCTCGACTTTGATGAAGGGCGCGCCCGCGAGGCGGGCGAGGCGGCGGGCGATCTCGGTCTTGCCGACCCCCGTCGGCCCGATCATGATGATGTTGTTGGGCATGATCTCCTCGCGCATCTCCTCAGGCGCGTTCATCCGGCGCCACCGGTTGCGGAGAGCGATGGCGACGCTCTTCTTCGCTTCATTCTGCCCGATGATGTACTTGTCGAGTTCCGCGACGATCTGGCGCGGGGTGAGTTCTTCGTGCATGGGTTTCGGTCTGGTGCGACGCTAGCGCGGGGTCACCCCGAACGGCGGGCAGCGGTGGGTTCGCCGCCTGCGGCGTCGCTCCATCGAGATGACGAAATCGAGAATGGGGGTTGTACGAGGCGGGCAGCGCCGGGTTTATGGAATTCCGACGACGCTAAAACGACGATGGGGACGACGCGGAACGCCGCCCCCACCAACCCGGCGCGGGGAGGGGCTACTCGTCCTCGGTAGCGAACTCGCTGTCGTAGTCGGCCCCATCGCCGCTGGCCTCCTCGTAGTCCTCGGCGTAGTCTTCCGCTCGCATCTCGTCCTGCACTTCGCGCACGGCGGGGTGCTCGGGGTTGACGATGAGGACGGTGTAGTCGTACGGCATGCCCTTGCGGCGCTCGAGCCGGCAAGCTCCGCAATCCTCGAGGTCGCCGATGAGCGACTTCGGGTCGTGGTCCTCGATGTCGCCGAGTTCCTCGGAGAGCTTGCGGAGCAGCGGTGTGAGGTACACCTCGTCGTACTGCCCGAAGTAATCCTCGATGACGCGGAGCGCCTCGACGTCGATGGGGAAGGGGAGATCGGTCGGGTCGGAGAACTCCGTCGTCGTTTCGGGCTGGCCGTTGGCGTGGTGGTCCTCCTGCAGGAGGTCGCGGGCGTCCTCGGTCATCAGCGTCTCGGCGTCGATGAAGCGGCCGATGTCGACGTTCTCGAAGAGGCGGGCCGAGAGGTGCTCGCGGAAGGATACCATGATCACCTCGCACCCGCGCCGCTGGATGGCCTGGACGAGCGGCACGTAGTCGCGGTCCCCGGAGACGAGCACGACGGCGCCGATGTCCTTTCGGTCCTGGACGAGGTCGAGCGCGTCGATGCAGAGCTGGAGGTCAGTCGTGTTCCGGTGCATCGTCGAGGGGACGAAGCAGGGGTCGATCCCAAGGAGGTAAAGCGCGCGCTGGACGTGGCGGGCGTGGTCGTCGAGCCCGGAGAAGTCCGCGTAGGCGCGGCCGACGGCGATGGGCGTCTCGGCCTGGACGAGCCGCTCGCGGAGCGCGTCGATCATGTCGAGGATGTGGTCGCCGGGGGAGTTATGGCCTTCGAGCCGGTTCTTGAGGTAGTAGTAGAGGTTCTGGTAATCGATCAGAACGACAGCGCGGGCCGAGCCCGACGCCTGGTGGGTTTCTTCTCGCATGGCTGAATCTTAGAGTTAATACCTCGTGTCCCCGCAGACCTACGGCCTCAATCCTTTGAAATTGTCCGGATCAGTCGGTCGTCCTGGTGCCGACGAGTTCGGAGGCGGCCTCCGGCTCCTTCGCGTCTAGTTCGAGGATGGTGAGGTTATGGTTAGTGTAAATGCAAATGTCGGCGGCGATATGGAGCCCCTCCTCCACGATCTCACGCGCCGAGAGCCCATTACTGTGTTTGAGGAGTGCCCGCGTGGCGGCGAGGGCGTACGGAGCTCCGCTCCCGATAGCGAGGATGTCGTCGTCCGGCTCGATCACGTCGCCCGTCCCGCTGATGAGGAGCAGGCGCTCGGCGGCGGCCACGGCGAGGAGCGCTTCGAGCCGCCGAAGGTAGCGGTCGGTCCGCCAGTCCTTGGCGAGCTCGACAGCGGCGCGCGTCGTGTTGCCGCCGTACTTCTGCAGCTTCTCCTCGAACCGCTCGAAGAGGGTGAACGCATCGGCCGTGGCCCCGGCGAAGCCCGCGAGGATCTTCCCGCCGAAGAGAGGGCGGACCTTCTGCGCGCTGTGCTTGAGCACGGTGTCTTTCATCGTGGCCTGCCCGTCGGAGCCGAGGACGACGCGGCCATTGTGCCGTACGCCGAGGACGGTCGTCGCGTGGATGACCGGGAAAGCGGGGTGGGGAGACATTCGAGCAGACAAGACGATCAGGGAAATGACTACCCGGTACTCAGTAATAATCGGGTGGCCTAGCGGTAAAGATACGATAACGTACTGATGCGATGGTCCCAACAAGTAGTCTTCGCAGACTCCGCGTGCGCCCGGTTTAGCTTACGGTGTGTACCTCGGCGGCGAGTCGTCGAGGCGAAGCGCCCGTACGTTTTGATGCATCGCAACGTCATCGCTTTATGCATCGCAGCGTCATCGCCCGTAGCCGGCCAGCAGCTCGACGATGGCGTCCTGCGCGCGCGCCACGCGCCCTGCCGTCGTGCCGAAGTTGCTGGCGAGCAGGGAGAACGCGAGCGGGGTCCCGGCGGCGCTCGTGACGTAGCCGCTGATGTTCTTGGCGCCGGTGACGGTGCCGGTTTTGGCGTGGACGTTCCCGCGTGTTCGGGTCGAGCGGAGCCGACCCTCCAGCGTGCCGTCCACCCCGCCGATGGCGAGGGAATTGATGTAGGTCTCGGTGACGCGGGGGTCCGGGTGGATCCACATCGTGCGGAGGAGAGCCGTCACGTCCTCAGGCGCTACCACGTTATAGGGCGACATGCCGGAGCCATCGCGCAGCCGCATCGTCTTCACGTCTAGCCCGGCGCGCTCGAACAAAGGGGCGGCGGCGAGCAGCCCGGCCGTGGCCGACCCGCAGTCCACGCTCTCGGGTCGTTTCACCGGGCAGCGGACGGCCCCGAGGGTTTTGAGCAGGTGCTCGGCGTAGAGGTTCTGGCTCTCCTTGTTGGTCAGCGCGACGATCTCGGAAAGGGGCCTCGACGTGTGGGTGGCGACGGGGATGAGCCGCCGGTAGTCCGGCTTCTTCTGCCAGTCGTCGATGTCTACCGGGTCGCCGTCGATGTAGATGCCGTCGGCGAGGAGCGTCTCGCGCAGGACGTGGACGAAGTAGCGCGTGGGGTTGTGGACCGAGACGCTGTGCCGGAGGCTTTGCCCCGCCGGCACCTCGGACTCGATCCAGAACGTGTTGCCGCCCCGCTCGCGCCGGATCTCCCGGTCCGCCCCCGCCCCCGAGCCGACGGTCTCCGTCTTGTTGATGAAGTAGACGTAGTCCGTGTCGCCGGGCTCCCAACGGAGGTCGGCGCGGCGGCCGGTGCGCGTGCCGGTGGCGGTCACAACGACGCGGCCCTCGTTGAAGGAGAGGCCGCTGATCTCGGCGGCGTAGGGGGAGGGCGCGTCGTCCCACGCCCAGCCCGTGCCGAGCTCGGTGTCGTCGAAGACGTCGTCGTCGCCGATGACGTGGTCGCTGACGGACGTGATGCCGCGCGCCTTGAGCGAGTCGGCCCAGGCGTGGAAGAGGACGGTGGGGTCGGCGTCGTGCGGGTAGTCCTTCGCAAAGAGCCGGTCGCCGATGGTCGGGTCGCCGGAACCGCGCACGATGAGGTTGCCGGTGAGCACGCTGTCGCGGACCGTCCCATCGAGGTAGAGCGTCGTGGTGTAGCGGAAATCCGGCCCCAGCGCGTCGAGCACGGCGGCGGTCGTGAAGAGCTTCTCGTTCGAGGCCGGGACGAAGTTCTTCTGCGCGTTCCGGGCGTAGAGCGTCGCGCCCGTCGTGAGGTCCATGACATGGACGCCCCAGAACGCATCGTCGAAGTCGGGGTCGTCGATGATGGCGTCGATCGCGGCACGAAGCGCCTCCGGCGTAGACTGCGCGCGCGCCGGGCCCTGAAACGACGCGAGGACGAGGAGCAGGAAGAGCGCGGAGGAGCGGAGGATCGGAAGAGCGGAGGGGAAGGAGGGAGGCATCGGTTGTCGAGAGATAGGACCCAAAACCGCGAACCGCCAACCCTTACCGGAGCGACGTGTTCTCCAACTCCACCCGCTCCGGCGAAATCTGGTCGAGGAGGACGTAGACGTAGTCCACCGAGCTGATGGGCGCGGCGGGCTTGAGGTAGATGACGAGGTCGTTCCGCCCCTTCGCCGCGAACACCGAGTCCACGCGGCCGACCGGGATGCCGGCCGGGAACGTCCCGCTGAACCCGCTCGTGACGACGAGCTGGCTCCGCACGACGGGCTCGGTCTTGACGACGTACTCCATCAGGAGCCGGTCGTAGTTCGTCCCGTCCCAGCGGACGACGCCATCGCGGTCTAATAGCTCGATTTGGGCCGGGACGCGGAAGTCGGTGTTCTGGTGCGGCATCACGAGGGCGTAGTCCTTGCTCGTGAGCACCACCTTCCCGATGATCCCCCGCTCGTCGATCACGGCCATCCCGACGCGCACGCTGTCGCTCGTGCCGACGTTGATGGTGAGGAGGTTGTCCTGCTTCGTGATGTCCTTGCCCACGACGCGGGCGGGCACCATCGCGAAGCTGACGGAGTCGCGGAAGGCGATCAGCTTGCGGAGCCGCTCGTTCTCGCTGCGGGCCTCGCGGAGGCGGGCCACCTCGGCTGCCAGCTCGATGTTGTTCGCACGCAGCTCGTCGTTCTCGCTGAGGGCGCGGGTGTAGCGGTCCGCGCTCGAAAACGTACCCTCGACGGGCGCGGTGGCTTCGAGCGCGAGCGCCCGCGCCGACCGGAACAGCGGCCCGTTCTGCGAGAGCAGGACGACGAGCGAGACGATGAGGAGCACCGCGAGCAGGAGGTAATCGCGCGCGCGTTCCCAGAGACTGCTGAGCATGGGCTAGAGGTTCGGGGTAGGGAGTTTGAAGAGGTCTGTACTCAGTGGGAGGGCTATCGGGTTTCTGGTTCTTTTACGAAACCCAGAACCCCCAACCCAGAACTCCCCACCGTTAGTACGACAGCACGCGCTCGTAGTCTTCCAGCTCTTCGAGCACCTTGCCCGTGCCACGCACGACGGCCGTCAGCGGGTCCTCGACCACGAAGACCGGCAGCTCGGTCCGCTCCTTCAGCATCACGTCGATGCCTTTGAGCATGGCACCGCCGCCGGTGAGCATGATCCCGCGTTCGAGGATGTCGCCGCCGAGCTCTGGCGGGGTCTTTTCGAGCGCGCGCATGACCGCCGCGCCGATTTGCGCGATCGGCGCGCGGAGCGCCTCGCGCACGTCCTCGGACGAGACCGTCCGCGTCTTCGGCACGCCGGAGACGAGGTCGCGCCCCTTGATCGAGAGCTCGAGCTCGGGGTCGAGCGGGACGGCGCTGCCGACCTCGCACTTGATGAGCTCGGCCGTGCGCTGCCCGATCAGCAGGTTGTGGTGCTTCTTGAAATACTGCACGACGGCCGCGTCGATCTCGTCCCCGCCGACACGGATCGACTCGTCCACGACGATCCCATTCATCGCGATGACGGCGATCTCGGTCGTTCCCCCGCCGATGTCCACGATCATGTTGCCGACGGGCTCGCGCACGTCGAGCCCGATCCCGATGGCCGCCGCCATCGGCTCGTCGATGAGGCGGACGTTCTTGGCCCCGGCGTACTCGGCGGAGTCGCGGACGGCGCGCTTCTCGACCTCGGTGATCCCGCTCGGCACGCAGATCACCATCCGGCCGATCCGGTTGTACCAGCCCGGCTGGACTTTCCGGATGAGCCCTTTGATGAGGTGCTCGGCCACCTCGAAGTCGGCGATCACGCCGTCACGCAGCGGGCGGATCGTCTCGATCTCCTTATGGGTCCGCTCGTGCATGAGCTGGGCTTCCATCCCGATCGCTTCTACCTTTTTCGTGGACCGGTTGATAGCGACGATGGAGGGCTCGTTGAGCACGATCCCCTTCCCGCGGATCCAGATGAGCGTGTTGGCGGTGCCGAGGTCAATGGCGATGTCGGAGTTAAACAAGGTGGCGGTGCGATCGAAGAGGTGGAGGGTGGGAGACGGGGCGCAATATAGGCTCCAATGAGGGGCCGGGGGTGTGCCTCACGTAGGAAATCCCGCAGGATTATAGTAATTCCGTGCGGCTCTGATCTGCACGTGCGAGGGAGTGCGGCCAGCTTTCGTGCCGTGCGCAGCGGTCTTAATGACGGAAGTGGCGAGCGCCGGTAAACACCATCGCGAGGCCGTGCTCGTCGGCGGCGGCGATGACCTCGTCGTCGCGGACGGAGCCGCCGGGTTGGATCACAGCCCGCGCCCCGGCCTCGGCGGCGGCGAGAAGCCCATCGGCGAAGGGGAAGAAAGCGTCGGAAGCGAGCGCCGAGCCCTCCAGCGAGAGGCCCGACTTCTCGGACTTCATCACGGCGACCTCGCTCGCGTCGATCCGGCTCATCTGCCCGGCCCCGATGCCGAGGGTGGCCCCGCCGCGGGCGTAGACGATGGCGTTGCTCTTGACGTGCTTGCACACGCGCCACGCGAAGTCGAGGTCGGCCCACTCGGCGTCGGAGGGCGCGCGCTTCGTGGCGACGGTGCAGCGGGCGCGGAGGGCCTCGGCGGTGCCGAGCCCGGGGTCCTGCTCCTGCACGAGGAGGCCACCCGCCGCCGTCCGCACGTCGAGCCGGTCGCCGCCGCTGCCCGGCAGGATTTCGAGGAGGCGTCGGTTTTTCTTCTGCTCCAACAGGTCCAGCACACCCTCCTCGTAGCCCGGCGCGATGACGATCTCGGTAAAGATCTCATCGACGGCCTCGGCCGTGGCCCGGTCGAGCGGCCGGTTCACCACGACGATCCCGCCGAACGGGCTCTGCCGATCCGTGGCGAAGGCGCTTCGGTAGGCCGCTTCCAGCGTGCCCGCCGTCCCGACGCCGCACGGGTTCGTGTGCTTGAGGATGGCGACCGTCGGTCCGGCTTCGTCGAACTCGCGGATGAGGGCGAGGGCGGCGGTGAGGTCGAGCAGGTTGTTGAATGAGAGGTCCTTGCCGTGGAGCTGCCGGAAGACGCGGCCGGGGTCGCCGTAGAGCGCGGCGGCCTGGTGCGGGTTCTCGCCGTAGCGGAGCGCCTGTGCCTTCGGCAGCGCCACTTCGAACGTCTCCGGTAGAGACGCAGCATGCTGCGTCTCTACGTTGCCCTCGAAGTAGTCGGCGATGGCTGCGTCGTAGGCCGCCGTGTGGGCGAAGGCGTCGCCGGCCAGCCGCCGCCGCGTCGCCATCGACAGGTGCGTGTCGTTGGTCTCCAGCTCCTCGGCCACCTCGTCGTACTGATCCGGGCTCGTCACGACGCCGACGAAGAAGAAGTTCTTGGCTGCCGCGCGCACCATCGTCGGCCCGCCGATGTCGACGTTCTCGATGGCGGTGGCATCGGTGACGCCGTCTCGGGCGACGGCCTGCGCGAACGGGTAGAGGTTCACGACGACGAGGTCGATGGGGTCGATCCCGTGCTCGGCGAGCTGAGCGAGGTCCTCCCGGTCGTTGCGGCGGGCGAGGAGGCCGGCGTGGATCTTCGGGTGGAGCGTCTTCACCCGCCCGTCGAGCATCTCGGGCGAGGCCGTCACCTCGGATACGTCGTACACGGTGAGGCCGGCGTCGCGGAGCGTCCGCGCCGTCCCACCGGTGGAGACGAACTCGACGCCGAGGGCGGCGAGGCGCTGGGCGAAGTCGGCGAGGCCGGTCTTGTCGCTGACGGAGAGGAGGATGCGGCGAACCGGGTAGCGGTCGTCCGGGGGCGGCAGGTCTTTGGTCGAGATCATGTTTGGGGTCGAGGGTCGAGGGTCGGGGGTCGGGAGTCTGAAATCAACACGCGGCGGCCGTCGATGCGGACGCAGCCGTCAGCGAAGAGGCGAAGTGCTTCGGGATAGAGCCGGTGCTCGACCTCGAGCACGCGGGCGGCGAGCGTCTCGGGCGTGTCGTCGGCATGGACGGGGACAGGCTCTTGCAGCACGATCGGGCCGGTGTCGTACGCCTCGTCGACGAGGTGGATTGTCGCCCCGCTCCAGCGGACGCCGTAGGCGAGGGCGGCCTCGTGGACGCGCCGCCCGTAGAACCCCGGCCCGCCGAACGCCGGCAGCAGCGACGGGTGGACGTTGAGCATTCGGTAACGGAACGCGCGCACGACCTCAGCCGGGACGTGTTTGAGATAGCCCGCGAGCGCGATGAAGTTCACCCCGTGGCCTTCGAGTGCTTCGAGCAGCGCCTCGCCGAAGGCTTCGCTCCCCGCGAAATCGGCCGGGCGGATGACGGCGCTCGGGATGCCGTGCCGCGCCGCGCGGTCGAGCACGCCGATGCCGGCGCGGTCCGTCACGACGAGCGCGACCTCGGCGGCCAAGGTGCCGGCCGTGATCGCGTCGAGGATGGCCTGCACGTTCGAGCCCCCGCCGGAGGCGAAGGCGGCGAGGCGCAAGCCATTGGCTGATTGGCTGATTGGCTGATTGGCTGATTGAGTTCTACGCTGCGAGGTCATAAAAATCACTCAATCGGTGAATCGCCCAATTAGCCAATGGATTTACGCGCGCGTCCGCCGGTGCCAGAGCGCTTGTCCCAGGACGGCGAGGACGAGGCCGAGCGTGACGACGTTGGCGAGGATGATGGGGAGGTCGCGGATGAGGAAGCCGTACACCAGCCACAAGACGATGCCGATGGTGAACAGGCCGTACATCCCGAGCGAGAGATCCTCCGACGAGCCGCTGCGCCACGTCTTGACGACTTGAGGCACGAACGAGGCGGTGGTGAATACGGCGGCTACGAGGCCGAGCAGCGTGGTGGCGGACATGGCTTCAAGCACGGTCAGTAACCGGATCGAGCACGGTGAGGGCCGCTGCGTCACCCTCGACCTCCAGCCGGGCGTGGACGCCGACGGGGAGGGTGCTCTTGGGGTTGAAGTGGCCATACGTGAGATTGCGGGCGACGGGGCAGGGGAGCGCGGCAGTGTAGTGGTCGAGCACGGCGTCGAGCGAGAGGCTCGGGCGGTTCGGCGGCGGCTCGGCTCCGGTGAACCCGCCGAGCACGAGGCCGCCGAGCCGGTCCAATATCCCCGCCAGCCGGAGCTGCGCGAACAGCCGGTCGATCCGGTACGGCGGCTCGCCAATCTCTTCGAGGAACAGGATCGCCCCGTCGAGGTCGGGCAGATACGGCGTGCCGACGAGCGCCGCGATCATCGTGAGGTTGCCGCCGAGCAGCGTCCCCTGGGCCCGCCCGGACCGGACGCCGTCGAGCCGCTCGCCTCCGGGTCCGAGGATTTCGACGGGGGCCTCGCCTCCGGCTAGCCGCCAGAGCTGGGCTTCGCTCGCCGCGTCGAGGGCAGGCCAGTCGGGGGCGACCATAGGGCCGCTGAGGCTGGGGAGCCCGGCGCGCGCGTACAGAGCGAACTGGAGCGCCGTGATGTCGCTGTAGCCGACGACGAGCTTGGGGTGGGCGCGGGCGGCGGCGTAGTCGAGGTCGGGGAGGAGGCGGAGCGTGCCGTAGCCGCCGCGCACGCAGAAGATGGCGTCGAGGTCGTCGCGGCGGAGGAGCACGTTGAACTCATTGAGTCGGTCGGCGTCGGGGCCGGCGAGGAATCCGTGCTCGGCGAACGTCGCGCGCGGCGTCTCGACGGTCAGCCCGCGGGCGCGGAGGGCGGCGAGCCCGGCCCGGTAGGGGGCGTCGTCGAGCGGGGCGCTCGCGGGGGCGGCGACGGCGATGCGGCCGGTGCGGAGGAGCGAAGGCGGCAGGGGCACGGGAGGAGGCGCGGGGTGGGGAGGAGGCCGCTTCGCCACAGCGAAAGGCCTTGACGCGACGGCCGCCGGAAGATAGAATCCTTGCCGTAAAGTCTGCGTGAAACGAGCCGGCCGGGCTTTATTACCTTCGGCCTTTCCGTTCCCTCCTCCCGTTTCGACCTCCATGCTCCGCACGATTGTCGGCACCGTCGCTCTCCTCGTTTTCATCGCTGGCTGTGGCTCCACCGATCCCGCCGACGACCTCCCCACGGTCGCGTTCACGGCATCCGAATTGACCGGGTCCGAGGGAGGGCCGACCGTCGCCGTGACCGTCCGCCTCACCGGCGAAGCCTCGGACGCCGTCCGCGTCGAGGTCGCCCTCGACGAGACGGCCGGCACCGCCGATGCGGCCGACCTCGACGGGTTTAGCACGACGACCGTGACGTTCCCCGCCGGCTCCGCCGACGGCGCGACCGAAACCGTCACGCTCACCGCCTCGGCCGACGGCCTCGCCGAATCCGAGGAAACCGCCGTGCTCGTCCTCCGCAACCCGGCCGGGGCCGAGTTAGGCACGCCCGTTCGTCTGACCCTCACCCTCGCCGACGTGTTCGACCCCGACGCCGTCGATTATGATGCGATTGCGACCCCGCAGTACGGCCGGGACGTGCAGCCCCTCCTCGTCGCGCGCTGCGCCGAGTGCCACGGCGGGACGGCCGCCGCAGCCGGGCTCGATGCGACCACGTGGGCGGCGCTCGTCGCAGGCTCGGACGCGGGCGAGGCGCTCATCGCGTATGACCCCGACAACAGCCTGATGATCGAGTTGATGACGATGCTGCCGACCGATCACCCGGCGTACGCAGCACACCAACTCCGCGCATCCGAGGTTGCGTTCCTTCGGCGGTGGATCGAGCAGGGCGCGAAGAATGAAGCGGGCGAGTTGCCCTATGCGGGCGTCGGCGAAGGAAAGCTCTACGTCAGCAACCAGATGGCCGGGCAGGTGTCCGTCATCGATGTCGCGAACCTCGTCGTCGCGCGGAACGTGAAGTTCGACGCCTACGGCGGGCCGATGGAGACGAATCCGCACGACACCGACGTGGAGCCCGACGGGAGCGCGTGGTACGTCTCGCTCATCAACGCGCACCGCGTGCTGAAGGTCGACGCCGCCACGAACGAGGTGATCGGCGAGGCCGACCTCGGCGACACGTTCAAGCCAGGCATGCTTGCGCTCGACGTGCAGAACGGTCGGATCTACGCCGGCCGTTCCTTCAGCGACCTCTCCGGCGGGCGCAGCATCTTCTCGATCCAACGCAACGGGATGGTACCCACCGAAGTCCCCGTGCCCTACACCCGCCCCCACCCGATTGCCCTCACCAATGACGGCGACTATCTGCTCTCGGGAAGCCTCGCCGACAACGTGATTGCCTCCTTCGATCTCCGCGCGTCCGAACCCGAGCTCGCCGATCAGATCACCGTCGAGGGCGAGCAGAAGGCGTTCGTCCACTACGCCGTCTCGCCCCATGGCGGCGTCGCCGCGCTCACGTCGCAGCTCTCGCGGGAGCTCTACCTCCTCGACATCTCGGACCCGGAGAACCTCCGCATCCTCAGCGTGGTCGGCGTGGGGGACCAGCCGTGGCACCCGACCTACAGTCCCGACGGCACGAAGGTCTACGTCCCGAACCGGCTCTCCAACACCGTCTCCGTCGTGGACGTCTCCAATCCCTCCAGCCCGAGCATCGCCGCGACGATCTCGGACCCCGGCCTCTCGATGCCGCACGGCAGCGCGATCACGCGCGACGGCCGCCGCCTCTTCGTGTCGAGCCGGAATCAGGAGGGCGGCTACACGCCGCGCTACCCGTTCGGCGACAACGCCCTCATCGGGACCGTCGCCGTGATCGACACGCAGACGAACACGGTCGTCAAGGTGATCGAGGTCGAGGAGTTCGCATCCGGCATGTCGATCTATCAGCCATAATGGAAGCGGTCCGGGTCCCCCGACTCAAGGTCTGCTGCATCGCCGACGCCGACGAGGCGTGGGCGGCGATCCGGCTCGGCGCGGACGCGCTCGGGCTCGTCTCGGCGATGCCGAGCGGGCCGGGCGTGATCGCCGAGGCGCAGATTGCTGCCATTGCCGAGGCTGTGCCACCGCCGGTTGCGACGTTCCTGCTGACGAGCGCGCAGGACGCAGACGCGATTATCGCGCAGCAGCACCGCTGCCGTGCGAACACGCTTCAGCTCTGCGACCGGCTGCCCGAGGGCGACCACGCCGGGCTCCGCGCTGCGCTGTCTGGCATCGCGCTCGTGCAGGTCATCCACGTCGAAGGCGAGGCGTCGGTGGACGAGGCGCTGGCCGTCGCCCCGCACGTCGACGCGCTCCTGCTGGACTCGGGCCGCCCCAACGCAGCGACGAAGGAACTCGGCGGGACCGGCCGGACGCACGACTGGACGATCAGCCGGACGATCCGCGAGCGCGCACCGGTGCCCGTGTTTCTGGCCGGCGGCCTCCGCGCCGAGAACGTCGCCGACGCCGTTCAGCAGGTCAGACCGTTCGGCGTAGACGTGTGCTCCGGCGTCCGCACCGAGGGGCGGCTGGACGAGGTGAAGCTGGCCCGGTTCGTCGCGGCGCTGCGGGCGGTTTGACGCGGTCTCCACGCCGCCGCCGGACCATTCCGGCGGCTCGGCGATTGACGTACCGCGACCGACCACCCGACCGTAGAGACGTGACACGCTGCGTCTCTACCTCTCGATTCCTCTCCTCACCCTCTGTTCCGTTTATGAACGTGTCCGTCTCGACCCAACCGCTCGGCGAACTCGACGCCGATCTCCTTCTCCTGTTTATTCCGTCCGATACCGAGCCCGAAAGTCTGACCGACGTCTTCGGTCCGGGGCTCGACCGGGCGGTGGCGGACGCGGCGGAATCGAGCGACATCGTTTTGTTTTATCCCACGGTGGGGGCCGCGCGCCGCGTCGCGCTCGTCGGGCTGAGCGAGGGGGAGGACGAGGGCGAGCAGCTCCGCACGGCGGCGGCGAAGGGTGCGGAGACGGCGCAGAAGCTGAAGGCTGGCTCCGTCGCGCTCGCGCGGCCGGGCGGGGCCGGGGCCGACGCCGCCGCTGCGCTCACCGAAGGGTTCATCCTCGGCGGCTACCGCTTCCTCGACTACAAAACCGGTGACGAGCCGACGCACGACATAGAGACGCTGGCGGTCCACGCAACGAGCGACGACGCGCGGGGGGCGGTCGAGGCGGCGCAGATTCGGGCCGAGGCGGCGTGCTTCGCCCGCGACCTCGTCAACCTCTCGCCGCACGACAAAACGCCGACGCTGCTCGCCGAGCGGGTCGAGCGAATGGCCGCCGAGGTCGGGCTCCGCGCCGAAATCTGGGACAAAGCCCGGGTCGAAAAGGAGCAGATGGGCGGGCTGCTCGCAGTCAACCGGGGCAGCCAGGATCCGCCCGTCTTCATCACACTCGAACACAAGCCCGCCAACCCCGTCAACGCGAAGCCCATCGTGCTAGTCGGCAAAGCCGTCGTCTTCGACACGGGCGGGCTCTCGCTCAAGCCGACGAAGGGCTCGATGGACCACATGAAAGCCGACATGGCGGGCGGCGCGGCCGTCGCCGGGACGATGCGGGCCGTCGCCCGGCTCGACCTCCCGTTGTGGGTCGTCGCGCTCATCCCCTCCACCGACAACCGGCCGGGCGAGAACGCCTACGTCCCCGGCGATGTGGTGACGATGCGCTCCGGCTCGACGGTCGAGGTGCTCAACACCGACGCCGAAGGCCGGATGATCCTCGCCGACGCGCTCGATGTGGCGAAGTCGTACGAGCCTGAGCTCGCGGTGAGCGTCGCCACGCTGACGGGCGCGCAGGTCATCGCGCTCGGCACGCGCGTCGCCGCCGTGCTGACGAACGAGGGCGACGGGGCCGCCGAGCGCCTCGCCGCCTTCGACGCTGCCGGTCGCCGCACGGGCGAATGGGTCGCGCCGCTGCCGATGTTCGCCCACTACGCCGAGCAGCTCAAGAGCGACGTGGCGGATCAGAAAAACGTCGGCGGTCGCGAGGCCGGCACGGTCACGGCTGCCAAGTTCCTGGAGCACTTCACCCGTACCGATGGCACGGCGGCGTACCCGTGGGTCCACCTCGACATTGCCGGCCCGGCGTTCCTCGACAGCCCGCAGCCGTACCGGCCGAAGGGCGGCAGCGGCTTCGGCGTCCGCCTCCTCGTGGACCTGCTGCAACACCGCGCCGAATCATAATTCTTTGATCTCGCGGTAGAGACGCGACTTGTCGCGTCTCTACGGTTCCCTCACCGTCCTCAACTATGCTGCCTCGCCTCGCCCTCACCCTCGGCGACCCCAACGGGATCGGACCGGAGGTCGTACTGAAGACGCTCGCGGACGACGGAATGCGCGAGCGGATCGAGCCTATTGTCGTCGGCTCCGAAGCCGTGCTGCGGGCGCACGCGGCGGCGCTGGGACTCGAAGAGGTGATCGACGGGCTGACGGTGTGGGAGATCGCGCCGGGCGTCACGCCGGAGGTCGCGTGGGGGCAGACGACGCCGATGGGCGGACGCCTCGCCATGCGTGCCGTCGAACGCGCCGCCGACGCCTGTCTCGCGGGGGAGGTGGATGCGATGGTGACGGCCCCGATCTCCAAAGAGGCCATCGTGCTCGCCGGCTACCACGTCCCCGGTCACACCGAGTTTCTGGCCGAGCGCACGCGCGCCGAGGGCTACACGATGATGCTCGTCAGCGGCGGCCTCCGCGTCGCGCTCGTCACGACGCACATGCCGGTCCGCGCCGTCGCCGAAGCCGTCACCGAAGCGGCCATCCTCGACAAGATCCGCATCCTCGACGCAAGCCTGCGGCGAGACTTTGGGATCGAGACGCCACGCCTCGCCGTGCTCGGGCTGAACCCGCACGCGGGCGACGGCGGCGTGATTGGGACGGAGGAGCGGGACGTGATCGCGCCCGCCCTCGACGCCGCTCGCGCCGAAGGCTTCGACGTGCATGGCCCGTTCCCGGCCGACGGGTTCTTCGGGCAGCGTGGCTACGAGCGGCACGACGCCGTGCTCGTGATGTACCACGATCAAGGCCTCGCCCCGTTCAAAGCGCTCGCGATGGGCGGTGGCGTCAACTTCACTGCCGGCCTACCCATCGTCCGCACCTCGCCCGATCACGGGACCGGGTTCGACATCGCCGGACAGGACCGGGCCGACGCATCGAGCTTCCGCGAAGCCGTGACGCTCGCTGCCGATGTGGCGCGGCGGCGACAGGCGGCGAACGGGTGAGGGCGCGGGCTGGCGACCGGCGTATTTTCCCACGCGCCCATTTCCCTCACGCTCTCGCTGCATGACCTCCTCCAGCCCGTCCGTCACGCCCTACGACGCGCTCGCCGCCGGTTACGACGTGGTGATGGCCCACGTTGACTACGGCGACTGGGCCGAGTATGTCCTCGACCTGTTCGAGGAGCACGGGGCGCGACCACAGTCCGTGCTCGAACTCGGGTGCGGGACCGGGAGCCTCGCCCTCGAAATGCAGGAGCGGGGGCCGCGCGGCAGCTTCCGCTACCTTGCCACCGACCGCTCGCCCGCGATGACCCGCGTCGCGAAGGCGAAGGCGAAGCTGCAGGGCCGCTCCGCCGGCGACCTTCGGTTCGCGGTGGCAGACTTCACGGACTTCGAACTGGGCGAACGCTTCGACGTAGTTCTCCTGCTCTACGACGGGCTGAACTATTTGCTCGAAGACGCGGAGGTGACGGCGATGCTCGCGCACGTGCACGACGTGCTCACGCCCGGCGGCCTCTTCATCGTGGACCAGAGCACGCCCGCCAACTCGATCAACAACGCGGATTACTTCGGCGACGAGGGGGAGGCCGATGCGTTCTCCTACGTTCGCCGCAGCGCGTACAACCCAGCGACGCGGCTCCACACGACGGAGTTCGACATGACGGTGGAGGGGGAGACGTACGCCGAACGGCACGTGCAGCGCGCGTACACCCTCGCTGAGGTCGGGGCGCTCGTCACGGCCTCGCCGCTGGAGCAGGTCGCCGCGTACGACGGCTTCACCACCGACCCCGCCACCGACGCATCCGAGCGCATCCACTGGGTCCTGCGCCGCGAAACCTGATCCCCGACTCCCGACTCTCGATCCCCGACTCTCGACCCTTTACATGATCCTATTCAGCGATGTAGGCCTCTCGTACCCGACGCCCGAAGGCGGGAGCCGGACGGTGTTCGAGGACGTCTCGTTCGAGATCGAGCCCGGCAGCTTCGTCTACCTCATCGGGCAGACGGGCAGCGGGAAGAGCTCGCTCCTGAAGCTGCTCTACATGGACCGCGCGCCCGACCTCGGCGTCGTGAAGGTCGGCCACTACCGCTCGGATCAGATCAAGCCGAAAGAGATCCCCTACCTCCGGCGCTCGCTCGGCGTCGTGTTTCAGGATTTCCAGCTGCTGCCGGACCGCGACGCATACGAAAACGTCGCGTTCGCGCTCTACGCGACGGGCAAGAGCGGGAGCGCCGTCAAGCAGCGCGTGCTGCAAGTCCTGGCGCGGGTCGGCCTCACGCACCGGCAGCGGGCGATGCCGCACGAGCTTTCCGGCGGCGAGCAGCAGCGCGCCTGCATCGCGCGCGCGCTCGCCAACGAGCCCGCCGTCCTCCTCGCCGACGAGCCGACGGGCAACCTCGACCCCACCGTCGCCGACGGCATCCACGACCTGCTCATCCGGCTTCACCGGCAGGGCATGACCGTGCTGATGGCGACGCACGACTACCGCCTCGTGCGTCGGTTTCCGGCCCGCACGCTCGCGCTCACGAAGCGCCGCCTCGTCGAGGTCGCGCCGGAGAACCTCGGCATCGAGGGGTAGCGGGCGTGCCGCCGTACCCCCCTCTCTGCCCTACCGGGCATCTCTCCCCCTATGGGGGCGAGAACGTGATTCCCCGTCGCTTCGCCAATCGAATACCGCCGACTTCTCAGCTGGACTTTGGCCTTTTGAGAGATGCTGTGTTGGAGAAAGTCAAGTAGCCGGGTGAAGAGAAGCGTCGAAAGGCTGCCCGCTCTTGAGCACGCCGTAGCAGATCTGCACCAGCTTCCGCATCGACGCCCCCACGACCGC
>JBBSMX010000039.1:0-30314 GCA_038232935.1 Rhodothermales bacterium | reverse complement strand
CTCACGCGGCGGCTCGATCATGGCGAAGTGGTGCCTCGCGCATCACAAAGAGAACTTCCTCTACACGCACTGGGACGAGATCTGCGAGATCATGGCGGCCTACGATGTCAGCTTCTCCATCGGTGACGGCCTCCGCCCCGGCTCCATCGAGGACGCCAACGACGACGCGCAGTTCGCCGAGCTCTACGTGCAGGGCGAGCTGAACAAAAAGGCGTGGGCGCACGACGTGCAGGTGATGAACGAGGGGCCGGGCCACGTCCCGATGCACCTCATCCAGGAGAACATGACGAAGCAGCTCGACTGGTGCGGCGAGGCCCCGTTCTACACGCTCGGTCCGCTCACGACCGACATCGCGCCGGGTTACGACCACATCACAAGCGGCATCGGCGCGGCGATGATCGGGTGGTTCGGCTGCGCGATGCTCTGCTACGTCACCCCGAAAGAGCACCTCGGTCTGCCGGACCGTGACGACGTGCGCGAGGGCGTGATCACGTACAAGATCGCCGCCCACGCCGCCGACCTCGCCAAAGGCCACCCCGGCGCGCAGGCCCGCGACAACGCCCTCTCGAAGGCCCGCTTCGAGTTCCGGTGGGAGGACCAATTCAACCTCGGCCTCGACCCCGAGAAGGCCTGCGCCTTCCACGACGAGACGCTCCCAAAGGACTCCGCGAAGGTGGCTCACTTCTGCTCGATGTGCGGGCCGAAGTTCTGCTCGATGAAGATCACCCAGGACGTGCGCGACTACGCCCAAGAGCACGGCGTGGACGTGGAGGCCGCGATCCCGGAGGGGATGCGACAGAAGGCCGAGCAGTTCCGCGACGGTGGCGGCGAACTCTACCAGGAGGTGTGACGTGCTCTGGACGTGTTGCACAATGCTTCGAGCTAGGCAGGGTTATGATAGGTACCTTCTGATCTCTGCACATAACCCTCCTGACTGAACGTGCCTAGCGAACGCCTCCTCATCTTGAGTTGCTCTCGGCGGAAGCGGAATGACACGGCGTTGCTGCCGGCCGTGGAACGGTACGACGGGCCAGCCTATCGGGTACTACGGAAGTACGCTCGGACTGCGGAGCCACCGGCGACGTGGGTGCTATCGGCAGAGTACGGGCTGATCCCGGCCGAGCAACCTATCCCCTACTACGACCGGCCCATGACGATGGCGCGGGCACGGGCGCTTCGGTCGCAAGTCACGATGACACTTCGCACTCTGACGATGAAGGGGTACACCGAAGCCCTGGTGTGTGCGGGACAGACCTACGCCGTAACACTTGGAGACGTGAGCGAGCAGGTCCGCTGCCCCGTGACCTATACCCGAGGCTCCCTTGGTCAACACCTTGCCCTGCTCCGAGACTGGCTCTACGACGCGCCGCCGAAAGAATGCCCGGTTCCAGCGGATAGGCCCGTGGTTTTCCGGGGGCAGAGTCTTAGCTTCGATGCCGAAGGCGTGATACGCTTGGCTCGGGAACGGGTAGTCGAAGACCCCATTGGGGCTGGTCGGTATGCCGCATGGTACGTTCCCGTCGGGGCGTTGCGCGTCGGGCCGAAGTGGCTCGTGAGCGAGCTGACCGGCGTGTCCGTCGCCCATTTTAGAACGGCCGATGCCCGGCGCGTGCTCCGGCAACTCGGCGTGGAGGTACGTCGCGCATGAACGAGAACGGACAGCGCGAGACAGCGACCGCAGAGACCGTCAGCGCTGAAATCCAGCGCCGGCCTCACATCTTCATGCGGCTAGCCGAGAACGCGCTGACCGTGGCCGAGAGCCTCCGGGGGAACTACTTCCACAACACGGCTCTCTTCATCGCGGCGCTCCGGCAGGCAGCCCAACTGGCTGAGGCTGGTGCGCGAGACCCCGTCCTCCAGACGTTCGACGTGCGAGGGCTGAATTGGGAGGACTTGCGCGGCGAAGTAGTCACCTTCCTAGATGGCGGACTCGGGCAGGTACAGGTAGCGAGCCGGGTCCCCATCCTCCTCCGCGTCGGCTCCTATCAAGTGAAAACGGGCGAACGAAATCTCGCCGAGCGCGAGCAATTCGGCTACTACCCCGTCATTCTCGGGGACCTCGAAGGAGGCAGCAAAGAGCGGAAGGACTTTGTGGACATCGTGCGGATCACGGCCGAATTGCTGGGTGGGTTGGCGGCGCTCAAGCGGACGCCTGACCTCCGCGTGCTCATGTTCCACGGCCCACTCGTCTACCTCGTCGGCAACTACGCCGGCCACACCCCCTTCACCGAAGGCGACGTGGACCGCTTCCTGGAGAGCTACGCGGCAGACCCTGAGCAAGGGCGGGCACTAAAGGAAGCGTTCCTGCATGAGGCGCGGGTGGATGTCTATCCGCAAATGGTGCCCGGTCGGGCGGCGGAGCTTGCCGAGCGCCGATTGTTCGAGCCGCTCGCGTGGATGGCGTATCTCTATCGTCAACTCGTGACCGAGGCCCAGGCCCGGAATCCTGTCCCGATTATCGCTGGCGTGGTGGAGCGGGGCAGACTGACCGAGTTCAGCCGGAGCGTGCTGCTGGAGCGGGTGTTCCGCGGCCTCCGCGAGAAAGACCGACTCGACTACTTCAACGAGATGTTCGGTCGGCATGACCTCACGACCCCGGAGGCCCTGCTCGCCCGGCTCGGCTACACCGACACGCTGCTGCTCTCGATGATTCTCCAGCCGGGCGAGGCGTCGGAGCCGTGGGAGGTGAATAAATATGGCTCTTTGCGTGATACGAAGGATATGACGAAGGGGATGGAGGTAAATGGTGAAGCGTTCAAAACGCCAGTCAACTGGCGCACGCTCGCCCCGCCCAGCCCGTTCGGGTTTCCCCGTGTGCGCGCCTGCTACGTGAGCGTGAGCGAGACGACCGAGCCGATTCGGGTAGAGGTCTTCGAGGGTCTGGGTGAAGGCCAAATCGAGGAAGCAGCACGGCGGGTCCTGCTCTACAGCGCCCTCCTCCCCGGCTACGGCTTCCCCGTCGGCCTCGACGTGGCCGACAAGTACGCGAAGGTCCCGGCATGGCTGACCGACGCCTACGCTAAACTCATCCGCCATCACCTCGGCGTGAGTCTCCAGCGCGGCGACGTCTCCGACGCCGAGATGCGGCGGCTCATTGTGCAGGCCATCTACATGACCCACCGCGACTGGATTTTCCGGCCCAACGCCTGACGCGCCCGTATCCTTCCCCCCATCAATCCCTCTGCGAACCGTTCCCATGGAGCCACGACCTCTACCCCGCGCCCCGCTCGAAGCCGAGCGCGCCCGCGCCGATTTCGTCGGCACCCTCGTTGCTGAGAGCACGAGCCGGGAGTTCCGGCTGGCCGTCGCGCGCGAGGCCGTGCGCGAGCAAGACCTCATCGCCGTAGATGTCCATCTTCAGCCAGTAGAGGGCGGCAACGGGCAGCCTGAGCAGATGCGGCTGTGGGCGAAGGTGCAGCGGATCGAGCGGATGAACCCACTCTTTCCCGTCGAGAGCGGACACGAACTGGCTGAGACGCGGACGAACCCGCTCGACACTGTGCTCTCGTTCAGCCGCGAGATGGTGACCGCCGTGTGTCAGGTACTCGGCTCGGAGACACTCGAAGGCAGCGGTGGTCGACTCGACCACGTCCGCTACCCTCCGCAGCCAGCCTCGCAGGCGTATCGACCAGGAACCGAAGACATCCAGCGCGTCGTGCTCGGCGACCTCCGCGAGAACCGCGCACTCGACCTCGCCACGCTTTCCAACCGCCCGAACGTAGACGTGGCCGTGGACGGACACGCCATCGTCACGCGGCACCTCGCCATCCTCGCCATGACCGGGGCCGGCAAGAGCGTGACGGCCCGTCGCGTGGTTGAGGAGTTGGCACGGAAGCGTTACCCCATCGTCATCTTCGACCCCCACGGCGACTACACCGGCCTGGCCGACGTGCCAGCATTGCGCGATCAGGTGCGTCTGTTCTATGCTGAATTTCCGATCCTAGACCAGCAGCCGGACGACGTGCTCACAGCCATTGAGGCACTTGCAGGACGAGCGTTGGCAGAGACCATGAACCAGCTCTTCCCCAGCTTCTTCAACGCTACGAAGGTCGTCACTGAGTCAGAGGGTCGTCGAGAACAGACTTCAGAGTGGCTATCGGACTATCTCGGCAACGAGAAGATTCGGCGGTTCGGGGTCAAGCCCAATCTCTTCCTCCTCGCGGACTTAGCCGAGGCAGCATCGAAGGCTGCCCTTGAAGAAGACACTACCGCTCAGTCCAAGCTTGTCGAACTTACAGATCAGAAAAAGCTCCAGATTAACAAACAGGAGGGCGGGTGGATTAGAAACTCTGTTGGGCGTATTCGCAAGGCGGCGGCGGCCATTTACAACATGGAGGACATCAACCGGCGGCGCTCAGGACGAGCCGAGTCTCTGCCAGCAGACCGCACGGAGTTGGTCGACGACGGACAGATCAGCGTGATTTCTCTCGCTGGCTATAGCAGCGATTTCCAAGCCACGATCTATAGTCTCATCGCACGCGACATTTTCCAGGCGCGCGTGCAGGACCGGCTCGCGCTGCCCGTCCTGTTCGTGCTGGAAGAGGCGCATAACTTCGTCCCGGCCCGCGCCGCGACGACCGCCGAGGCCGGGTCTATCGCCGTCACCAAGCAGATCGCGCAGGAGGGTCGGAAGTTCGGCGTCGGCCTCATCCTCATCAGTCAGCGGCCCTCGCGGCTCGACGAGACGACGCTGGCGATGTGCAACTCATTCATCATCATGCGCATGGTCAACCCTGCCGACCAGCGTTTCGTGAAGACCGTCACGGAGTCGTTAGCAGAGGAGGACGCCGCCATGCTCCCCAACCTCGACGTGGGTGAGGCTATCCTCTCCGGCCAACTCATCAACTTCCCGGTACTAACCCGGATCAAGCTACCCGAGGCACAGGGCGAGCGGGAAGAGCGAGACGCCTTCGACACGCTCAACGAAGCGCGGGCGCAACACCGTGAGAACCGTCAGCGGCAGCAACGGCGTCAGCAGGCGAGGGGGCGCTGATGGAGGTCGTCGTCGGGCTGAGTCTTAGGAATCTAAAGCCGCGGGTGTGGGACCCGGCATCGCCGTACTACCTACCAAAGGTGCGGGCAGTGATGGTCAGCTACGCCGAGTTCGATCTTATGCGAGCTAGGCGACGAGCGGCGATGGCGATCGGGCTACACTCGTATCTCGATGTGCCGGAAGGGGTCCGGGTGTATCTCGACAACGGCTCGTTCGCCTTCCACCGAAAGGGCAAGGAGGTGCGCCGCGAGGAATACGTCGCGTTCGTCGAGGCGGCGAAACCCGACTGGTACCCGCCGCCGCGCGACCATATACCCGCGCCTGTGATGAGTCCGCAGAAGCAGACCTCGCAGCGACTGAGAACGATGGCCGAGAACACAGCCCACAGCTACGACGGCTACGTGCCCGTGCTCCATGTCGGGAGCTACCTCGACCGCTACCTCGAAGACCTCCAGGCGGACGCCACGTTATGGGCAAAGCCGCGCGTCGCCCTCGGCGGCATCGTGCCGAACCTCCTGCGTGCTCCAAAGGCGCTTCCCTACCGGGATATCCTCAACGCCCTGCATCGGGCGCGGCGCGTGCTCGGCGACCGGGACATTCACCTCTTCGGCGTCGGCGGCACGGCCACACTTCACCTCGCAGTGCTCCTCGGGATGGACTCGGTAGATTCGTCGGGGTGGCGGAATCGGGCCGCCCGCGGGATCGTCCAACTCCCCGGTCGCGGTGATCGCCTCATTACGCAACTCGGAAGCTGGCGAGGACGCGAACCGAACGAGGACGAGTGGAAAATGCTGCGAGCGTGTACTTGTCCGGCGTGCGACGAGTACGGTGTAGACGGACTAAAGGAGAGCAAGCTTGATGGATTCTGCAAGCGCGCCACACACAACCTTTGGACGATTTTACAAGAGGCGAAAGAGATTGAGTACCACTTAGCGCAAGGGCCAGATGTTTATGAGATGTGGTTCAAAGAGCACGTAGAAAACTCTACTTACGAACCCTTAATTGAATACGCCCTAGCGCTCTGGAAAGACCGGACGCCTGCTTGACATCAGAAGGCGTAGCGTCAAAGGGGGATACTGTTTGTTCGCTCACCTAAGCCGGGACAGCTTGGACCTAGTGCAATGACAGAGGGTGTGCTGCGTTAATGGGGTCTCACCACTCCTACCCCGATGAAGCCTCTACTCCTTGTTCGCACGCTCAGCGTCGAGGAAGACGCGACTCTCCGAGACGCCGCGCGCTCGGACGACGCCTTCACCCGACGACGCGCCACCGGCCTCCGCCTCTCCGCACAGCGCCGGCGCGTCGATGAGATCGCCGACGCGCTAGCCCTCTCGCCCTCCGGCGTCCGCCTCATCATCCACGACTTCCACGACCGCGGCCCGGCAAGCCTTCGCCGCCAACCGATGGGACCGAAGGCCCCCGAGCGGATCTTCGACGCGGCGACCTCGGAGCGGCTCGTCGTCCTCGCCCACCAGAGCCCGCGCGAGTTCGACAAGCCGCCCTCGACGTGGACACTACCGCTCCTGGCCGCGGTTGCCTTCGAGCAGGGGCTGAGCGAGCGCGAGGTCTCCGACGAGACCGTCCGGCAGGCGCTCCGTGCCCTCGGCCACTCTTGGCAGCGAGCCAAGAAGGGGATCCGGAGCCCGGACCCGCAGTACGCCCTAAAAAAAAGCAACTCCGCCGCCTGATCACCCTCGCTGGGCAGCGCGACGATTGGGCGGTGGGCTATGTCGATGAGGGCTGGTGGAGCCGGTTCGCGCAGCCGGCGATGCGTGCCTGGGCACCGGCGTCGGAGCCGGTTCGGCTCGTTGAGCGCGCCAAGCGCAACGATGACCCGGAGCCGAAGGCGCTCTCGTGCTACGGCGTGTTCTTCCCCGGCGCGGAGGCGAGCGGTGCAGAGACGAGCGGTGCAGAGACGAGCGGTGCAGAGACGAGCGGTGCGGAGGCGAGCGGTGCAGAGGCGAGCGGTGCGGAGGCGAGCGGTGCGGAGGCGATGCTCCTCCGGTTCGTGCGGGGTCGCCCGGTCTCCCCGGTCACGACGGCGTTCCTGGACTGGACCTGCGAGCGGTTGGCATCCCGAGGCGTGCGGGTGTGGGCGCTCGTATGGGACAACGCCGGGTGGCACATCAGCCGGGAGGTCGGAGCGTGGATCAGGGCGCATAACTGGGCGGCGAAGCGCGAGGGTGGCGTCCGCATCCTGGCCTGCGGGCTTCCATCGCGGAGTCCGTGGCTCAATCCGATCGAGCCGAAGTGGCTGCACGGCAAACGGGCGATCTGCGAGCCGGACGCGGAACTGACGAGCGAGGAAGTGATGGCGCGGGTGTGTGAGCGTTACGGCTGTGAGCGGCTACCGCCCATTGAGCAAAAGACTCCTTGATCATGCACTAGATTGGAGAAATGTCGTACAACGAGCACCTGACGAGGGATTATAATGGTCGCCATCACTGAAGGCACCCTGCGCGCCGCACGGCATCTCCGAGAGCGAGTTCCGCCAGGAAGCAGCGATCCTGCTCTACGAGAAGGGTCTACCGCTGATGAAGGCGGCAGACGTAGCTCAGATGGACCGCGCTTCGCGTTTCAGCACCTGCCGGCGAGCCAAGAGATTCCATCGCATTACGAGGCTGAGGACTTCGACGCCGACCTCGACGCGCTGAAGTCACTCTGACTGTGCTGGTCTTCGGCACCACGATCCATCAACAGAGCTATGCCCAACCGATCTACCCTTCGTGTGCCGAGCTCTGCCCACGTCGAAGCAGCGACCCGCAGGCTCGTGCAGGCCTGCGACCCACTCCGGGTGCTCGTCTTCGGCTCCCACGCACGGGCGGACGCCCGACCCGGCAGCGACCTCGACCTCCTCGTCGTGCTTCCGCGCGTCGAGAACAAGCGGGCGGCGGCCATCTCCCTCCGTCGTGTGCTCGCTGACCTCCCCGTTCCGAAAGACGTGATCGTGACGACGCCAGAGGAGATCGAACGGCGCGGCGAGATCGTCGGCACGCTCCTGCACGAGGCGCTGCGGGAGGGGCGAGTGGTCTACGAGCGTGAGGCCACGCCGTGAACCCCCTACTCGCCGAGACCCACCGGTGGCTCCGGTTTGCGGAGGAGGATCGCCAGGCAGAACACATCCTTCAACAGGAGGATTTCGTGCCGCGACATCCGTGCTGGCTCGCGCAGCAGTCGGCAGAGAAGGCGATGAAGGCCGTGCTCGTGACCGAGGGCATAGCCTTTCCCCGCACTCACGATCTCGACCACCTGCGCACGCTCGTCCCGGAGGGTCGGGCCGTGAGATACACCGCAGCTGACCTCTCCGCCCTCTCCGAGTATGCCGTGGACACCCGCTACCCCGGCGACTGGCCCGACCTGACAGCGGAGGACGCACATACAGCCGTGAATGACGCGCGCCTCCTCATGACCGAGGTCCGGCACGATCTGGCGTCTCTCCCCGGTGAGGAGTAGCGATGTGAACGACACGAACACCGGGCCGAAGTTCTGCTCAATGAAAGCCTGCCCCGCCCAGCGGGGATCACCCAGGATGTCCGCGAGGTCGCCCAAGAGCACGGCGTGGACGTGGAGGCCGCCATTCCCGAGGGGATGCGGCAGAAGGCCGAGCAGTTCCGCGCCGGCGGCGGCGAGTTGTATCAGGAGGTGTGAGGGCAGTGTGTGCTCACGGCTCTTCGCCGGCCAGCCGGAGCACGCGCTGACGCAGCGTGTCCGAGAGGTACATCCCGGCCGCGTCTAGCCGATCCAGCAACGGAGCTACCCGCTCCACATGCCCTCGCTTTTTTGCTTCCAGCAACACCCGGAGCGTCCCCCACACCGTCATTCCCGCGGCCTGTGCCACGCGCCGTGCCAGCGCCTCATCCAGCAGGGCCACCGGACGAGGCTCCACGGCAGAGGTGGCGACGGCCAGCACTGCAAGCTCACCCGGTCCGAGATCAAGCGCGAGCCAGGAGGGGAACGGTTCGCGGTTCTCAGGGCGGCGCAGTTCCGGCAGCGCGTCGAGCGGGACGACGGGGTATCCCTGCGCCACGCCCTCTTGCAATTCCACCTCCACCGCCTCGGGTACCTACACCTCGTCGAACAACGCGCCGAGCAGGTCGAGCCGTCCCAGCTTCCCCAGAAACACCAGCGACGAGGTGTCGGCAACTACGACACTTGGAGCCTCATCCATCCCGCTCTTCGTCGTTCGGTGCAAAGGCGCCGGGGCCGAACGTAGCTTCTAGCTCCTCGGCCTCCGCTTCGAACGGAGAGACGCGGTAGCGCGCCAGCGATTCCAGGAAGCCCACGCGCGAGACGCCGGCCAACTCAGCGGCGCGACCGGAGGTGAGGCGGCCCAATTCGTAGAGCTTCACGGCAGCCAGCATCGCCAGTTCGCGCCCGAACTCTTCCGCCGTACGCTTCTCGGCGATCAGCACGGCTTCCGGCACAGGGATAGTCACGGCACTCGACATGGCACGCTCGGGTTGGAATAGGCTGAGGTAGGACCAGAACATACGGGCATCTGTTCCTCCGAAGGACTCGGCCAAAGTCGCCCACTTCTGCTCGATGTGCGGCCCGAAGTTCTGCTCGATGAAAGCCTGCCCCGCCCAGCGGGGATCACCCAGGACGTACGCGAGGTCGCCCAAGAGCACGGCGTGGACGTGGAGGCCGCGATCCCGGAGGGGATGCGACAGAAGGCCGAGCAGTTCCGCGACGGCGGCGGCGAACTCTATCAGGAAGTGTAGCGTTCACGGATCGTACCCTTCGCTCAGCGTGCGAGACTTCTATGGATGCCCCGACGACGACCTCCTCCGCCCTGTGGCACCGCGTGCTCACCGATCCCCAACTTCGGGACCTCCCTTTCAAAATCGAAACCGAAGAACCCGACCGGATCATCTTGAGCCCGCACAAAGCACGTCGCAGCCTACAGCAAGGTCGCCTTGTTCGCTTACTCGCTCAATACATGCCTGAGGGTGAGCTTGCTGTCGAATTCGCCGTCGAAACACCTCGTGGCGTCAAGGTGCCGGACGTCGTGTGGATTTCCGCTACACGGGCTGCCAACATGCCCCTGGACGATGAGGCATCCAGGGTGATGCCTGAATTGGTGATCGAGGTGCTCTCGCGGTCGAACTCAAAGCAGCAGATGGCGGAGAAGGTCCAGCTCTACTCAGACAGCGGCGCGCAGGAGGTCTGGCTCTGCGACGCTGACAGTCGCCTCACGTTCTACGACGCTTCGGGCGAGCGCGATGCTTCTTCGCTCGCGCCCTCGTTCCCTCGTGCTGTCCCCTCGTAACGCCGGCCGCCGAGCGCGGCGTGGAGGTGGAGCCCACCAACTCCGGAGTGGATGCGCAGACGGCCGACGCGTTCCGAGCAGGCCGCGGCGAACTATATCAAGAGACCTCCACCCTCTGACCCTCTCCCTGTGCTGAAGAAGATCTTCGGCGGCCTCCTTGGCGGCCTGCTGCTGCTCCTCGTCTACGGCGTGTTTATCGAGCCCCGCCTGTTGCTCGACGACGAGCGGTTCGAGGCCGAGATTCCGAACCTCCCGTCCGCGTGGGAGGGACAGAAAGTGGCTCTCCTCGCCGACTTCCAGATCGGGATGTGGCTCGGCAACACGGGCATGGTGGAGGAGGCCATCGAGGACGGCATCGAGGACAGCGTCGCGCTGATGCTGATTGCGGGCGACTTCATCTATAAACCCGACTCGGCGAAGGCGGACCACGCCGTCCGCGTCGTTCAGCCGCTCCTGGATGCGGGGATCCCGGTCGTCGCCGTCCTCGGCAACCACGACTACTCGCTGATGAAGAAGGACAGCGAGGCACGGCCGCCCATCGCAGAGTACCTGACAGCGCGGCTCCGGGCCGTCGGGGTCACGGTTCTGGAGAACGATGCCGTCGCCGTCGCCGCACCGAGCGGCGGAGACTCGCTCTGGGTGGCGGGCATCGGCTCGGTGTGGGCCGAGAACAGCTTTCCGGACCGCGCCCTCGCGGCCGTACCCACCGGCGCGCCGCGCCTCGTGCTGATGCACAACCCGGAGTCCTACCGTCAGATCGCGCCCGGTGCCGCGCCGATGGCCCTCGCCGCTCACACGCACGGGGGGCAAATTCAACTCTTCCCCGGCGAGCGCAACTCGTGGCTGGACATCGTGCGCAAGGGCGAGGTCGCCGCCGACGGCTGGGCGGTCGACTCCATCGGTGCTCCGTCGAACCGGCTCTACGTTAACCGGGGGATCGGCTTCTCGACTGTGCCCATACGCATCAACTGTCGCCCGGAGCTGACCACCATCACTCTGCGACGCGCCTGGGGCAGCCTCCCCACACGTGGGCCGGACAACGTAACGGATGACTGATGACGCGCCGAGTCTACATCGTTCCCTCGGCGGTCCCGGCGATGGCTTTCTTCCGGTTGAAGAGTTCGAGGTTCAGCAGCACGGCGCGCTCGGTGCGGCGCGGCTCCGTCAGCATCCCCTCCTTCTCCACCTGATCCCGCAGCAGCACCGGGACCGGCTGCGAGCGCTTCAGCACCCCGACGTATTCCAGCCCGCTCTGCGCCTCGTACATCGTCTCCCCGGTCTGCGTGACGATCTCGATGGCGAGGGACAGCGCAGCCAGCGCATCCGGCACCCGTGACTCCGTCTGGGCCGCTTCGTTCTGCAACGCGACGGGCACCGGCTCCTGCACGCCGTCCCACTTCGCCGTCCCGCCGTCGATCCGGGCTTTTACGAGGGTTACCTCCGGGAAGAGCACGGCGTCGGCCCCATGTTGTGCAGCCATCGCGCGGGCGAGGGCGGCCTTCAGCCCGGCCATCACCTGCGGGTTCACGTCGCCTGTGGCGTCGTACTTGTTCTGCGTACCGAGCGCGAGCGTGTCGTACACCGCGCCCGTCGTCTCGGGCGGGATGATGCGGAAGCCGGCCGCTTCGAGCCGCTCGGTCAGCACCTGTTCGAAATAAGGAGCCGCGTTGAGCACTGCCTGCGGCCGCTCCTTCGCGGCGGCGTTGAGCGGGGCGAGCGCAATCGTATTGGTGTTGGCGTAGGTCGTGCGCTCGCCGAGGTCGAGGAACGCCTCGTGGCTCCCACCGCAGCCTGCCCACGCGAAGAGCACGACGCCGACGAGGAGAGAGGAAAAGACGGATCGTTTCATGGCGATGGGTACTGAAGATGAGCAGGAGAATGTCAGACAAAGTTTACGGCTCCCACCCTTGCGTTATCGCCGACGATCCTTTTCTTTAGATACCCGAGCCCTCGTCCCCCTCCGTACAGCCCCCCCCCGCCATGGCCCACCTCATCCTCCGCCCCGACTGGTACCTCCCCGAGAACGTCTGCACGTCGGAGGCCGGGTACCGCAACCGCCGCGCGTTTATCAGGCAGCTCGGGCTGGGCACCGTGGGACTGGCTGCGCTCGGAACGGGGTGCGCGAACGGCAACGGCGGGTCAGGCGGCTCCGCCGACCCCGCGATGGCAGGCGATTCGATGTTGAAGAGCGCGTCCGCTCCGGTCCCCTCCGGCCCGCTCGACACGATCCCGGCGAACGCGCCGCGCACGGGCTACCCGGCCCCGCAGGTGACGGCGGGGTTCCCCCCACCCGGCCGCGAAACGACGGAGCGCCTCGCCCACGCCTCGTACAACAACTTCTACGAGTTCAGAAACCAGGGCGATCTCAAAGACCTCTGGGAGCTCACCGGGGCCTACGAACCGTTCCCGTGGACCATCGAGGTCAGCGGGCTCGTGGAGAAGGAAAAGACGCTCGACGTGGACGACCTCATCCGGCAGATGGACCTCGAAGAGCGGGTGTACCGCTTCCGCTGCGTCGAGGCGTGGAGCATGACGGTGCCGTGGACGGGCTTCCCCCTCCGCAAGCTGATCGACCTGTGCAACCCGCTCTCGACGGCGACCCACGTCCGCTTCGTCTCGGCGAACCGGCCGGAGCAGATGCCGGGGCTGAAGCAGGCGACGTGGTATCCGTGGCCGTACTTCGACGCGCTCCGGATGGACGAGGCGATGAACGACCTCGGCTTCGTCGCCACCGGGGCCTATGGCGAGCCACTCCCGAAGCAGAACGGCTCGCCGTTCCGGATGGTCTTCCCGTGGAAGTACGGCTACAAAGGACCGAAGGCGGTGCAGAAGATCGTCTTCACCGACGAGCAGCCGCCCACGTTCTGGAATAAGCTCGAGCCCGCGGAGTACTCGTTCCTCTCGAACGTGAACCCGAACGTGCCGCACCCACGCTGGAGCCAGGCATCGGAGAAGTTTATCGCGGCCGTGAATGAGGAGCGCCGCGTCCCGACCCTGATGTTCAACGGCTACGCCGAACAGGTGGGTGCCCTCTATCCCGAGGAGCCGCGCGGGTAACGGAGGAACCACTGTGGAGCCGTAGCACGCTGCGGCTCTACGACACCGCGACGTCCGCCGGGTCGCCGTGCTCGCGGAGGAACCGGTTCCAGCCTCGGACCATCACCGAGAGCCCGATGGCGCCGATGAGCGCCATGACCGAGAAGCTGAGGCTGAGGATCCACTGCGACCGCTTGTACGGCTCCAGCACGATCTGATCGTGGCCCGGCCGCGCGAGCACCGTGACCCGCTTGAGTTCCCGCGCCTCGATGCTCTTGAGAAACGTCAGCGGCATCTCCACCGTCCGCTCGACCGCTCCGGACTCGCCCGGCGGGACGAAGCGGAGCCGGACCTCCCCGCTCGTGATCTCGGCCCGCTCGTGCGTATCGACGCCGAGCACCTCGGCCTGTACCGGCACGCCGTCGGTCGCGGCGTCGCGCTGCTGGAGGCCGGCCCAGAGCAGGTAGGCGGCGATGGCGAAGAGCAGGAGCGGGAACGCCCACAGCAGCCGCGCGACGATCGGGTTCGAGAGGAAGTTCATGTCCGTGATGCGTGACGAGTGATGCGTGAGGGTGCCTGTCCCAAAGGAGAGACGAACGGCGAGGCAAACATCACGTGTCACGCATCACGCATCAACCCGTTCGCCCCACCGCCGAACCTCCCACATTCCTCACACGACGGCCCTGCCATCACGCTAAAAAAAGGTACGGTTTCCATTGGTCGTCTAGCCGGCCGATGTAGTCGCGGATGAACATGACGTGGCTGGGGCGGAACGGCTTGCGGAGCAGCGTCATGCCCGCTTCCTCCGGCGTACGGTTCCCCTTCCGGTTATTGCAGGGCACGCATGCAGCGACGAGGTTCTCCCACGTATCCTTGCCGCCGCGCGACTTCGGCAGGACGTGGTCGATCGTGAGCCGGTCGTGGCTGCGGCAGTACTGGCAGCGATGGCTGTCGCGGCGCAGCACGTTCTTCCGCGAGAGCATGATCCGCTTGTAGGGGACGTGAACGTAGACCTTGAGCCGAACGATGCTCGGCCACGGGTGCAGCGCCCGCGCCGAGTGGAGCATCCGGTCCTCGCGGGCGTGGACGAGCTCCACCTTGCGGAGCCATAGGAGCACCACGGCACGCTCGACGCTGCACACGCTGAGGGCGCGGTAGTCCTGATTCAGGACGAGGACGTGTCCGCTGAGGGCGCTCATACGCTCCTCTTCCCACCGGACGATGCCGGGCTCTGGCGGACGATGCAGATGTCGGAAGCTGGTGTTGGGAAGACGCTCTTAGGTCTGGCCGAGGGGGCGGAGCCGCACGTGGAACGTGTCCTGGGGCCTCCGGCTCGGGGCGTGCGTAGGGATAGCGTGGTACGTCGGCCGTGAGTATACAAAAAAGGCGGCCCGCGCAACAGGGCGCGCGGGCCGCCCTCGGCAGGGCAAAAAAATCTGACTCACACGGGCTCAGGACGTGACGCGGTACCACGTCTGCGTGCGGCCGAGCGAACTGCCCATCAGCGGCACCTTGATGAAGCCGCGCACTTCGAGCGTGTTCGCGTCCTTCAACGACATCTTCGCACTGTAGGTCTTCCCGTTCTTCGGGTCCGTGATCTTGCCGTCGTCCCACTCGTCGCCGTCCTTCTCCATGCCCTTGAGGATGACGGCCCCGATGAGGTCTTTGCCTTCGTACTCGCCCTCGCAGACGTCGCAGATGGAGGAGCGGCCCGCGGGGAGGATCTTCGCAATCTTGCCGTAGAGCTCGCCGTCCTGCTCGTAGATCTGGACGACGGACTTCGGCTCGCCGGTCTCGTCATCGATCGTGCGCCACATGCCCACGGGGCTCTGCGCGTAGGAGGCAGCGGAGAAAAGAAGCAGAGCGATCAGAGCGAAGAAGCCTGGTTTCAGCAGCTTGGTCATGTCGGAGTCGGTTGGGAGTGTAGCGAATGCTGGTCGGCCTGTAGACCGGCGGCACCCACGGCGGGAAGGAGAGGAGGTTAACGTGCGGAACGCTGTTAAGATTGCGTTACGGTCTCACATATGCAAGCCCCGTTCCAGTTAACGATGGACAGAAGGCCATGCCCACCGTCAACTGGTTGCCACGCCCCACCCGCTGACGACGGCGATGGCGAGCGCGACGAGCCCGAGCACGAACAGCCCGATCTGGAGCGGAAGCACCCACCGCGCCCACTTCTGCCACGGCACCCCGCCGAGCGTAAGCGCGCCCATCAGTACGGCGCTCGTCGGGATGATCATGTTCGTAAACCCGTCGCCCATCTGGAAAGCAAGGACTGCCGTCTGCCGCGAGACGTCCACGAGGTCCGAGAGCGGAGCCATCAGCGGCATCGTGAGCGCGGCCTGCCCGCTCCCGCTCGGGACGAAGAAATTGATCACGGTCTGCGCGCCGAACATCGCCATCGCCGCCACGACCGAGCCGGTCCCTTCGAGCCCGGAGGCGAGGGCGTGGAGGACGGTGTCGATGATCTGCCCGTCCTGCATCACGACGAGGATGCCGCGCGCGAGCCCGATGATGATGGCCGTCGCGACGAGGTCGCGCGCGCCGTCCATGAACGCCCGCGCCGTCCCGTTCGCCCCGAGCCCGCCGACGGCCCCCATCGCGAGGCCGAGCGCGACGAAGAGCGCCGCGATCTCGATGATGTACCACTGGTACGTGAGCACACCGAAGACGAGCACGCCGATGCCCGCGAAGAAAATAGCGAGCACGGCCTGTTGCCGCCCCGTCAGCCGTTCGATCTCCCCTTCGGCATCGAGGTGCAGCCCCTCGTGCCGCTTCTTCTCGTCGATCTCGAACGTGGGGCTCCGTGTCGGATCGGCCTTAACCCGCGTGGCGTGCCACATGACAAACGCCACCGTCACCACTGTCACCACGACCCAGAGCCCGATGCGGAACCCGATACCGGAGAAGAGCGGGACCGCCGCGATCCCCTGCGCCACGCCGACGGTAAATGGATTGAGGAACGCCCCGGCAAACCCCGCCGCTGCTCCCAAGAACGGGATCGCCACGCCGGTGATGGAGTCGTAGCCGAGCGCGAGCGCGAGCGGGACGAAAATGAGGATGAACGGGATCGTTTCCTCCGACATCCCGAAGACGGCCCCCCCGAGTGAGAACAGCACCATGAAGAGCGGGATTGTCAGCACCTCGACCGCACGGGACCGCTGCGAGGCCCGGACGAGCCGCCGGAGCGAGGTCTCGACGGCCCCCGTCTGCTGGAGCACGGCGAACGCCCCGCCGATGAGGAGGACGAACGCGATGATCGGCGCGGCGTCCTCGTCGATGAAGCCGAGGATCGGAGCTTGCAGGATGATGGCAACCGTGTGGAGCAGCCGGTCCCCCGCTCCGTCGAAGGCCCGCGCGACCGTGTGGTACGAGCCGGGGACCACGACCTCGCGCATCCCCGCGCCCTCCACCATGAGCTCGGTCTTCTCGTACGCGCCGGCCGGCAGCAGCCACGTGAGGATGGCCGCGAGGACGATGATCGAGAAGATGATGAGCGTCGTGTCCGGGGCCTTGAATCGGGTGAGCTTCATAGAGAGGTTGGGAGACAGGAGTCGGGAGTCGGGAGTCGGGAGATGGTGCACAGGCAACGCGAAGCCTCGACGCAGGCAAACCGGAAACGCGAAACCAGAAACCGCGCCGCGTCCGGCGCTCCCTCCCGACGTGCCTAAATTACTCTGCACTGAACTTTTGTAGCGTCACGCGTTAAGATCCCGCCGAACGTCCCCCTTCGCTCATGCTCAGACTCTCGCTCCTCCTAGCGCTCACCGTCCTGCTCGCGGGTCCGTCCGTCGCGCAGAAGCAAGCCGTCAGCGACACGACGCTCGCAATGCGGGCGGAGCAGGCGTTCGTCCGTGGCATGACGCGGGCCTACCTCGGGGACTACGACGACGCCATCGAACAGTACGAGCGCGCGTTGCAGATGCGACCCGGCGAAGGGGCCATCCTCTCCGCCCTCGCCGAAGCCCACGAAGCGCAGGGCGATCTCGCCACGGCGATCTACTTCGCCACCCGCGCCGTCGAAGCCGACCCGGACGAGGCCAGCACGTACCGCCACCTCGCCGGCCTCCAGCTCGCGGCCGGAGAATACGACGCGGCGATGGGGACGTACCAGCGCCTGCTCGCGCTCGCCCCGAACGACCTCCCGGCCCTCACGGCGCTCGCCCGCGTCCAGCAGCAAAGCGGGCGGTTCGACGACGCCCTCGCCACCTACGAACGGGTGCTCGACTACGTCGGCGAGAGCGGGGCGGTGCGAACGCGGATGCTCGCGATCTACCAGCGGCAGGGCGATACGGCGGGCGCGATCCGCACGGTGGAAGCCCTCGTGGACCTCGACCCGGCCAACGCCACGCTCCGCCGCGAGCTCGCCGACCTCTACGACGAGGCCGGCCGCACCGACGCCGCCGTGTCCACGCTCGAAGCCCTCCTCACCGAACGGCCCGGCGACGCGGACGCGCTCCTCCGGCTCGCCGAGCTGTACCGCGCGCAGGGCGACGATGCCCGCGCCGAAGCCCTGATGAGCGCGCTCGGCGACGCGGCGACCTCGCCCGAGGCCGTGCTCGGACAGGCCGCCGCCCTCTACCTCCGCATCGACGAAGACCCGGCCGCCGCCGCGACGGCCCGCCGCCTGCTCGAATCCGCTGTCGCGGCCGGAGCGACGGACGGCTCGGCCCTCCTCATGCTCGGCGACCTCCGCTACCGCGCCGAGGACTGGGCCGCCGCCGCCGACGCCCTCGCCCGCGCCCTCGCCGACGACCCGCGCAACCCGACCGCGTGGGCGCAACTCGTCGCCGCCCACCTCCGCTCCGGCGACACCGCCGCCGCCCTCGACGCCGCCGCCGAGGCGATGCTGCTCTTCCCCGGCCAGTACGCGCTCGTCCGCATCGCCGCCATCGCCCACACCGAAGCCGGCGATGACCGCGCGGCGCTCCGCCTCCTCGACGAAGCCCTCGCCGTGCTCGAAGACGAGGCACCCGACGACGACCGCGAACGCAGCGCCCTCCTCGCCGACCTCGGCCTGCTCTACTCCCGACTCGCCGAGCCCGACCGCGCCGACGCGGCCTACGCTGAAGCCCTCGAGCTGAACGCCGACAACGCGCTCGCGCTGAACAACTACGCCTACGTCCTCGCCGGCCGCGGCGAGCGCCTCGACGAGGCCCGCTCGATGGCCCGCCGCGCCGTCGAACTCGAAGGGCAGAACGCGTCGTACCTCGACACGCTCGGCTGGGTGCATTTTGCACGCGGCGAATACGACGCGGCCGTCGAGTGGCTGACGAAAGCCGTCGCCGCGGGCGAGCCGACCGCCGTGCTGCTCGAACATCTCGGCGATGCCGAGGCAGCCCGAGGTCACCGCGATGAGGCCCGTCGCCATTGGCAGGCCGCGCTCGAACTCGCGCCCGACAGCGAGCAACTCCGGGAGAAGCTCGGCGGCAGCGCGCCGTGAGTCGGCGCGGAGCCTCCGTGGTCGCGCGAGCTATACTTCTCCTGCACCCCGGCCCGTTTATTCGGACGACCGGCTGGGCCACGCGCTCGTGCACTCACCGCTAAACCATTTTTTCGTTGCGCCTTTTCCTGCTCTGCTGCACTGCTTTCCTGTTCGTCGCGGGCTGCTCGTCCGGGCCACTCGTCCGCAACGCGCCCGACCTCGCCGCGCCCGCCGAGTTCCCGAACCACTCCGCCGAGCAGGTGCTCGCCCTGATGGCAGCGACGGCAGCGGCGGACTCGATCACCGCCTTTTCGAGTCAGGCCGAAATCAAAGTCCGCACCCCGGACCGCGATGCCGACCTCTCCGCCACGATCCGCCAGCGGGCGGCCGATACCCTCTGGGCTTCGGCGCGCGGCCCGCTCAGCATCGAGGTCGCCCGCGCCCTCGCAACCCCCGACAGCTTCAAAGTACTCGACAAGCTGCACGACCGGCTCTACCTCGGCCCGGTGAGCGCCGCCGCTGCGTTCCTCCCCGTCTCGTTCAGCACTGCCGAGCTGTTCGCTACCCTCCTCGGCACGCTCCGCCCCACCAGCGAGGGGTGGATGATCCGCGCCACCGGAGAGGCGTACCAGCTCACCGACGCCCAAGCGACGCGGGTTTTCACCGTCGATCCGGCCTCTTGGCGGACGGTCCGCTACCAGGGGTTCGTCGACGGCGTGCTCTACGACGAGCGTACGTTCTCTGCGTTCGACGTGATCGACGGGCGGATCTTGCCGCGCCGGGTCGAGGTCTGGAACCCCCAGTCCGAGGCTCGGCTGACCATCGAGCATCGCAAGCTCACGCTGAACCCCCCAACCCTCGCCTTCCCCTTCTCCCCCGGTGATGCCGACGTCCGACGCCTCGACTAGTCTATCCCGCTCGCTGCCCGCTCTGAGGAACGCTGTGTGGGCGAAGCACGCTTCGCCCCTACTCTTGGTGCTCCTCCTCCTCGTCGCGTCCCCCGCCGCCGCGCAGGATGCCGAGCGGCAGGCGGCCGAGAAGCGCCTCAGCGAGCTGAAAGCGCAGATCGCGGAGTATGAACGCCTGCTCACGCGCACCCGCCGCGAGGAGACGGATGCCACCACCGCCCTCCACGAACTCGACCGCGAGATCGCCGTTCGCGAGGCGCTGATCGCGTCGTACCGGGAGCGGCAGACCGTGCTCAGCAGCGAGGCCCTCGGCATCCAGCGCTCGATGGCCCAGCTCGAAACGGACCTCGCCGAACTCAAAGAGGAGTACGCAGGCCACGCCCGCAACGCCTACATGCGGGGCCGCACCGGCGACCTCGCGCTGATCCTCTCGGCCGGGTCCATCAACAAGATGATCGTCCGCACCCGCTACCTCCAGCGCTTCACGCAGCAGCGTCGGCGGAAGCTCGACCAGATCGCCGCGACGCAGCAGGAGATGACCGACCGGCAGGCCGCGCTCGACTCGTCGGCGGCGCGCATCCAGACGCTGCTGGCGGAGAGCAGGACGGAGCAGCAGGCTCTCGCCCGGCGCAAGACCGAGCGGGCCTCGCTCGTGACCACGCTCCAGCAGAAGCGCACCGGCCTCCAGTCCGAGCTCCAGCAGCGCCAGCAGGACATGAGCCGGCTCGAATCGCGGATTCAGGAGATGATCGCCGCGGCCGAAGCAGCCCGGCGGCGAGAGACCGAGGCGGCACGTCGCACGAACAACGCAGCGGCGACGCGGGCCGCCGAGGCGGCCGAGTCCGCCTTCGTCGAGCTGACCGGCTCGTTCCGGCAGAACAAAGGAAAGCTGCCATGGCCGGCCGCGGGCGTCATCACCGGCACGTTCGGAACGCGCACGCACCCCGTTTACGGCACGAAGACGCGCAGCATCGGCATCGAGATTTCCACGACCCCGACAGCCCCAATCCGCGCCGTGTTCGACGGGCGGGTGGAGCGGATCTTCGCGATGCCGGGCTACGGGACCTGCGTCATGCTCTCCCACGGCGACTACGCGACGGTCTACGCCAACCTCTCGTCCGTGAACGTGCAGCAGGGGCAAAGCGTCCGCGCCGGCGAAGGCATCGCCCGCGCCGGCACGGCCGACGACCCCCTCGGCGCGGGGATGTTCTTCGGCCTCTTCGCCCAGAGCGAGGCCGTGGACCCCGCCGCGTGGCTCCAACGGAAATGACGGAAAAGGTGAGCTGAAAAGGGTAAATCAGGTCGCAGCGCAGAAGAACGCCGCTTCCGTATTCACCCTTTACCCTTCACACCTTACCCTTTCTAAAGCGTTCCGCGCAGCTTCTCCGCGCTGACGACCCGCTCGATGGCGACGGCGAACGCGCCGACGCGGAGCGTCACGTCGTAGTGGTGGGCGCGGTTGCGCACGGTGCGGTACGCCGTCAGCATGATCTCCTCGAGTCGCTGGTTGACGAGGTCCTCGCTCCAGCGGAACTGCTGGAAGTTCTGCGACCACTCGAAGTACGACACCGTGACGCCGCCCGCGTTCGCGAGGATATCCGGCACGACGAGCACGCCGCGCGCATTCAGCCGCTCGTCGGCCTCGGGCGTGACGGGGAGATTGGCCCCCTCCACGACGAGCTTCGCCTTCACGCCGTCGACGTTCTCGGCGTTGATAGCCGACTCGACGGCCGCTGGGATCAGCACGTTGCAATCGACGCCCATGAAGTCGGCGTGGGAGACGTTCTCGACGCCGGGCGCGGCGTAGCCCCTGATCGTGCCGTGGTCCTGGCTGTCTTTGTACGCGCGGATGGCCTGGACGTCGAGCCCGTCGCCGCAGAAGAGCCCGCCGGACACGTCGGACACGGCCACGACCTTCGCCCCTTTCGCGTCGAGCAGGAGCGCCGCGTGCATCCCGACGTTCCCGAACCCCTGCACGGCGACGCGGAGGTCCTTCACCTCCATGCCGAGGTCGTCGGCGGCTTCGAGCGTGCAGATCATCACGCCGCGCCCGGTCGCGGCCTCGCGGCCCGGTGAGCCGCCGAGTTCCAGCGGCTTGCCCGTCACGACGGCGGGCGAGTGCCCGTGCTGCCGCCCGTACTGGTCCACGATCCACGCCATCACCTGCGCGTTCGAGCCGAGGTCCGGGGCCGGCACGTCGCGGTTCGGTCCGAGGATGAGGTGGATGCGCGAGATGTAGCGCCGGGTGAGCTGCTCCAGTTCGCGCTTCGTCAGCTCGCGCGGGTCGACGTCGATGCCGCCTTTGCCGCCGCCGAACGGGATGTCCACGAGGGCGGTCTTGTACGTCATCATCTCGGCGAGGGCGCGGACCTCGTCGGCGTCTACGAGCGGGGAGAACCGGATGCCGCCTTTGAACGGGCCGCGCGCGCCGTTGTGCTGGATGCGGTAGCCGGTGTACGTCCGCAGCGAGCCGTCCTCCATGTGAAGCGGGACCTCCACTTTCATCTCGCGGAACGGGCGGCGGACGAGCGTGCGCCACTCGTCTTCGAGCCCGATCACGTCGGCAGCGCGGTTGAAGTTGGCCGTGGCGATTTCGTAGGCAGAGACTTTGGGGCGTTCCTGGACGATCGTGGGCATGGAGTTCGGGGGAAGGCGAAGGAGATGGTAGCGAACCCACAAGTATCGGAAGCGCTACCGACAAATGGAAGGGCACGCACGAGAATCCGCTGCGGGGGCTCCCGCCGCTCCCCCTCGTTGCCGTAGTTTTCGCCCATGCCTAAACGCCCCCTCATCACCGAGACCGACGTGCGCCGCGCCCACGACGACGGGCGTCGCACGCTCGTCATCGCCCCGAACGCGCTCGTCACCGCGCTCGCCCGCGACTTCGCCCGCGACCACGGCATCACCCTCTCCGAGCGGGCCGAGGACGCCAAACCGCAGGACTGCGACTGCCCCGACGGCACCCCCTGCGATTGCCACGACGCACCGCCGCGCACCCTCGCCGTCGGCTGCGACCACGCCGGCTTCGTCTACAAACAGGCGCTCGTCGAGCACGCCCAGAGCCTCGGGTGGACCGTCACCGACGTAGGCACCGACTCCGACGCCCGGTGCGACTACCCCGACTTCGCGTACGCGGTGGCGCGGCTCGTCGCCCTCGGCGAGGTGCAACTCGGCCTCATGATCGACGGCGTCGGCGTCGGCTCGGCGATGGTGGCGAACAAGCTCCCGACGGTCCGCGCGGCGTGCTGCGCGAGCGAGTTCGCCGCCTTCAACGCCCGCGCCCACAACGACGCGAACGTGCTCACGCTCGGCAGCCGCACTGAGGGCATCGAGGTCTGCAAGGGCATCCTCTACACCTTCCTGAAGACCGACTTCGAGGGAGGCCGCCACGCCGAGCGCGTGCAGAAGATCGCCGATGTCGAGGCCCGCTTCCTCCCCGGCTCGCCGGACGCGCTGTGATCCAACCCGACGCGATCCCCGTCCGCATCGCCCCCTCGCGCGCCGACCTCGCCCCATCCGACGTGGCCGCGCTGTTCGGCAAAGGCTACACGCTGCGCGGCTCCGAACGCGTGGTCGTGTCACGCACCGGACGCGGCGAAGTCTCCGTCCCCGTCACCGCCGCCAAAACCTCCCGCCTCGTGCTCGACGCGCTCGACCGGGACGCGCTCGGCGGCGGTCCCCCGCTCCGGCTGCGCGGCCCGGCGGGTTCGACGGTAGCCCCGCCCGTCGAGCCGGTGCGGCGGGCGCTCGTCCTCCCCGCCGGCCTCCTCCGCGCGTGGCGGCTCGATGTCGGCCAGATCGTCACGGTGCAGGCCGGGGCCGTCGCCTTCGGAGAGGTGATGGTGGAGGAGGGCGACGGCCACGTTCGCCTCGACCGAACCGACGCGCTCGCGGCTCGACTGACGGAGGGCGACACGGTCCGCTGGAATCCGCAGCTCACGCTCGCGCCCTCTCCCTCAGTCGCCGATGAAACACCGTCGAACGTCCGCACGACAGGCCGCCTCATCACCGAGAACGACGTGCGGCAGGCGCGGCTCAAAGGGCAAAAGATCGTTCTCGGGCCGGGCCACATCATCACCCCGGCGGCCCGCAGCCTTGGCCGCGAACTCGGCGTGCTGACTGAAGCCTGACGCTCTACCTTCCGCCGCCTCATCGCCTCTCCTGCCTATGCTACGCTCCGCTCTCCTCGTCGCCCTCGTACTGCTCGCGCTCCCCGCCCGAGCGCAGGACGCCACGCCTAAGGATCCGGGGGTCCGTCCCGTCACCCGCACCTTCGCCATCACGAACGCCCGTGTCGTCCCGAGTCCCGGCCGCTTGCTCGAACGCGCCACCGTCGTCGTGCGCGACGGGCTGATCGAAGCCGTCGGGGCCGATGTCCGTCCACCGTTCGACGCTGAGATCATCGCGGGCGATTCGCTCACGGTCTACGCCGGGTTCATCGACGGGCTCGGCCACGCCGCGATCTCGGACCCGGAAAAGAAAGAGAACGAAGACAAGGCCGACATCGACCCCGGCCACCCGCCCCGCGACCGCGCCGGCATCCAGCCCGACCGCGACGCTCGCGCTCTGCTGAAGGCCGACGACGGCTCGGTCGAGGCGCTGCGGAAGCTCGGCTTCACCGTCGCCCACACGGTCCCGCACGACGGGATGCTGCCCGGCCGGGGGGCCGTGATCCTGCTCGCCGGGGAGAACGCGGACGCCCTTGTGCTGCGCGGCGACGCCTCCCTCTTCGCCCAGTTCGAAGGCGCTTCCGGCGTCTATCCGGCGACGCCGATGGGCGTGTTGGCCGAGCTCCGTCAGCTCGCCCGCGACGCCGAGCGGCGGCAGGAGGGCGAGCGGCTCTACGCCGACGACCCCGCCGGACTCCAGCGCCCGGTCTCCGACCCCGCCCGCGCCGCGCTCGCCCCGGCGACGCACGGCGAGCGACCCGTCTTCTTCTCCGTGGACGACGAACTCGAAGCGCACCGCGCGCTCGCCATCGCCGATGAGCTCGGCCTCGGGCTCGTCCTCGGCGGGCTCCGCGAGAGCACCCACCTGGCCGACAAGCTGGCTACCGCCGGGGTCCCCGTCTTCGCCTCCCTCAACCTGCCGAAAGCCGAAAAAGACTCGACCGCTACCGACTCGGCCGCCGTCGCTCCGCCCACCAGCGAGGTCTTCATCACGGAGCGTCGCACCCGGTCGTATGCCGACGTGGACGACGAAGTCGATGCGCTGAGAGCGAAGCGGCGCGAGGCCATCGGCCTCTACGAGCGGAACGCCGCGACGCTCCACGCTGCCGGCATCCCCTTCGGCTTCGCCACGCTCGGCGCGAAGCCCGCCGACATCCGAGCCAACCTCCGCCGGATCGTCGCCGCCGGGCTGTCCGAGGACGACGCCCTCGCCGCGCTCACGACGACGCCCGCCGCCCTCCTCGGCCTCGACCGCAGCCTCGGCACCGTCGAGCCTGGCAAGATGGCGAACCTCGTGGTCACGAAGGGCTCGTACTTCGAGGAGAAAGCCCCCGTCCGCTTCGTGTTCGTGGACGGGCAGCGGTTCGAGATCGACGAGGACAAAGGCTTCGACCCGGAGGCCGAGGTCGTCGTCGCCGGGACGTGGGAGTATCGCCTCGTCACCGACGACGGCGTGCAGACCGGCACGATGACCATCTCAGACGAAGGCGGAACTCTCGGCGGCACGGTCGTCGAGCCGGACGGCGCGACGCACACGATGGAGAGCGTCACGCTCGAAGGCAACCGCCTCACCTTCCGCCTTCCGGACACGCCATTCGGTGCCGTCGATGTCTCCGGCCTCGTCACCGGCGACACGTACACCGCCGAGGTTACCGGACCGAGCACTTCGCCGATCACGTTCACCGCCACCCGTCGTCCCGAATAATTCCACCGTAGGGGCGGGTCTGAGACCCGCCCCTACCGCTGCCCCGCATCATGCGCACCCTCCTCCTCTTCCTCCTGCTCGCTCCCGCCGCCCGCGCCCAGCCGATGGGCGACCTGCTGATCCGGGGCGCGACCGTGCTGACCGTCACGAACGGCACCCTCGACGACACCGACGTGCTCGTGCGCGACGGCAAGATCGCCGAGATCGGGTCGGGGCTGAGCGCCCCGCGCGGCGTCCGCACCATCGAGGCTAGCGGGCGCTACCTCATGCCCGGCATCATCGACGCCCACTCGCACATCGGCATCACGTCCGTCAACGAAGCGACGAGCCCGGTCACCGCGCAGGTCTGGGTCGGCGACGTGCTCAACCCGCTCGACATCCGGCTCTACCGGGCGCTCGCGGGCGGCGTCACCACGAGCCACGCCATGCACGGCTCGGCCAACGTGATCGGCGGGCGAAACGAGACGATCAAGCACCGCTGGGGCGAGACCGACCCCGAGACGATCCGCTTCGAGGGCGCGCCGCGCACGATCAAGTTCGCCCTCGGCGAGAACCCGACGCGCGTCCACGGCAAGGGCCGCGGCATCCGCCCCGCCACACGGATGGGCGTCGAGACCGTCCTCCGGGATGCCTTCACCGAGGCCCAGCGCTACCGCGAGCGGCAGGACGACTACGAGGCCGCGCAGCGCGAGGGCCGCCGCATGATGCCGCCGGCCTACGACCTCCAACTCGAAACCCTCGCCGACATCCTCGACGGCGAGATCCTCGTCCACACCCACTCGTACCGCGCCGACGAAATCCTCATGCTGCTGCGCGTACTCGAAGACTTCGGGGTGGAGCGCGTCACGTTCCAGCACGCGAACGAGGGGTTCAAGGTCGCGCCCGAGCTGGCCGCGTTTGGGGCCGGCGCGTCCGTCTTCTCCGACTGGTACGCCTACAAGTTCGAGGTCTACTACTCGACGGCCTACAACGCCGCGATCCTCACTCGCAACGGCGTCCGCACGAGCATCAACTCCGACGATTCCGAGCTCATCCGCCACCTCTACCACGAGGCCGCGAAGGCGCAGCACTACGGCGGGCTGAGCGACGACGAGGCCCTCGCCCTCATCACCATCAACCCCGCCTGGCAGCTCGGCATCGACGACCGCGTCGGCTCCATCGAGATCGGCAAGGACGCGGACCTCGTGCTGTTCGAGGGCCACCCGCTCTCGGCCTACGCCGTCCCCCAACTGACAATTGTGGACGGCGTCGTCCGGTTCGACCGGGACCAAGACCCCGACGACATGCGGCTCTTCGTCGATCCCGAGCAGGAAGTGGACGACGTGACGCTCGCCACCGAACACGCCGACGCCTGCATGCAGGATGTCGCGACGCAAGGCTCCTGGTGGCTCCGCTAACCGCTTGATTCCGAACCGATGCCCTTTCTGCTAACTCTACTCCTCGCCCTCACCCTGTTCACGACCGGCGACCCGGACGAGGGTCGCCGGGGCACGTTCTACCTCACCGACTGTCGGATCGAAACCGTCACGCAGGGGACGCTCGAGAACGGCTCGCTCCTCGTTCGCGACGGGCTGATCGAGGCCGTCGGCGAAGCGGTGCCGCAGCCGGCCGACGCCGAGGTGGTCGACTGCGCCGGGGGCACGGTCTATCCCGGCTTGATCGACGGGGGGACGCGGCTTGGGCTACAGGAGATCGGCTCCCTCTCCGAGACGCGGGACTACGCCGAGATCGGCAACGTGACGCCGCACATGCAGGCGCTGACGGCGGTCAACCCGTCGTCCACCCTCATCCCGATCACTCGTGTCAGTGGCGTCACGACCGTGCTGACCGCGCCCTCGGGCGGCCTCCTGCCGGGCACGGCGGCGCTGATTACCCTGAACGGCTACACGCCGGGACATCTCGACGCGGGCTTCCGGGGCGTCGTGCTCAACTTCCCATCGTCAGCGCGGCGCGGGTCGTGGGACCGGCGCGAGGCCGAGGAGATCGAGAAGCAGACGAAGGAGGCGATGGAGAAGCTCGACGACACGTGGGAGCAGGCCGTCCTCTTCGCCCGCATCGACTCCGCCTATCAGGTCGCGCCGGAGCCCAGGCCGACGCGGGAGTACGTGCCGGAGATGGCGGCGCTCGCCCCCGTCGTGCGCGGCGAAGTCCCTTTCCTGATCGAAGTCAACGCGGCCAAAGACATCACGCGGGCCATCGAGTGGGTGCAGAAGAATAGCGTCCGGGCCATCTTCACCGGCGTCGCCGAAGGCTGGCGCGTGGCCGACGAGATCGCCGACGCCGGCATCCCGGTCATCGCCGGCCCCGTCCTCGCCCAGCCGACACGCGACGCCGACCGCTACGACCGCGCCTACGCCAACCCCGGCCTGATGCGCGAGGCCGGCGTGCAGGTGGCGCTCCGAACCAGCGAGGTCGAGAACGTCCGCAACCTCCCGTATCACGCCGCCTTCGCCGCTGCCTACGGTGCCCCGTATGGGTTCGGCCGAGAAGCCGCGCTCGAAGCCGTCACGATCGTCCCCGCCCGCCTCTTCGGCGTCGACGACCGGCTCGGCTCCATCGAAGCCGGCAAAGCCGCCACCCTCTTCGTCGCCGACGGCGACCCGTTCGAGACGAAGACGGAGGTCCACCACCTCTTCATCGACGGCTACCTCATGCCCCTCACCTCGCGGCAGACGGAGCTCTACGACGAGTACCTGCACCGCACGCCGGGGCTGACGAAGTAGAGGAAGGAGAACTCGCGTTCGGCACAACACGGCGGAGAAGAGCGCGAGCCGAGGGGAGGAAGCGCCGTTTCCGGCGGAACGGGGATGCATCTTTACACACGGCGGTTAACGCGATGCGCCTCACCGTCATCCTACGCGGAACGGTTCGGCTTTCAACGCTGTGTGTTATGCCGACTCCTTCCACCAATCAGTGGTTATGCTGCCACAGCCCAACAGGGGATGATATGCGGAGGGTCTCATAACGCAACGCTGGCACCCCCCCACTCTTGCTTGCGGCAACGCCCTTTCTCAAAACCATAGGACCTCCTCATGAAGATCAACAGCTTCTACCCGGTCATCATGACCGGCGACGTGGCAGCCTCAAAAGCGTTCTACACGGAGCACTTCCCCTTCGAAGTGACCTTCGACTCCGACTGGTACGTCAGCTTGAAGACCGAGCAGGCACCCCCCTTCGAACTGGCTCTGCTCAACCCCGAGCACCCGACCGTTCCAGAAGCGTTCCGCCAGAGGTTGAGCGGGGGTCTCATCCTCAACTTTGAAGTGGACGATGCGGACAGTGAGTACGAGCGACTGCGCGCGGCGGGGCTGCCGATACATCTGGCGTTGCGCTCGGAGGACTTCGGCCAGCGCCACTTCATCACCTTAGACCCGAACGGTGTCTTGATCGACGTGATTCAGGTGATTCCGCCGTCAGCGGAGTACGCGGAGCAGTACAATGAGGAGACCCTTAAAGAGATGGGGGGCGGAACCGAAGGGGCAGCATAACCAGCGGCTGCAGGCGGACGCAGGGCTGAACGGTCTTGCCTCGCACCATCGTTGCTACAATCTTCAACCCGTTCTACAATGGATGGATGCACCCGGAGGGGCGGCGTCCCGAAAGGGCAAGCAGAGCAAGGGGTCAGCGCACGAGCACGGCGGCGATCCGCTCGGCAGCGTGACCGTCCCACAGCGGCGGCACCGTGCCCCGCTTGAACCGGCCCGCCGCCACGTCCTGCACACGCTCGGCGACCTGCCGGGCGTCGAGGGGCAGCAGCACGTTGGTCCCCATCTCCACCGTCACCGGGCGCTCCGTGTTCGGCCGGAGCGTCAGGCACGGGACCCCGAGGTAGGTCGTCTCCTCCTGAATCCCGCCGGAGTCCGTGACGACGACGGCCGCGTGCTCCATCAGTTTCAGGAACTCGAGGTAGCCCACGGGATCGAGTAGACGCACGGCGTCCAGCGCGGCCAGACGATCCTCCAGCCCGCCTTCGGCGAGGTGCTTCCGCGTGCGCGGGTGGACCGGGAATACGACGGGGTACCGCTCGGCGACGGCCTCCAGCATGCGGACCATCTCTGCCAGCCGTGCCGGGTCGTCCACGTTCGAGGGACGGTGCATCGTAACGAGGGCGTAGGCTTTCGGCTCGATGCCCAGAGCTTCGAGTATGGTAGTGGCGGCGGCCTGATCGCGGAAGCGCACGAGCGAGTCGATCATCACATTCCCGACGAAGTGGACGCGCTCGTCCGGCACACCCTCGCGCCGAAGGTGATCGAGGCCGCTCCGCTCGGTCACGAAGAGGTGATCCGCGATGGCGTCGGTGGCGAGGCGGTTGATCTCCTCCGGCATCCGCCGGTCGCCGCTCCGCAGCCCGGCCTCGACGTGGGCCACGGGCACGTGTAGCTTCGCCGCCACGAGCGCCGCCGCGAGCGTCGAGTTCACGTCACCGACGACGATCACGAGGTCAGGCTTCTCCTCTAGCACGACGGGCTCGAAGGCCGTCATCACCCGCGCCGTCTGCTCCGCGTGCGAGCCGCTCCCGACGCCGAGGTACACGTCGGGCTCGGGCAGTTCGAGCTGGCGGAAGAACACGTCGCTCATCCGCTCGTCGTAGTGCTGGCCGGTGTGCACGATGCGGGAGCGGACGCCGCCGACCAGCGACAGGGCACGGTGGATCGGTCCGACCTTCATGAAGTTGGGCCGGGCCCCGACAACGCTGAGGACATGCATGGCGGAGGGAGTAAAAAGGCGTGGGGACGCCAGCGCCATCGTCCCCCAGGGGTGTGTCGGTGTTGTTGTGGCCTGCGAAGGGAGCGAAAACGGGCACATGAT
>JBBSMX010000038.1:0-30830 GCA_038232935.1 Rhodothermales bacterium | reverse complement strand
GTGGGATCGGTTCTGCGACCGGGTCTACGCCCGTTCGTGGCAAGGTCTCTGGAGCGTGTCGTTGCTGAAGCTGGTGCATCTGAACCTCTGCTACGCAGGAATTGCCTCGATCTGATCAACCCGCGACTGACGTTGAGTCAGAGCTTCAGGCCGTAGCCCTTCAGCACCTCGCGGGCGACGACGGTTTTGTGGACCTCGTCGGGGCCGTCGTAGATGCGGGCGCCGCGTTCGTGGCGGTACCAGAACGCAAGGAGCGTATCGTCGGTGACGCCGAGCGCACCGTGGACCTGGATCGCCCGGTCCAGCACGCGCATCAGCACGTCGGCGACGTAGAACTTGATGGCGGAGATCGCGGCCCGCGCTGCCCGCGCGCCGTCGCGCTCGATCTGCTCGGCGGCGTCGAGGACGAGCAGCCGCGCGGCGTCGATCTCGGCGCGGCTCTCGGCGATCCAGAACTGGACGGCCTGCCGCGTGGCGAGCGGCTTTCCGGGCGCAAGCTCGCGCGTCGCTGCTCGCTCGCACATCATCGCGAACGCCCGCTCGCAGACGCCGATCCAGCGCATGCAATGGTGGATGCGGCCTGGGCCGAGCCGTTCCTGGGCGATGAGGAAGCCCGCACCTTCCGGCCCGAGCCGGTTCGCGACGGGCACACGGCAGTCCTCGAACCGGATCTCTGAGTGTGAAAACCACCCCTGTCCCTCGTCCCCCATCACTGGCAACCGGCGAACGTGCTCGAACCCCGGCGTGTCCGTCGGGACGATGAACTGGCTGGCACGGGCGTAGGGGCTCTCCACCTCGGGGCTCGTCACCGCCATCACGATGGCGAAGGCCGCACCATCGGCCGCTGTCGTGAACCACTTGTGGCCGTCGAGCACGTAGTCGTCGCCGTCGCGGCGGGCCGTAGTCGAGAGGACGGCGGGATTGGAGCCGGCGTGCTCGGGCTCGGTCATCGCGAAGCAAGAGCGGACATCGCCTCGGAGGAGCGGGTCGAGAAAGCGCGTGCGTTGCGCGTCCGTCGCGTGCTCCAGCAGGATCTCCATGTTGCCCGCGTCCGGCGCCTGCCCGTTGCAGACGATATGCCCGAGCGGGCTCGTGCCGAGCGCCTCGCTGACGCGCCCAAACTCCGGGAGCGTGAGACCGAGCCCGCCGACCGCCTCGGGGAGTTGCAGGTTCCACAGCCCGGCGGCTTTCGCCTTCTGCCGGGCCTCGGCCATGCCTGCTTCGAGCCCGTCGAAGTCGTGCACAAGCAGGTGGCGTTCGAGCGGACGCACGGTGTCACGGACGAAGTCGCGCACGCGAGGTAGCAGGTCGGCGAGGGGATCCGTATCCATCGAAGGCCGAGTCATATCAGCATGTAGCCGCCGTCGGCGAGGAAGACGCCACCGGTGCAGTAGCTCGCGGCGTCGGAGGCGAGGAAGACGGCGAGCCCGGCCATCTCCTCCGCCTGCCCGATCCGGCCGAGCGGGAGCCGCGTCTCGAGCTCGCCGAGCAGCGCATCGTTCTCCCACATCACCCGGCTGAACTTGGTCTGGACGAAGCCGGGGCAAATCGCGTTCGCGCGGACGCCATCAGGCCCCCACTCCTTCGCCATCACCTTCGTCAGGTTGATGAGCGCGGCCTTGCTGACGCTGTACATGCCGATCCCCGGCTCCGGGTTGAGCCCGCCGATCGACGAGATGTTGACGATGCTCCCGCCGCCCCGCGCCCGCAGCGACGGGAGCGCGCGTTTGCAGAGCTCGAACGGCCCGCGCAGGTTCACGTCCATGATTTTGTCGAACGCGTCCGTGCCGGTGTCCTCAATCGGGCCGTACACCGGGTTCGCCGCCGCGTTGTTGACGACAATATCGATCCCACCTCGCTCGTCCACGACGCGGTCCACGAAGGCCGAGATGGCCTCCACGTCGCCCACGTGACAGGCGAGGCCGGTGGCTTCGAACCCATCGGCGCGGAGGGCATCGGCGACTTCGTCCACGGCCTCTTGCTTCCGGCTGCTGACGACGACATGGGCACCGAATTCGGCAAGGCCGCGCGCGATCGACTCGCCGATCCCTTTCGACGCGCCGGTGACGACGGCGACCTTCCCGTCGAGGCGGAAGCGGTCGCGGATGCTGGTTTCTGTCTGCATGCGTGCGGTGGTTGGCGGAAGCGCGCGGCGCTCCCAGAGCGGTGCTCAGAGCTTGACGACGAGCTTGCCTTTGCTCTGCCCACTGTGCAGGTACTCGACGGCGTCCACGATGGAATCGACGCCCTCGAACCCGGCCGAGTCGATGGCGACGGTCAGTTCGCCGGTGCGAACGAGGCCGAGCAGCTTCGCGGTGTGGTCGCGGAAGTGCTCCCGGAAATGCGGCAGGAAGAACCCGTGCACCGACGCCGACTTGCCGAGCAGCCGGGTATACACCCGTGGTCGCCGCACGGTCTCGACGCCATCGACGTACTCGCTGACGTAGCCGATACACAGCAGCCGCCCCCGCACGGCGAGCGCGCCGAGCGCCGTGTCAAACAGCTCCCGCCCGACGCTTTCGTAGACGAGGTCGAGCCCGTTCGGCGCTTCGTCTTTGAGCACGCGCCGCACGTCCTCCTCGCGGTAGTTGATCGGCCGGTCGCAGCCCAGTTCCCGTAGCAACTCCACTTTCTCTTCCGAGCCGCATGTGCCGATCACGCGGTTGCCGGCCCGCTTCGCGAGTTGCACGGCGTACTGCCCCGTCCCGCCCGCCGCCGCCGTCACAAACACCGTCTCGCCGCTCCCCATCCGCCCGACCTCGTCGAGCGCGATCGAGGCAGTGAGGCCACTGACGAAGATGGAGAGCACTTCCGGTGAGGCTTCGGGGACGGGCACGGCGTGGCGCGCTTCGACGAGTTGTACCTCGCGGTAGCCGCCCCCGACGCTGCCCGTCGCCACCGCATCACCGGGAGCGAAACCCTCGACGCCCTCCCCCACCGCCTCCACGACTCCGACCGCTTCGGCACCGAGGTCGAAGGGTAGCGTCGGGTCGGACGAGTAGCGCCCGGCGGTGATATTCACGTCCGTCGCGTTCACCCCTGCGTAGAGATTGCGAACGAGGAGCTGGCCTGACCCCGGTTCCGGCACGGTCTCCTCCACGAGTTCGGCGGCCTCACGGAAGTGCGGGGTGAGGGTCGTCGCGATGAGCTTGCGGTAGGTCTCAGCCATGAGCCGGGGTGGCTTCGTTGGGAATCGGGCGGTCGAGCATACTATCCTCCTCCACGGCGCGCTCGGGCGTGTCGGCGGGCGGCTTGGCCTTCGCAGCCTCGCCCGGTTCGAGGCGGAAGAGGAACTCCCGCCACGTCAGCGTCAGCTCGCCGAAGTCGCGGTCGGGGAAGCGACGCTCCCGCGTCTGCGCGTTGTTGAGGATGGCGACGAGGAGCACGCCGCCGACGGTGTTGCCGAGCACGACGGCGCTGAAGAAGTGCGCGAAGTCACCGAGTCCGGCTTCGCCCTGGAACATGAGGAAGAATACCTCACAGGCCCCCGTGATGCAGTGGAAGAGGTCCGCGCTCGGGACGATGTACATGATGAAGAAGACGATGAAGAACCGGCTGACGGTGTCACGCGCGGCGTGGTTCAGCCACACCATGCTCGCGACGAGCCACCCGGCGATCACGGCCTTCCAGAAGAGCGGCCCCCATCCCGTCTCGATCCCGTGCAGACCGAAGCTCCGTGCGACGGCGGCGGTGTCCGCATCCAGCACACCCGTCTTCGCCAGCACGAGGGCGACGAGCGCCGCGCCCAGCACGTTCGCCACGAGGACGACCCCCCACACCCGGAGGAGCTGCGGAATCGCAGCGATCCGCGTCAGCACGAGCGTCACCGGCGTGAGCGTGTTCTCCGTAAAGAGTTGGTAGCGCCCGAGGACGATGAGGAGGAAGCCGATAGGGTACAGCAGGTTGCCGACGAGCCCGCTCGGATCGCCGGGGACGGCAGCCGTGGCGGCGCTCCGGGCCATCAGTGTGAGCCCGATGGACAGTCCGGCGGCGAGGCCAGAGAGGAACAGCAGCCGCGTTGAGCGGACGAACTCCTCGTCCGCCGTAGCGACGAGCCGTTGAAAGATCTCGTCCGTCGAGAACAGGTCACGCACGGCGTGGCCGGAGGCCGGCGCTCCACTCTTCGACCGGTCCATCGTGGCGCGCATCTCTTCGGGGCGATGCCCATCGGAGGACTGCCCGTCGTTGGCGCGGAGGACGGCGCGGCGGCTCGTACGAGATGGTGGCGGTGATGCCATAAACAACCAAAAAAAGAGGAAGGGCTTACGACCACAGCGCCCATCGAGAGCGACACGCCGGGCGCTTGGAGAGGATACGGGTGCGAGCCTCGCCGCGGCTCATGCCACGCGAAAATCGTACGCCACGGTTTCAGCCGCCGTGCCGTCTGGTTGGAACGAGCGTTCGACGAAGCGCGCCGTACCGTCGTGGTGGATCGTGAGCAGCGTCGTCGCTCGCGTCCCGTACGACGGACTGACGATGAACAGCGGGGAAAGCATCCGCTCCTTCTCCACACCGACCCCGGTCTGCGGCAGCAACGGATCCGGTGCGCGTGTTTCGTCCCGCATGAGCGCGAACAGCGACTCCTCATCGAGCCCTTCGGTTTCCACCCACTGCTGAAAAGCCCGGCCGCCGCGCGCCACCTTCGGCCACGGATCGTCGAGCGCACCGTTGCTCAACCCGTACACCCCGGCGTCTAGGCGGCGCGGAGCGCTCATCCTGCTCGAACAATACCACAGCGCGTCGAGAGTGCCGACGAGCAGATTGAAGCCCCCATACTTAGCGCGCTCGGCGGTAATGGCATCGGCGTAATCGTCGGGGTCGTCGTCGCCGCAGAGGTAGTCAGCGACGAGGGCTCCGCGCGAGCGAGGGGCTTCCGTGCCGATCCACTCGGGCGCACGGATGTTCGTGAGCGCCGCCCAGCGGCCGGCCGTCGTGACGCCGGACCACGTCCCGCCCGCCTTTAGGTCGCGGCCGGCGAGCACGTGAGGGCAATCGTCCCAATGTGCCGCCTGCGCCGTCGGCCGCGCGTGCGCTTCGTCACGGTTGGAGGCGACGATGAGAGGAAGCTCGGGGTGTACCTCGCGAGCTACGAACAGGACGCACATGATCAGACGCTCCGCGTGGGTGGTGCCGCTGCCGCCGAAATCGCGTCGCGCAGTGGGTCAATCCGTAGCTTCCCTTCGTATCGCTGCCCGTTGATAAAGAGCGCGGGCGTGGCATCTACCCCGCTCTGCACGCCGCTGCGGTAGTCGGCGCGGACGCGGTCGGCGAAGGCGTGGGTGTCGAGCTGCTCGTTGAAGCGTTCCATGTTCAGCCCGAGGCCCTCGGCGAGCGTGTCGATGCGGTCGGAGCTGAGCGCGTCATGGTGGGCGGTGAGGGCGTCGTGCATCGGCCAGAACTGACCCTGAGCGCCTGCCGATTCGGACGCCTCGGCGGCGCGTTGCGCGTGGTCGTGGACGCGAACGAGTGGGTAATGGCGGTACACCAGACGGAGGGCGCCGCCGAGCTCTTCGCGGAGTGTGTCGAGCAGGCCGTGCGTGCGGGCACAGTAGGGGCACTCGTAGTCGCCGTACATCAAGACGGTTACGGCCGCGTCGTCCGGCCCGAGCCGATGGTCGCGGTCGCTGACGGGCGGGGCCAGAATCCGGCGGTCCTGCACCGGAACGCGGAGGGGAGCGGCGCTGCTGCTGCCCGAGGGCCGGCTGACGATCACCGAGCCATCATCCGCCTGTGACCGCTGCGCGCGCCCGTCGAGCAGGGTAGGCAGGCCGAGGTCGGCGGCGTAGCGGCGGAGCATCCACAGCTCCGGCAGGATCTCGGCGACGATCTCGCCCCGGTCGAACATCCGCACGACGGAGCTCTCGGAGGCGACGACGGCGACGGCCTCGGTCCGCAGCGTGATCGAGGCCCCGGCCATGTGGCGGCTCCCGAGCCCGAGCGGAATATCGATCCCCTCGGTGGAGGCGTCGATGTAGCGCGCCGCCGAGACGACGACCCCGTCGTTGCGGACGATGAACCCGCCGTCGAGCTGGGCGAGTTCTTTCACCGTCTCGCGGAAGGCAGGATCGGCGACGCGGCGCGCGTCGTCTGGATGCCCGTAGAGCGGATCGAGTACGAGGGGGCGGCTCTGGGCGAGGACGGCGTCGGTATCCCCCACGACGAAGAGCGTCCCGATCTTCCGCCCTTCGCGCCCCTCGCGCGCGATCTCGACGGCAAGGGAGACGACCGCTTCGAGCGTATCGGGGTTGACGCCGCTACGACCGGAGCAGACCTCGCGGAGGGCGTCGTGGTGGATGGAAGCCATAAGCTGAGCAGGATGGTGGGAACGCGGGTTATTGCTTCTCCAGACCCGGCGGTCGCGAGCCGGTGACGTTGCGCCAGGTAGCAGCAGCCCCGCGACGAGCGACGAGGCGGGTCAGCCCGGCGGCGACGCCGGTAACGACGGTCCATGTGATGGCTTCGTTCCAATCGGTATCGAGGGACGCCGGGTTCAGCGGCGGATCGTCGTCCGTGAACGTGCGCCAGCCTGCACGCAGCAGGTTTTTAACGGCGAAGCTCGCGATGAAGGCAGAGCCCACGGCGAGAGCCAGCCACTTGGCCTTATCGGTCAGGGTCGGGTTCATAGCAGACATTTTTCGAAGAGGTGATCTGAGAGGTGAAGGGGAAGACTACACGTCGAACTCATGCGGATTGGTCCGCCCCTCTGCCCGGCACGCGCATCGCCCTCTGCAATGCTTCTACTTTCACCCGACTCCAGCATGTGTGCCGCCCGTTCTTACTTTCAACGAACCTTGAAAACGTTCGGATCAGTCAGCCGCTCGCGGGGTTGAACCCCCGACCGCGGCGGTAGCCGTTGTGGTCCGTTCTCCGTCTCCGCCTCCGATGCTCGCCCCCTCCCTTCCTCGGCCTTCCCCTCCGGCGTTCCGGACCTTCCGGGTTGTCCTCGCGCTCTTCGCCGGGTCGATCCTGTTCAGTGTGGCCGGGACGGTCCTGCTCAACTTCTTCCCCGCGCAGGCCGGGGTCGCGCTCGGCTGGATCGCCACGCACCTCGGCCTCGGCCTCAACGACCTCATCAAGGGGCCGACGTGGGTCTACATGGCGCTCCTGCCGGTCCTCACGTTCTTGCTCTACCTCCCCGACCTCGGGCTGAAGCGGTCGGTGCTGTTCCTGCTCTGGGGCAGCGTGATCGGCGCATCGGCCGAGCTGCTCGGCACGCAGACGGGCGTCCCGTTCGGGGCGTACAGCTACGGCGACTTCCTCGGGGCGAAGATCGCCGGGCACGTGCCGTGGTTCATCCCGCCCTCGTGGTACGCCGTCTCGCTCCTGTCGTACGACCTCGCGCGGCGGCTGAAGGTCGGCCCCGTCGTCACGATTATGTGGGGTGCCGTCTTCATGGTGCTGTGGGACGTGGCGCTAGACCCGGCGATGAACCAGGCGTTCCCGTTCTGGAAATACGAAGCGAGCGGGGTCTACTTCGGGATGCCGCTCGTCAACTGGTTCGGCTGGCTCGTGACCTCGCTCGTGATCGTGTGGGGATACGACCGGCTGCTCGGCGGGCTGGGCTCGGCCCCCGTGTGGGCACCCGTGCTCTACGGGCTGAACGTGCTCTTCCCCGTGATGATCTGCCTGCTCTACGGGCTGCCGCTCGCGGGCGTCGCCGGGATCGCCGCGCTCGTGTTCACGTTCGCGTTTGTGAAGCTGCGTAGCGGCCGGCTGGTGCCGGAGCCCACCCGCACCAAACCCATCCGCGCATGACGACCTCGCCCCCTCCGCCGAACACACCGCTGATCCCTCCGCCCCCTGGGGCGAGCCGGGACGAGGAGGACCGCTACCTCTGGCGGTCCTTCCGCCACCACTCGCGCACATTCTCCCTCGCCACGCGCCTGCTCCCCGGCGACGTGCGCCTCCCCATCGCCGCCGTCTACCTCTACTGCCGGAGCGTGGATTCGATCGCGGACGAGCGGGTGCTCGAGGTCGGAGCCAAGCAGGCGTTGCACGAGGTCGACGATGCCCGCGACCACCTCGAACGCTCGCTCGCGGGCGATCCTCCGGACGGGTTCCTGTGGCGGCGGCTGGCGGAGATCCACGCCCGCTTCGGCCTGTTGCCGGAGCCGATGCACGAGCTCCTCGACGGAGCCGAGTGGGACCTGCGCGGGCGCGGTATCGATGACATGGACGACCTCCTCGCTTACTCCGAGCTCGTGGCCGGGAGCGTCGGCGCGATGATGCTGCCGTTCCTCGTCGAGGACCGCACGCAGATCCCGGAGTTGGAGCCCGCGGCACGGGCGCTCGGCAAGGCGATGCAGATCACGAACATCCTCCGCGATGTCGGCGAAGATCTCGAACAGCTCGGCCGCCTCTACCTCCCGAGCGACGCCCTCGCCCGCTTCGGCCTCACCCGCGCCGACCTCCTCGGGGTCGCCCGCAACGGCCACGGCCCGGACACCGAGTACGTCGCCCTGCTGGAGTCCGTCATGGGGACAGCCGAGGCGCTCTACGGCGAGGCCGAGCGGGGCATCCAGGCCCTCCCGTTCCGCTCGCGCGTCGGGATCGCGGCGGCGGCGCGGATGTACCGCGAGATCATGAACGAGGTCCGCGCCGCCGGCTACGACAACCTCCGGCGGCGGAACTACGTGGGGCTCCCCCGCAAGCTCCGCCTCATCGTCCACGACGCGTACCCCCACCGCAAATCCCGGCTGATCGGCGACGGTCGCGCGCTCCCGCAGCGATCCGCGCATCCCGAATCGGTTCGCTGACGTGGCCGGTCGGAATCCCGGCATACGCCCCGCCACCTCGTCTCGGCAGCGTGAGGAGGCCCCGCTCGGCAAGCGCGTCGTGGTCGCACTCGTGGAGCGGATGATCGAGCGCACGCTGCGCCGGACGTTTCGCCGCATCGTGTGGGTGGGGCCGGAGCCGTGGCACGGACCGAAGGCCGTGCTCTCGCCGAACCGCCCGCTCGTCGCCTACGCCAACCACCACTCGTTCCACGACGGCTATCTGTTGTGGCTGCTCGCCCGCCGGGTGATGGACCGACGCCCCCTGCTCTGGATGAACGAGTGGGAGCAGACCCCCCTTTTTGGCCCAATCGGTGCCCTCCCGTTTCCCAAAGGCGACCCCGCGCAGCGGCTCTCCACGATCCGCGAGACCGTACGGCGACTGCGCGACCGCTCCGAGCACGTGTTCCTCTATTTCCCCGAGGGCGAACTGGGCCCGCCGGACGCGGGCGTTGCGGCATTCGCCCCGTCCGCGTTCGGCCGCCTCGCGGATCTCCTGCCCGACGCCGCGCAGTGGTGGCCGCTGGGCATCCACGTGACGTGGTGGGGCGAGGACCGCCCGACCGTGCTCCTCGGCGGCGGCGCTCCGCACGACGCTCCCACCGGCGACGAACGCGAACGTATCGAAGGCACGCTCAGTATGCTGCGTGATGCGCCGCCGGGCATGGGCCGTATGTTGCTCGACGGCCGGCCGAGCGCGAACGAGCGCTGGAACCTCTCGCTACTCGCCCCGCTCCTCCGGCGCTGGACGTGATGCGTGATGCGTGAAATTAGTCTCGACCCCTCGCCGTCAGTTTTCTGCGCGGAGCTTCGACGCAGGCGAGATGTCGAGGTGCTATCGCGACGCCTGCCCCAGCACTCTCACGCATCACGTCTCACCCTCTCCCATGCCCCTGCTGCTCACCCTGCTCCTCTTCGCGGTGCCCCCGCCCGACACCCTGGCCTCGCTGTACGCGCAGAACGACGACGCCGGCATCGCTCGCCTGCACGCCACCATCCACACAGTGAGCGACGAGTTGCTCTACCGCTACCGGCTCTACCCGCTCACCCACGACACCCGCTACCTCGACGACCTCCCCGACGAGAGCGACTGCCGCACCGCCCGCGACTTCGCCCTGCTCGCCGCGCTCTGGGGGCATCGCGCCACCGACGGTCCGCCCTGGATGCTCCCCGTCTACGGCCCCCGCTCCGTCTGCCTCCTCGACCACGCCCGCAGTCTGGACCCCGACGAGCCGTACGTGCTCCTCGTAGACGGCCAGTCGCTGCTCTACCGACCCGGCCTCTTCGGCGGGAATGCGGAGGAGGCGCTCCGGAAGTTCGAGCGGCTGCGGACCGTGCTGCGCGAGCGGCCGGCCGACGGCATCTCCCCCTTCGAGCCCGAGGTGTGGATCTGGTACACACTTCAGAAGCTCGGACGCCCACACACGGACCGAGTCCGCGAACGCCTGCTCGCGCAGACCCCGCCGCCCCTCTTCCGCCAGTTTCTTCTCTCCCCGCCGTGAGATCGGGTTATCTTTAAGAACGGCGGGCGTACTCCGGGGGATAACGGAACAGTGCGACTCGGCCGCCGCCGCACGCCTTCCCTTTTCCTTTCTCTTCCCCCGGATGCTCCTGCTCGTCGGCCTCCACGCCTTATTTCTCGGCGTCCTCGCCTCCAACCTGCTCCACCTGCGGCGGGCGCGAGCAGTGCGGGCCGATCTGGACGACCTGCCGACGGTGTCGGTGCTGATCCCGGCGCGGAACGAGGCCGAGAACCTGCGCCGCCTCCTCCCCACCCTGCTCCAGCAGGAGTATCCGCAGGTCGAGGTGCTCGTCTACGACGACGGCTCGGAAGACGAGACCTGGGACGTGATCGAAGCGGCCGGGGGACGCGTGCGTGGCATCCGGGGCTACGGCCCGCCGCCGGGCTGGATCGGCAAGGTCCACGCGCTGCACCACCTCGCCCAGCACGCCACGGGCGAGGTCTACCTCTTCCTCGACGCCGACGCCGCGCTGAAGGACGCGGATGCACTCCGGCGGTTGGTGGAACGATTCGTGGCGGTGGAGCGCGGAGCGGATGCGGCAGGCGGCGTCCTCACGGGCCTGCCCCACCTGCGCGGCGGCGGCCAGCTCCTGACGAGCCTCGTTCCGTTCGCCATGCTGACGGCGCTCCCCCTCACACTCGTGCCCCGCACGAATTCTTCGGCGCTCGCTTCCCTCAACGGCCAGTGCTGGCTCATCCGCGCCGACGCATATCACCGGCACGAGCCGCACGCCGCACTGCCCTCCGAGGTGCTGGAGGATATCAAGATCGGCCGCTACCTCAAAGCGCAGGGCATGTCCGTCGCGCTCTGCGACTTGCAGAACGAGGTAGAGGTGTGGATGTACCGAAACCTGGGCGAAGCCTGGGTCGGGTTCCGCAAGAATGCCTACCTCCTCCAGGGAGGGACGCCGCTGCGGTTCGTGCTAGCCCACACACTGTTCTGGATCGCCTTCGTGCTGCCGCCGCTCGTGTCCCCGTGGTTCCTGCTCTCGCTGTATGCCCTCAAAGCCGGCACCGACACCTTCGGCCGGTTCCCGCTGCGCATCCGGCTGCTCGCTCCGTTCTCTCTCCTCCTCGGCGGCCTCCTACCCCTGGACTCGGCCGTGAGCCACTGGACGGGGCGTGTCCGCTGGAAAGGGCGCACCGTGGGGCGGCGGCCGATTCCCGTGGAGCGGGTGGAGCAGTGAGGAGGTGCAGGAGAGTCTCCTCCACGTCATCTTTTTTTCGTTAATTGGAGGCGCGCTTTCTAACCCATCCCGAGAGGCCACCCCATGCGCTTCGCGCTCATCTTCTCCCTCCTCATTGCCATCGTCGCGGTCGTGTTTGCGCTGTATAACCCGGCCCCGACGCAAATCCACATCGGCCCCGATTACGTCCTCACGAGCCCCCTGGCGCTCGTCATCATCGTAACCCTCCTGAGTGGCGTGCTCGTCGGCGCACTGTTTTCTGTGCCGGGCCGGGTCCGCGCAAGCAGCCGGATCAGGAAGCTGGAAAAGCGGATTGCCGAGCTAGAGACGACGCCCCGCGAGAGCGTCGTCGTCGAACGCGACGTGGTCGAACGTCCGGCCGGGTCGCCGCGCGCTATCCCCTCCGGCGGGGCGGCCGAGACCGAGCGGCTCGCGGCCGAGACGCGGCAGATGGCCGAAGACGCGCAGCGCCGCGCCGCCGAAGCCGAGCGCCATGCGAACGAGGCGGCGCGGGGGGCCGGTGACGACCGGGTGTGAGCCTTCCTCCCGCCAGGCCGTCCCCCCTCCCGCCGGATCGTCCCCACCGGATCACCGCGCTCCGAACAAGAAAAGGGCTGCCCCGCGGAGGGGCAGCCCTTCAGTCGTACAGCGATGCGGCTCTTAGGGAGCAGCCGTCACTTCCTGCGCCTGGAGGCCCTTGCGACCCTGGCCGACGACGAACTCGACCGCCTGGCCTTCTTCGAGGGTGCGATAGCCTTCCATGCGGATCTCGCTGTGATGAACGAAAATGTCGCCGCCGGACTCGCGCTCGATAAAGCCGAAGCCTTTGTCAGCGTTGAACCACTTGACCTTGCCGGTCTCGCGTTCTCCCATGGTAGTAGTGCGTCTTGCGTGTAAGGATAAGGGAGCAGAGGCGTTTCAATTGCCGGCCTATTGATCGAGTGATCGTAGAGCTTCGGAATCGAACTTCTGCTTGCGAGTGTACAAAGTAGGGATTTTTTTCTTTCCGACAAGAATTTTCTACGGCTCGCCCTCTTTCCCTCCAACACTCCCTAATGCCCATCGGTCGCCTCCACGTCCTCACCGATTTCGTGTTCCAACAGCGGCTCTCGCACGCCGACCTCGCAGCCCGCGCAGCGGCAGGCGGGGCCGACACCGTCCAATTCCGCCAGAAAACCGGTCCCCTCCGCGCCCGCCTCTACGAAGCCCATCGCACGGCCGACGCCTGCCGCGCCGCCGGCATCCCTCTGCTCATCGACGACCTGCTCGACCTCGCGCTCGCGGTCGGCGCGGCGGGCGTCCACCTCGGGCAGCTTGACCTGCCGGTGGAGGTGGCGCGGCGTATCCTCGGTCCCGATGCCGTCATCGGAGCCACGGTGACGGACACGACGCAGGCGCTCGCAGCCGAGGCCGCCGGCGCGAGCTACCTCGGCTTCGGCCCCGTCTTCCCGACGCGCTCGAAACGAAATCCGGCCTCGGTGAAGGGGCTCGACGGACTCGCGGACGTGTGTGCGGCCGTGTCTATTCCCGTCATCGGGATCGCCGGGATTACACCGGAGCGGGTGCAGTCCGTGGTGGAGGCCGGCGCGCACGGCGTCGCGGTGATGACGGCGATCACGACGGCGAACGACCCCGCCGCCGCCGCTGCCACGTTCCGACGGGAGATCGAACGCGCGGTGAACGGCTAGTGTAGGAGTCACATGCTCGTGAGCGAGTAGCCGCAATGCCTCACGCAGCGCCGTACCTCCTCGACCTCGACGAGGGCCAACGCCTCGGACACCGCCGTGCGAAGGGCTTCCCGCGTCCGTGCCCCCACGGCACGCAGTCGCGCCTTCACCTTCGCCCAGCACAGCTCGATCGGGTTGAACTCCGGGCTGTAGCGCGGGAGGTAAACCACGCCGACCCCGGCAGCGTGGAAGGCCGACCGGACCGCCTTCGTCTTGTGCGCCGAGAGGTTGTCCATCACCACGACCTGGCCGGGGCGGAGCGCCGGGATCAACGCCTCCGTGGCGAAGGCGAGGAACGCCGCCCCCGTCATGGCACCGTCGAGGGAGCGGTGAGCCAGGAGGCCGCCCGAGGCCGAGATCGCACCGACGACGGGGAGGTTCTTCCCCCGGCGGTGCGGGACCGTCCCGTACACCGGGCGTCCTCGCTTCGAGCGGCCGTAGCGCCGGGCCATCGTGATGTTCGAGCCGGTCTCGTCGAGGAACACGAAGCGGTCCGCCTCCATCGCCGGCTGCTCGTCCGCGAACGCCTCGCGCTCAGCGGCTACGTCGTCGCGGTCGCGTTCGGCGGCTCGGAGCGTCTTTGTTTGAGCGTGAGCCCCATCGCCCGAAGCGTGCGGTTGAGCGTCCGGGCCGTGGCCCGAACCGAGCGCTCGGTGGCGAGCCGGTCGGCGAGCTCTTGGCCGGTCGCGTCGGGCGTGGCCTCGACCCAGGCGGCGAGCGCGGTGCGGTCCTCGGCCGAGAGCTTGGGGTGCGCTCCGCCCCGGTGGCCGACGGGCTCGGCGGTGCCGTCGCGCCGCCATCGTCGTTTGATCTTCTGGACGAAGCCCTTGCTGACGCCGAAGCGGCTCGCAACGGCTTGCTCGGTGGCGTCGCCACACAGGGCGGCGTCGAGAATGCGTTGTCGGAGGTCGAGCGAGAAGGCAGCCATTGGGAGGAGATCTGTGGTTCACCCAAGCTTACGAACAACCGACCCTCACACTAGCGCCGTCGCTACATCGAGTCGCTGCCGCCCTCTATTCCTTTCTCGCCCCTTAGGTACCGGCCGAAGAAAGCGAGGGTTTTCTGCCAGGCATCCTCGGCCGCTTTGGGGACATAGCGCTCGCCGGACGGGTTCGCAAAAGCGTGGCCGGCTCCCTCGTAAATCTCGATCTCGGCGTTCGCGCCGAGTGAGTCGAGTCGCTGCTCGAACGTCCGGACCTGGCTGACGGGGATGCCCTGGTCTTCGGCCCCGAAGATGCCGAGGATGGGCATGTCGAGGGTAGCGAGCCGGTCCGGGTCGGTAACGAGCTGCCCGTAGTAGATCACCGCCGCGTCGATGGAATCGGGCAGGGCGAGTGCCGTCCGCAGCGACCAGCCGCCGCCGAAGCACCACCCGATCACGCCGACGGCCGGGGCGTCCTGCTGTTTCTTGACGAAGGCGTAGGCCTGTGTGAGGTTGCTCGTGAGCGCATCCTCTCGTCCCATCGCATCGCTCATCAGACTGCGTGCCTGCTCCGGCGTCTCGGCTACCTCGCCGCCGTAGAGGTCTACGGCGAGCGCCGCGTAGCCCTCGGCCGCGAGCTTCTCGGCCATCGCGCGGATGTTGTCGTTGAGCCCCCACCACTCGTGGATGACGATGATGCCGGGGAGTTCCTCGTTCGGCTCGGCCTCGGCGGGGCGGGCGAGGTAGCCGATGATGCGCCTCCCGTCCACGGTGGCGTAAACGACCTGCTCGGTGGTGACGTCGCCTGCGTCGGGGGGCGTGCTGAGGGCGGTGGGCGTGGGCCTGTCGTCGGCGTGCTCGCGGGACATCGCATCGCCGTAATCGTCGGAGCGGTCGGTGCAGGCGGCGAGGGAGAGGAGGCAGAGCGGGAGGAGAACGGGGAGAAGGCGCATGGGACTGAAGGTGAGTGAACACGTTGGCGAGGTGAGTGGAACCCCGTAGCTTTGCCGAGGCTCCCGTGCTCGCACAGGCGGCACGCCGCTCGCCCTCTCCGCAACGGTCAACGTCTTGAGCGACTCGCCCCCTCTGATCTCGTATTCCGCCGAGCTCAAGCGGAAAGCCCTCCACCTCGGTGCCCTCGTCCTCCCCCTCGGCATCATCGTGCTCGGACGGACGGCCGCGCTCTGGTTGCTCGTCCCCTTCGCCGTGTTCGCGGTGACGTGCGACGTGGCGCGGCTGCGCGTGCCCTGGATGTACCGCTTCATCAACTGGGTGTTCGCGCCCATCATGCGGCCGGAGGAACAGCCCCCGTTCGGCGGCCCCATCGTGATCAACGGCGCGACGTGGATGTGCGTCTCGGCCGCCCTCTGTGCGGCGCTCTTCCCCGAGCCCATCGCGGCGGCGGCCCTCGCGATGCTGATGGTGGGCGACGGCGCTGCGGCCGTGATCGGGCGGCGATTCGGGCGGACGCGGTATCCCTTTTCGGAGAAGTCGGTCGAGGGCTCGGCGGCATTTTTCGTGACGGGGCTGCTCGCTGCGCTCCCGTTCGGCGCCCTATCGGACCCCGGCGTGCCCCTCCCCGCGCTCGTGGTCGGGGCCTTCACGGCGGCCTTCGTCGAAGCGCTGCCCGTCCCGATCAACGACAACGTGCGGGTGCCCGTCGTGGCCGGGGCGGCGATGCTGCTGATGACGGCCTTCGCCTGAGGTTCAGCCGCACCGGATGCTCCCAGGCTCCACGAACCGGGCGGCGCGGAGCACCTCGACCTCGGGGTTCCACGACACCGCACTCGGGTATGCCGCCCCTACAAAGCCGAACCCGTTTTCCACGTTCGAGACGGTGCCGGGCTGGATGATGAGGTCGTCGTCGAACCCGAAACCGAAGGGGGGCTTCCAGTTCGCGTCGGTAACGAGGGCGCGGACGGTGACGCGGAGGAGGGTGATCTGGCTTGTCCCGACCTCGGCAGCGAGCACATCGCGCACCGTGTTGTAGGGGAGCGTCACCTGCCACCCGAACTCGAACGGCTCTGCAAAGGACGGGGCCGGCAGCGTCATGCGGTAGCTGTTACAGTTGATGTCGCGGACGCTGTATTCGATCTCGACATCGTTGAGGCGGGGAGCCTCGGGCCACAGCAAGCGCTGGTCCGCACGGCCCGGCCCGATCTCCGGCTGGAGCCGTACCGGCTCGATCAGCGGTGGCGTCACAATCCGGGCTGTCGAGGTCGCCCCGTCCGAGCGCGTCGCCACGACCTCGTACGCCTCGCCATAGCCGGGCTGAAAGGGGGCGATGAACACGTCGCCCGCGTCCCCACGAGGGAACTGCACGACGGAGTCCCGCCACACCACCCGCTCGCCCGTATCGAGGTTCGTCGTCACGAACTCGGCGTCGAGCGGCCCCGCCACGTTCGCGTCAATCGTAAGCTGGATGGGGACGACGCGGACGGCCTGGATCTCCGCGCTCGGGTTCAGCGCCCCCCACAACGTAAAGGGCCGCCCCGTGTCGAGGGTGGGCGGGACCGTCTCCTCGCACCCGGTGAGGGCGACGAGCGCGAGCAGCAGGAGTACCAGCGAGCAGGAACGCATGGTTCTAACAGGAAGCCGAGGGCAGAAAACGAACACAGCAGTCAGAATGGCACCACGCGCTCAGTACACGATCTTCAGCCCGAACGAGGGCACGAACGGGAGCTGGTCAGAGCGGCGGAGGGTGAAGGTGTCGTAGGCGAACAGGTTGCGGCGGTCGTACGCGTTGATGACGCCTGCTTGAGCGGTGAGCGCGGCCGGGCCGAGGTCGAACGTCCGCTCCACCGACACGTCGAGGCGGTGGTAGGTGGGGAGTTCGCTGTCGAAGGGGCGCTCGTAGATCACGCGCGGCCTGCCCCCCTCGGTGAACGGGTCGATCCCCTCGTCGATGTTGATGAACACGTCGAAGCCGAGCGCGCGGCTGAACGGGAGACCGGAGCCGAACTGCCAGCGCGCGCTGAGATCGAACCCAAAGAGCGATACGCTCGCGAGGGCGTTCACCTGATGGCGGCGGTCGTGGGGCGGCCGGAAGCGCAGGAGAGGGTCGCCGAACTGCACCTCGTAGATCGGGTCCACGACGGTGTACTCGACCGACGAGAGGCCGTAGTTGACGAACCCGTAGAACGGCCCCTGGCGGACCTCCACGCGCGCGTCCATGCCCTTCACCTCGCCCTCGGCCTGCTGGAGCCGCGTGGTCAGCCGCGGCGTAGCCGTAAACTCTCCGATGGACAGCGCGTCGAGCTTCTTGTAGAACCCCTCGACCGCGAGGTCCAGCCACGGGGCCGGGGTGATGCGGTAGCCCACGATCGCGTGGAACGCTTCGGGGGCCTCCCCGTCGGGCGTCGTCGTCCACGCCGTGAAGATGCTCGTCGCGTCGCGGCGGTCGCTGAGCCCGACGAGCGTTTGGTGGTACAGCCCCGTCGCGGCGCTGAGCTGGTGCGGCCCGACCTCCCACACCGCCCGGAACCGGGGCTCGACGAACACGAGATTCTTGTTGGGCGAGGTCGTCACACGAAGGCCGGGTTCGACGGTAAGCCCCTTCGCCGGGCGCATCTCCGGCTCGACGTAGAACCCCGCCTCGATAACAGAGGCGCTCTCCGACTCGACGTTCTGGTAGAACCCCCCGAGGTCGCTATCGACATGAAGCTGCTCGATGAACCCACCGAAGTGGGTGTCGGCGAAACCGAGGTAGTAGGTGAGGTTGAACTCGCCGCGGAAACGGTTGATGTCCGAGCTCCGCTGCGGGGCCACGCTCGGGCCGAGCTCGGTGTTCAGCCGCGAGAGCGAGAGGAGGACCTCGCCGAGCACCTGCACGTTGACCGGGAGCAGGAGGTAGCGCAGCCCGACGGCCCCGTTCTCCCAGCGAACCTCCTCGGGGTCCGGCGAGTCGGGGTCGCCGACGATGCCACGGTCGTAGGTGTGGAGGGCGCTGATGGAGAGTTGGCTACCCGAGGTCGGCGTGGCGTGGAGCTTACCGAAGAAGTCGCCGAAGGTGTAGGGGAGGTCGCGCTCCACGAGCCGGGCCGCGCCCTGCTCGATCACCGACACCCGGGCGTTTGCCAGGAACGAGACCCGGTCGGGCACGAGCGGGCCCTCGACGAGGACCGAGCTCACGAACGGGGCCACCGATGCCGACGCTCCGAAGCGGCGCTTGTTGCCGTTGCGCGCCGTCACGTCGAGCACCGACGAGAGCTGGCCGCCGTAGCGGGCGGTGTAGCCCCCGGCGTAGACGTCGGCGTTGCTGACGATGTCGGTGGGGAAGGCGGAGTAGAACCCGAGGACGTGAAAGGGCTGGTAGACGGGCATCCCGTCGAGCAGGACGAGGTTCTGCGACGGCTCGCCCCCGCGGATGTAGACCTGCCCGCCCTGGTCGCCGGTGGTCACCACGCCGGGAAGCGTCGTGAGGTAGGAAGCGAGGTCGCCTGAGACATCCGGCGTCGGGACGAGCTCGATGTCCTCGGGGCGAATCTTCTGAAGGCCGGCCGTGACGTTCGCGGCCCCCGTCGTCCGCTCGGACTCGACCCGGACCTCGCCGAGGAGGTTCTCGTCGGCCCCGAGTTCGATGTTGACCCGGCGGATGCCGGCCTCGAGCGTGAGCGTATCGACGTGCGTGGCGTACCCGACGAACGAGGCACGGAGGATGTAACGGCCGAGGTCTACGCCGGTGATGATGTAGAAACCGTCCGTGTCGGTGGCGGCCCCGACGAGCCGCCCGCTACCGTCCTCCAACGCGACATTCACGCCGATCAACTCCTGCCCGTCGGCCTCGTCCGTCACAAACCCCCGGACCGTCGCCGTCTGTGCGCTCGCGCTCGGGACGATCCCCAGCAGAAGGAGTCCTACGGCAGCGGCGCAGCGGGCGCGCCGGGCGAGACTCGGGAAGCGGGAGATCGGGGAGGTAGGAAGTGGGGGCACGAAGAGAACGGAGCGGTACGCGAACGGGCATGGAGAGGCCCGCTGAATCTACGGCCGAGCAGTCAAACTGCAGTCCGAAAGCACAGGTAATTAGGCGTACCCCCTGCGATCCCAACCATGCCCCAACGTAGCTTCTCTCTTCCTTCTGACCCCTCGCCCGTCCGCATGGCTGCCCTTCGTGCCCCGCTCCTCGCCCTCCTCCTCACCGGCCTGTTCGCCGCCTGCGGGGACACCCCCACCGGCCCCGGCCCCGATCCTACCGCTACGATCTCCGAGGTCGTAGACGACGCTCGCCTGCTGACCACGCTCGCTACGGCCCTCGACGCCACCGGACTCGACGACGAGCTTGCCGGGAGTGGCCCCTACACCCTCTTCGCCCCCTCCGACGAAGCCTTCTTCAACCTCGGCGTCGAGAGCGCCGATGCCTACCTCGATCCCGACAACCGCGCCCTCCTGACGGCCGTGCTCCGCCGTCACGTCGTCCTCGGCTCCTTCCGCCTCGCCGACCTCACCGACGGCATGCGCCTCCCCACTCTCGACGGCGGCGAGCTCACGGTCGAGGTCACCGGCTCGACCGTGACGGTGAGCGACGGGAACGTCCACGCCGAGATCGCGGGGACAAGCCGAGAGGCCGCCAACGGCGTCGTCCACGAGATCTACACGCTGCTGCGCGGCCCCCTCACTACCCGGCAGCGGCTGGGGCTGATTCCCCTCGCCGCCAACTTCCGCCAAGCGCTGGAGCGGACCGGCACCCTGGATCGGCTCGACGGCCCCCACACCTTGCTCATTCCCCTCGACGACGGCTTCGAGCGACTCGCTGGCGGGGCCGCACCGCTGTTCCAATCGGGGAACGCCGACATCCTGCGGAAGGTGGTTGAATACCACCTCGTCAGCGCGGATGAGACACTCTCGTTCGACGCGCTCCTCGCGGCCGGGGACGTGCCGTCGAATGCGGGTCCCCCCCTGCACTTCTCGGTCGAAGACGACCTCGCCTACGTCAGCGGCGAGCGCGTGCTCGTGCGTGACGTACGGACGGCCGACGGCGTGCTTCATCTCGTGCTTCGGCCGCTCCTCGAACCACTCACGCTGTGGGAGCACCTGCGGATCACCCCGCGGACGGGCCGGCTTCGCTCCGCGCTCACGCGGGTAGGTCTGCAAACCGTACTCAATGACGCGGCGACCGGACCGTTCACCCTCTTTGTGCCGAGTGACGGCGCGTTTGAGGCCCTGGGCCCAGAGGTCTACGACCCTCTCCTCGGTGGGGGGCGGCCCGATGTGCTCAATCAGGTGATCCGGTTCCACGTCGCAGCGGGTCGCTTCCCCTTCACGCAGCTGCGGCAAGGCGACCGGCTCCCGACGCTCGAAGGCGCACCGCTGAGGATCCGGCGCGACAACGCTACGAGTGTGTTGCTCGTGGAGCGGTCCTTCTTCGAGGACGACGTGGACATCCGCGCGGCGAACGGGCTGCTCCACTACGTGGCCGACGTGCTGAACCCGCCGCTCAACCTCGTGGACCAGACGTTCTTTTCCGGCTACCTCCGGTTCCTCGACCTCATCGAGGAGTCCGGCCTGGAGCCCGAGCTCCGCGCCGGCGCTCCCTACACGTTCCTCGCCCCGGCCTCCATTCCGCCTGCCCTGTTCACCAGCGGGCTCTCCTGCTATCAGCAGGACGCGGTGTACGCGCAAATCGCCCAGGGCGTCTACCCCTATGACAACCCCTTGGGCGTTTTCGTCCCGACGATTTTCGGCGAGGGCATCGGCCTCGGGCTCAGCGGTGAGATCCTCGTCGCGGCCCCCGGCGGGCGCGTACTCGACCGCGAGATCGAAGCGGACAACGGGCTGTTCTACGGCGTCGAGACGAGCGCATTCGAACTAACGAAGACGCCAAGTTGCCCGTGAGCGCGGGCCGGCGAACCGGCGACGGCGGGCCGGCGTGGAACCACTCCCTCGCTGCGTCCCCTCGCCCACCATGCTCGAACATCTAGCGCTCCACGCCGAAAGCCTCGCCCGCCGCGCCGTCGAGCTGGTGCCGTTCCCGCAGCCTCCACTCATTCGGACACGCTATCCGGTCGTGCTGATGCACGGGTTCGGGGCCATAGCGAACCTGATGCAGGGCGGCGTCCTCCACGCCGAGGCGATGCACCTGCGCGGGCACGGCATCTGGGCCTACGCCCCGCACGTCAACCCCTACGACACGATTGCCACCCGCGCCCGCACGTGGGCCGAGCGGATCGACCGGGTGCTGGAGGAGACGGGCGCGGAGAAGGTCAGCCTCGTCGGTTTCTCGTCGGCCGGGCTCGACGCCCGCTACCTCATCGGCACCCTCGATCGCGCCGCGCAGGTCGCCGCACTCGTCACGGTCTCGACGCCGCACCGGGGCAGCCCGGTGGTCGATTACCTGCTCTCCCGGCCCGACCGGCTGCGGGGCTGGGCGGTCGCCTTCATGGACTTCCTCGGCCGCGCCGCCTACGAGCTCGAAGCGCCCCACACCGAGGAGGCCCTCTGCGAACTCGCGCCCGACTTCGTGTGCGGCACGTTCAACCCGGCTCACCCCGATCACCCCGACGTCTACTATGCCTCGTACGCGGGCCGCGCCGGCCGGGGCACCGACCTGCCCATCTACGCGCCGCTCATCGTCCCCAACCGGATTCTCTACGACCTCGCCGGCGTCAACGACGGCCTCGTCGCCGTCGAGAGCGCGAAGTGGGGTGAGTTCCTCGGCTTGCTCGACGCGGACCACGCCCGGCAGATCGGCCTCCGCCTCGCCCCCGGCAACTTCGACTCGAAGGCGTTCTTCCTCCAGATCGCGCGCGACCTGGCGGCACGCGGGTTCTAGCTCGACGAAACGTTCCATCACACACGGAAGCCCTCGCGCACGGAAACCCAAGCGCGACCTCGGTCCGAAAGTTCGCCCGCGCTTATTTTGGCACGTCTCCCTCCCCTCTGATCGTCTCGCAATGGACCTCGCTCCCGGCACGCTGCTCGTGGCCGAGCCCGCCCTCCTCGACCCCAACTTCCGGCGGACGGTCATCCTCCTCTGCGACCACAACGACGAGGGCTCGTTCGGCCTCATCCTGAACCGGCCGACTGAACTCCACCTCGCCGACGTCCTCGCCGAGCCGGTCGGCCTCGACCACCTGCTCTACCTCGGCGGGCCGGTGCAGACGGACACCCTCCATTACCTCCATCATTACGCAGACGAGGTGGAAGAAGCCATCGCCGTGCTGGACGGCGTGGGCTGGGGCGGTCCGTTCGAGGAGATCATCGAGCAGGTGCGGCTGGGACAGCTCGACGCCGAGGGGTTCCGATTCTTCGTAGGCTACTCCGGCTGGGGGGCGGGCCAGCTCGCGACGGAGGTCGACGAAGGCGGGTGGATCGTGCTGCCGGGCTCGGCGGCACAGGTCTTCGGGGGCGATCCGGCCATGCTCTGGCGCGACGTGATGCGCGGGCTCGGTGGCGAGTACACCCTGCTCTCGAACTATCCGGATGATCCTCGGATGAATTAGCGTGGGCGCGCTGGCCGGCCGGCGCGGGTCGTGGTAGTGTAGCCGACTCCCCTCCGCTTTTCCGACCCTCCTGTGGATACGCTCCCTGTCGAAGACGTCGTCAACACGTTGTTGCTGCTGCGCGGTGCCGTCACGGCAGGCGTCGTTGTGCTCGTCGTCCTCATGCTCTTCGCACTCAAGACGGCCATCATCCGGTTCGTGAAGGTGCGGCGGATGCACCGGCTGCGCGGGCGGTTCGTCTACCGCATGGCGCGCGTCTTTACGCTCATCTTCGCCGCCTTCACCCTCGCCTACGTCTGGGGATTCGACCCGGAGAAGCTGTGGGTGTTCGTGACCGGCTTCCTCGGCCTCGTCGCCATCGGCTTCTTCGCGGTGTGGAGCCTACTCTCGAACATCGTCGCCGGCTTCTTCCTCTTCCTCTCGGACCCGTTCAAGATCAGCGACGAGATCGAGGTGCCGGAGGTGGACGTCGGGGGCAAGGTGCTGGACATCCGGCCCCTCTTCGTGATTTTGGAGGAGGCCAGCGGCCACGTCGTCTACGTCCCGAACAACGTGCTCTTCCAGAAGTCCTTCCGCCGCTTCAACCCCGAAGCCCGCGCGAAAGAACTGGCCGAAGCGAAAGCTATCGAAGAAGCCGAGGCCCAGAGCGCGGACTAACCCCGCATCCGCCCGACGACGGCGGCGAGTTGGTCGGCGGCGAAGTCCACGTCGGACGAGGTCGTGGACCGGCCGAGGGAGAAGCGGACGGTCGCATTCGCGGTGTCGCGGGGAATGCCGAGGGCGCGGAGGACGTGGCTCGGCTCGACGGCCCCGCTCGTGCACGCGCTCCCGCTGGAGGCGTGGACCCCGGCGAGGTCGAGGCCGAGCAGCAGCATCTCGCCGTCTACGGTGCGCCCGGCCACCGGTGGGAACGACACGTTAAGGATGTGGGGGGCTGCCGCCTCGCCGTCGAGCGGCGTGTTGAACCGAACGGCAGCACCGAAGTCAGCGCGGACCGCGTCGGCGAGGTGGTCACGGAGCGTGCAGAGCCGCTCGCGCTCGGCCTCGGCGTGCTGCTGTGCGCGTTCCAGCGCCTCGGCCAATCCGACGACAGCAGCGACGTTCTCCGTCCCGCCGCGCCGCTTCCGCTCCTGCGATCCGCCCAGCACGAACGGCGCGAAGGGCATCCCCGTGCGGATGTAGAGCACACCCACGCCCTTCGGCCCGTACACCTTATGTGCCGAGAGCGAGAGCAGGTCCACGCCCAACTCGTTCACGTCGAGCGGGTAGAGCCCGGCGGCCTGCACGGCGTCGGTGTGGAACGGAACGCCGTGCGCGTGGCAGACCTCCGCAATCTCGCGGATCGGATTCAGCGTGCCAAGTTCGTTGTTGACTGCCATCAGCGAGACGAGGCCTGTGGCGTCCGTGATCGCGGCCTCGACCTCTTCCGCCGTCACCGCGCCCGACGGCTGCGGCGTGATGATCGTGACTGGATGCCCCGCCGCTTCGAGCGCCTCGGCAGGCCGGAGCACGGCCTCGTGCTCGACGGCAGACGTGACGAGGCCGGGACCGCGCCGGTCGGGGACACTCGTGCCGGGGCTCGTGAGCACGCCGCGGAGCGCCGCGTTGTCCGCCTCCGTGCCCCCGCTCGTAAAGACGATCTCGCCCGGCTCCGCGCCCAGGAGGGCCGCCACGCGCTCGCGGGCGTCCTCCACCGCGAACCGCGCCCGACGGCCGAGCGCGTGGACAGAGGAGGCGTTGCCGTAGTGCTCGCGGAGGTACGGCAGCATCGCGGTCAGCACCGCCTCGTCGAGCGGCGTCGTAGCGGCGTGGTCGAGGTAGACGGCGGGCATCGGAGCGGCGGCAGATTCAGGGCGCTGCGGCTACGTTGGATCGCAGCGCGCGTTCCGATCTCGCAGGCGGACGAAGCCATGATAGGCTCTTCCTATTCGGGCGTGATTGAATTTTTCTCGTGGCGATTCCCGACCCGCTCACACCTTATCTAATTGCCATAACTTTTTGTTTTGAATAGAGTTTCTCCGGCGTAGCCTTCTGCCTTACAGAGCCGACGCCTTCCGCCAACTTCCAGATCTGCCTATCCTCTCTGGCAGCCCCCATGCGCTACGTCCTACTCATCGCCCTGCTTCTCGCAGCGGCCCCCGCCTTTGCTCAGCAGCATACTTCGACTGCGGAGCGGGTCCGCTCGCACGACCCCCACGTCGTCACCAACCCCGAGGTCCAACGGTATCTCTGGGCCGCTGACTGCTTCGACCTCGCCGGGGAGACGGAACGCGCAGACTGGCTCCGACAGCGGGTTCTCGACGCGGCCCGAACCGATGCCGGCCTACCTCTCCTCACGGAGGAGCGCTTCCAATCCTGGAATGGGACCGATTGGGATGACGAGTTCCGATTCATCCTCACCTACGTTGATGGCAACGCTACCGAATTCGTCTTCCAGCAGTGGGACGGCGCGGCCTGGCAGAACTTCGCCCGCACCCTTTCCACCTACGACGGGGACCTCGTCGTCGAGACCATTAGCCAATCCTGGACCGGGGCCGCGTGGCTGAACACCGCCCGTACGCTCTACACGTACGCCGGCGGCGAGCTGAGCGAAGTCGTGTTCCAGTTCTGGGCCGGGTCGAGTTGGGCAAACGTCCAGCGCACGCTCTACACCTACGCCGGTGGCCTCCTCACCGAGGCCGTCAGCCAGAACTGGACGGGCTCGGACTGGATAAACGCCTCCCGCACTCTCTACACCTACGACGGCGACAACGTCACGGAAGTCATCACGCAGGACTGGACCGGGACCGCCTGGCAGAACGCAACCCGCACGATCTCTACCTACGACGGAAGCGGCGTCACCGAAGTCGTCGAGCAGGTCTGGGGGGGCTCGGACTGGATGAACGCCTCCCGCACCCTCTACACCTACGACGGCGGCAGCCTCACGGTGGTCGTGGAGCAAGAGTGGAGCGGCTCGGACTGGACGAACACCACGCGCACGCTCTACACCTATTCCGGCCTCAACGCTACGGAGGTCGTCGTCCAAACGTGGGGTGGCTCGGATTGGGTCAACGACACGCGCAATCTCAGCACGTATAACCCCGATGGCACGGTCAGCGAGATCGTCACTCAAAACTGGGACGAAACCGAGTGGGTGAACGGTTCGCGCGTCCTCTTCTTCTACGACACGAGCACGGATGTCGACGACGGAGCTGTTCCCGGCGAGGCCATCCGCCTCACCGTCTTCCCCAACCCGCTCCGTAGCGACGCCACCGTCTCTTTCCGTCTTACGCAGGCTGGAACCGTCGCCCTCGACGTCTTCGACGTGACGGGCCGCCGCGTGGCCGCCCTACCTGAGCAAGCGCTCGGAGCCGGCGAGCAGGCGGTGCGGTGGGACCTCAGCACACTGCCGGCCGGGGTGTACGTCCTAAAGATGCACGGCGCCGCGACGGCTACCCAGCGCTTCGTCGTGGTGCGTTGACCGACGGCGCGCTGCCCAATGACTGGCGTGATGCGCGGGCGCAGCAGCTTAGGCCGCTGCGCCCGCGCTCGCTTTTTGCCTTCCTCGGGAAGTTATAAACAGGTTCGGACCCGGACCCGACCTCGCCCGTAGACTTTCTTTTCCTGCGCCGCTATTTTCGCCCTCCCACGGCGCGGGGCTCTTCCCGGCCATCTACGCCCCCTCCTCTTTTCGGGCGCACTACCACTCCACCCCCTACTCATGGACAAGCTCGTCATTCAGGGCGGACGCCCGCTCACCGGCTCCATCCACGTCGGTGGCTCGAAGAACACCGCCCTCCCGCTCATGGCCGCCGCCGTCCTCGCCGACGGCGTGACCACGCTGCACAACCTGCCGGTGCTGCGCGACGTCCACACCTTCGCGAATGTCCTCCGCGTCGCCGGCTGCATGATCCGCTACCAGCCCGACGACGACCCCTCGACGCCGGACTCGATGGTGATCGACGCGACGAACGTGAACCACCCGGAGGCACCGTACGACCTCGTCAAGCAGATGCGCGCGTCGTTCTACATGCTCGGCGCGCTCCTCGGCCGCTGCGGCGAGGCCCGCGTCTCGCTCCCCGGCGGCTGCGCATGGGGACCGCGCCCGGTCGACCTCCACATCAAAGGCATGGAGGCCCTCGGCGCCGAGATCACCCTCGAACAAGGCGACGTGGTGGCGAAGGCGAAGGGAGGTAGGCTGCAAGGCGGTCACTTCCGCTTCGACCCCGTCTCCGTCGGCGCGACGATCAACGTGATGCTCGCCGCCGTCATGGCTGAGGGCGAGACCGTGCTCGACAACGTCGCCGCCGAGCCTGACGTGGTGGTCTTCGGCGAGATGCTCCAGCAGATGGGCGCGCAGATCGAAGGCCTCGGCACGAAGACGATCACGATTCAGGGCGTGGACCGGCTAGACGCCGTGGACTTCTGGAACTGCCCGGACCGGATCGAACTCGGGACGTACATGATCGCCGCCGTGATGGCGGGCGAGCCCGGCAAGACGTTCGAGATCACCGGTGCCCGCGTCGAACATCTCGGCAAGGACTTCCCCGAAGCGTTCCGCGCCACCGGGGCCGATTTCTCCGCGCAGCCCGAGGCGCATGGCCCCCACGAGGTCGTCACCGTCGAGATCCCCGATACCATCGAGCCCGTCTCGATCACGACCGACCCGTACCCCGGCTTCGCGACGGACCTGCAGGCGCAGTGGACCGTCCTCATGACCCAGGCCGACGGCACCTCCGAGATCACGGACACGATCTACACCGACCGCTTCAAGCACATCCCCGAGCTCGCGCGGATGGGCGCGAACTGCACCGTCGTGGACAACAAAGTCATCGTGAAAGGCCACGGCCGCGACGACCTCAGCGGCACGACGGTGATGAGCACGGACCTCCGCGCGAGCGTCTCGCTCGTGCTCGCGGGCATGGTCGCCGAGGGCCAAACCGACGTCCTCCGCGTCTACCACCTCGACCGAGGCTACGAAGACCTCGAAGGCAAGCTCTCGAACGCGGGCATCGCCATCGAGCGCAAACAGTACGACGAGTTCGCCAAAGAGGCCGAAGAAGTAGGCTGAGCGGATCGGAACCGGGCCAGCGCGGGATGGTTGCTGAGGCGACCTCCCCGCGTCTATGGCTCTGACTCCCTCGAAGGACCCCACGGATACGCCCCGGCCGCCGCTCGGCCGGATGCTGCGGCGGATTCTGGGCTACGCCCGGCCGTACTGGAAGCGGCTCGCGGCGGCGCTCCTCCTCTCCGTGCTGGGCTCGGTCGTCGCCCTCGTCGTCCCGCTCGGGCTGCGCGCGCTCCTCGACGCCGTATTCCAGAACGGCGACCGCGGGATGCTGGACACGCTCGCCCTCGCCCTCTTCGGCCTCTTCCTCGTCCGCACCGCCGTCAGCTTCCTCGGCTCGTACTGGATGGCGTGGGTCGGCGAGCGCATCATCGCCGACCTCCGGCAGCGGATCTACACCCACCTCCACCGGCTCGGGCTCCGGTTCTACACCGGCAGCCGGATCGGCGAGATCACGTCGCGGCTGACGAACGACGTCGGCAGCCTCCGCTCGGCGGCAACGAACGACCTCAGCCAGCTCGTCTCGCATTCGCTGACGCTCGTCGGCTCCGTGGTGCTGATGCTGGTGCTGAACTGGCGGCTCTCGCTCGTCGTGTTCGCGACGGTGCCCGTGGTGATGCTGCTCTCGCGCTACTTCGGGGCCATCGTCCGGCGCTACGCCCGGACGATTCAGGACCGGCTGGCCGAGACGACGGCGATTGCCGAGGAAGCGCTCGCGGGCGTGCGCGTGGTGAAGGCGTTCGCGCGGGAGGACTACGAGACCGGCCGCTACGGCGACGCCGTCGAGGAGCTCTTCGGCACGTCGCGGCGGCAGGCGCTCATCAACTCCGCGTTCTGGTCTATTGTCGGGCTCCTGTTCTTCAGCGTGCTCGTCGCGATCTTCTGGTACGGCGGTGTCGAGGTGCTGGCCGGGCGGCTCACGGCGGGCGACCTCGTGGCGTTCATTTTCTACGCCTTCTCGATCGCGCAGAGCGTCGGCGTACTCTCGCGCCTCTACACGTCGTACAGTTCGGCGGCCGGGGCGTCGGAGCGCGTCTTCGAGATCATCGATACGGAGCCGGAGATCCACGATGCGCCGGACGCCTCGCCCCTGCCCTCCCTCCGGGGCCGCGTGCGCTTCGACGACGTCACCTTCTCGTACGAGCCCGACCGGCCCATCCTCCACGACGTATCGTTCGAGGTCGAGCCCGGCCAGACCGTCGCCCTCGTGGGGCCGAGCGGCGCGGGAAAGACGACGCTGCTGAACCTCCTCCCGCGCTTCTACGACCCCGACACCGGCCGCATCCTGCTCGACGGGTACGACCTGCGCGACGTGCAGACGCTCTCGGTCCGTGAACAGATCGGGCTCGTCTCGCAGGAGATCCAGCTCTTCGGCGCCTCGATTGCCGAGAACATCCGCTACGGCCGGCTCGACGCCACGGACGACGAGGTCCGCGCCGCCGCCGAGGCCGCGAACGCCGCCGGGTTCATCGAGGCGCTCCCGGACGGCTTCGCGACGGAAGTCGGCGAACGCGGGGTGAAGCTCTCCGGCGGCCAGCGCCAGCGCGTCGCGATTGCCCGCGCCCTGCTCAAAGACCCGCGCATCCTGCTCCTCGACGAGGCCACGAGCGCGCTCGACTCCGAGAGCGAGGTACTCGTGCAGGAGGCGCTCGACCGGCTGCTCGAAGGGCGCACCGCGTTCGTCATCGCCCACCGCCTCTCCACCGTCCGCAACGCCGACCGCATCCTCGTGCTCGACGACGGCCGCATCGTGGAGGACGGCACGCACGCCGAGCTGATGGCGCGGGACGGCCTCTACCGCCGCCTCGCCAACCTCCAGTTCCGCGAGCCCGCCGCCGACGCCGCGCCCGTGCCATCGCCATCGTGAGTACCGACGGCTTAATGGCGAATTTTAGTGACCATTCACAATGCGTTCACAGGCGATAAAATCTACCCGCATAGACCCCTTTGAATGCGGTTTTATGCAGCCTTTCAATTATTTCCATCTATTGTGCAGCACTATGCTGTTGGCCATCATAATAAACAGAGGCTGAAAAGAATCATACCTTTCAAGTAGTAGATGCTCTGATTGTGTGGCCGGACCTGCCACACTAAATTGTATGAAAATAAATTTATGCTCAAAATAAAATATATATTGCAATGTAATCATTCGCAATTTTAACCCGACACGTTCTTTAATAATCAAATATCTACTTACCGCTCCCGGCAGACCGTCCACCTCAGTACGCTCCCCGTCGATATACACGGCACCTTCAGGTATCGAAACAGTGAGTGCTTCAGGACTAAAAGCCTCCGCAATATCGATTTCGGTTACCTCTGTTTCCTCAATCGAAAGGTTCTTGACGAGAATCATTGCTGCTTCAAAGCCAAGCCCTTCCTCGCTGAATATCTTTGATACCACATTGGGACGAACTGCCTCCGAAGCGCGCCAACTACGCGGATATTCGATGCTAAGGTCGATATCTTTTGCCTTAGGGTGATCCAAGCTCCTGAACAGTTCCTTCTCACCTCTGGCAAATGCGCGAATAGTTTTCACAGCTGCACTCGACGGATCAGGTAGTTCAACTCCTGATGCCGTGAGCTTTTCGCAGATAAGAGAAACCAACTCCTGCGAGTCCGTTGAACGTAGGTCAATGTAACCTGTAGTCCCCAACATACCAGGAACCTTCGTGTCGTCAAATCGAGCAGGAAGAATATATTCCTGGCTTTCATTAAACGCACGAGCTTGGGCACTCTGACGTTCATGGCTCGTCCACAGCTTTTTTGCATAGTGCGATGAGATAAAAATAACTGTAAAACGTGCCCTTTTTTCGTATACATCATTCAAGTGTTCGTACAGATTCTTTCCCCACAAGCTCGCCTGTTCGTACTCATCATAAAAAACTTGCACACCTCTTTTTGTGAGTCCCGAGGCGACTTGCCTGACGTATTGCCTATCCTCGCCCGCAAACGATAGCGCGATATGGTACTTTTTATCTTCGTTCATTTTTCTGTAGAGAAAATACTAGCTACATGTTATCAAGTTAGGCGAAATGAGTCGGCATAATACGTGGGGACGAAAACCGAGCCGTTAAGTCAAGCCCCGACGGGCATTTTCTGGAAGCACTTCGAGCCGTCGAAGTCGGCGTCGTGCTTGAGCATCCCGTAGATCGCGTGCAACAGCTTTCGCATCACCGCGACCACGGCCACCGGACCGTGGACGGTCCGAACCTT
>JBBSMX010000037.1:0-30839 GCA_038232935.1 Rhodothermales bacterium | reverse complement strand
GGAGGCGTCGACGGTATCGAGGGGCACGGGAGACGGGGTGGATGAGCGAGGGCGGGTGATACCGACGGTGGGGGCGGCAGTTCGTCGGCGCGGAAGATTACGCACAATAGTCAAACCGGCGGCGGCATACGACGCATCTCCGACCGCTCGTTGCTCGTATCCTACGGCTCCCTCACCAGCTTCCCGTTCCAGACCTATGGCGAACTCGTATCCCAACCTGACCCGCGCAGCCGGGCGCTTCGGCATCATCTTCGCCGGCATCCTGCTCCTGTTGCTCATCGCCGCCGGCTGTATGACGAAGTCCATCGGCGCGGGCGAGCAGGGCGTGAAGTACAGCTACTTCAGCGGCACCGACCTCAGCGATACCTACGGCGAGGGCTTCCACCTGTTCATGCCGTGGGAGTACCTCATCGACTACGACGTGCGCGTCAACAATACTGATGAGGAGATCGAAGTCCTCGCCTCGAACGGGCTCACCATCGGGATGGACCTCTCGGTGCGCTACCGGCCCGTGGCGGACAAGCTCCCCCAGCTCCACACGACGTACGGGAAGGAGTACTACGACCGGCTCGTCCAGCCCGAACTGCGGAGCGTGGCGCGTGAAGTCGTCGGGCAGTTCACGCCGGAGGAGCTGTACTCGACGCGGCGGGCCGAGCTGCAGGAGCAGATCGAGGAGCGCCTGTCGGCGGCCGTCGAGCGGGGGTTCATCGAGCTCGACGCCGTGCTCATCCGCGACATCGAGCTGCCGGAGCAGATCCGCGGGGCCATCGAGAACAAGCTCGAGGAGCAGCAGCGCGTCGAGCAGGCGCGGCTCTCGATCCAGCGCGCCGAGCAGGAGGCCGAGCGCAAGCGCGTAGAGGCCAGCGGCGACGCGGACCGGGCGCAGATCATCGCGCAGAGCCTGACGCCGGCGTTCCTGAAATTCCAGGGCATCCAGGCCACGCGCGAGCTCGCCGCGTCCAACAACGCCAAAATCGTCATCATCGGCGGCAGTGACGGGCTGCCCGTGATCCTCGGTGATCAGTAGCGCAACGTGCGCTGAGCCCAATCGGGTGGATCCCCGCTCTGCTCGAACCCAAGGCGACGCGCGTCATCCAGGTCCGCGCGGTTGATGACGGCAGTGCTGGAACGCTCAGGTGTGGCCTGCTAGTTTATTGCCCTAAATCTCATCGTCATGGCACAGGACCGTAGCGATTTCTTCCAGCGTGTGTGGGACGTGGTGGCCGAGATCCCCGTCGGCCGGGTCACGACGTACGGCCACATCGCCGAGCATCTCGGGGCAAAGCGCTCGGCGCGCGTCGTAGGGTGGGCGATGCAAGCCGCCGCCGGCTCCGACCTGCCGTGCCACCGCGTCGTGAACCGGCGCGGCGCGCTCACCGGCCGCCTCCATTTCGAGACACCGACGGTGATGGAGGAGCGCCTCCGCAGCGAGGGCGTGGCCTTCGACGACGAGGGTGAGGTGGACCTGGACCGCCACCTCTGGATTCCAGGCACATCCGGTGAACGGGAGTAGGGGCGGGTTTCAAACCCGCCCCTACGTCAAATCGGCTGCCCCGGTCAGCCGGTCCAGTTCGTCCCAGAAGCCCGGGAACGAGACGGCCACACAGCCGGCGTCGCGGACCGTCGTCTCGCCGGTAGCGGAGAGGGCGGCGACGGCGGCAGCCATTGCGATGCGGTGGTCCCCCTCGCTCTCGACCGTTGCGCCGTGGAGCGGGCGACCGCCTTCGATCACGAGGCCATCCTCCAACTCCGTCACGTCTGCGCCCATCGCGGTGAGAAAGGCGGCCGTCGCGGCGAGGCGGTCCGTCTCCTTCACCCGCAGCTCGGCGGCGTCGCGGATCTCGGTGCGGCCCTCGGCGAACGCGGCGGCGACGGCGAGCGCGGGGATCTCGTCGATCAGATTCGGGATGAGGTCGCCGCCGACGCTCACGCCGTGGAGCCGGCCGCCTTCGTTCTGCACGGTGAGGTCGGCAAGGGGCTCGCGGTGGCGCGTGCGTTCGTTGCGGATGGTGACGTCCGCGCCCATCGCGCGCAGCACGTCGAGGAAGGCGCTCCGCGACGGGTTCAGCCCGACGCTCTTCATCTCGATGTGACTGTTCTCCGCGACCGCTCCAGCGACGAGGAAGAATGCCGCCGCCGAGAAGTCGCGCGGTACGATCCACGGCACCGGCGGCACCGTATGCCCTCCCTCGACCGTGATGTAGCGGAGGCCGCCGAGGTGCATCACGTCGAGTCCGAGCATCCGTTCCGTGTGGTCGCGCGAGGGGATCGGCTCGATGACGGTCGTCGTGCCGTCGGCGAAGAGGCCGGCCAGGAGGACGCAGCTTTTCACCTGCGCCGACGCGACGGGCAGTTCGTACTCGATCCCTCGGAGGGCGCGGCCGGTGATCCGGATGGGTGCGTGCCCGTCCGTCAGGTCAATCTCCGCGCCCATGTGCCGGAGCGGATCGGCGATGCGGGCCATCGGACGGCGGCGGAGCGAGGCGTCGCCGGTGAGGATGGAGTCGAACGGCCGGCCGACGAGGAGTCCGGTGAGGAGCCGCATCGTCGTGCCGGAGTTGCCACAGTCGAGCGGGGCGGAAGGGGCAGCGAAGTCTCCGCCGCGCCCATGGACGACGATGCTGCCGGCTCCGGCCGTGATCTCCACGCCGAGGGCGCGCAGGCACGCGAGCGTGGATTGGGGATCGGCAGCGTCGGAGAACCCTACGATCTCCGAGTCGCCGTCGGCGAGTGCGGCGAGGAGCGCGGCGCGATGGGCGACGGACTTGTCAGCCGGTAACCGGATGCGGCCGGCCAGTCCCATCGCCGGGGGGATCGTGCGGCTCTGCGGCGACGGGGGCAGGTCCGAGGGTGGTGTCGGGGCGGAAGTCAAGGTGGGGGGCGGTCTCTTCGAAGAGCTGCGTGTCGGGGTCGTCAAAGCTACCATCCAGAATCGACTCCAGGTTGGGCCCGTCGTCCTGTGTCTCAGCGGCTGTGAGCGCCTTCTCGACGGACTCCAAAAGGGTCTCCTTCCGGAAGGGCTTGGCGACGTAGTCGTCGAATCCCTCGTTCAGGAACCGGTCTTCGTCGCCGGGGAGGGCGTAGGCCGTCACGGCGACGGCGGGCACGAGCTCGTAGCCCTCGATCCCCCGGATCTCGTGGAGGAGGTCGATGCCGGAGCGGTCGGCACCGAGGTTGATGTCCACGAGGAGAATGCGGTACTGGTTGTAGCGCACCTGCTCGATGGCTTCTTCCGGGCTCGTGGCGATGTCGGACTCGTAGCCCTGGAGCATGAACTGCGCCATGTACGCGTTCTGCGCGTTGTCCTCGATCAGCAGGATGTCGCGGCGCGGGCGCTCCTCGGGCGGCGGCGGCGGCACGAACGTCGGCTCCTCGGGGGCGAGGGACTCCTCAGACTCCCACGGGTAGCGCGCCGCGGACGGCTTCTTCGCGGCCTGCTTGCTCGGCGCGGCGCTCTGCGGGAGGGCGTCGGGCACCTGCTCGATGGGGACGCGGGGGAAGGTGACGGAGAACGCGCTACCGATGCCCTTAATGCTCTCGACGGAGATCTTTCCGCCCATCATCTCGACGAGCTTCTTGGTGATGGCGAGGCCCAGCCCGCTGCCCTCGTGACTGCGCTTGAAGCCCGTGGACTCCTGCTTGAAGTCGTCGAAGAGGTGAGGGAGGAACTGCTTCGAGATGCCGACCCCGGTATCGCGGACGGTGATGACGGCGTCGTCCTTGTTGGCTTCGATCTCGACGGAGACCGCGCCCTCGCGGGTGAACTTGACGGCGTTGCCGATGAGGTTGTTCAGGATGCGGTGGAGGCAGCTCCGGTCGATCTGGGCGTAGACGGCCTCGGCCGGGGGCTGGACGCGGAGGAGCAGGCACCGCTTGTCGGCGACGGGTTGGAGCACGCGCGCCGACGCCTCGGCCTCGTCCACCAGATTCAGCACCTCCACCTCAGGCTGCACCTCGCCGGCCTCGATCCGCGCCATCTCGAGGACGGAGTTGATTGTGTCGAGCAGGCGGGTGCCGGCGTCCTCGATGATCTTGGCGAGGTTGCGGTGGTCCCCTTCGAGCCCCTCGGCCAGCACCTGCGCCGAGCCGAGGATGCCCGTGAGCGGCGTGCGGATCTCGTGGCTCATGTTGGCGAGGAAGGCGTCGCGGAGGTGAACCATCTGCTCGGCCTTATCCTTCGCCTCGATCAGCTCAGTCTCGAACTGTTTCTGAGTCGTGATGTCCTTCGCCACGATCACCAAGCCCTGCACCTCGTTTCCGGAACGGACGAGGGCGCTGGAGAGCGAGACCGGGATCTCGCCGTCCGTCCGCACCTTGAAGCTGGTCTCGACGTTGCCGGCGAGCGCCTGCTCGATCGTCTGCTTGATGGCCGCGCCGCGGTTGCGGCCGGTGTGTGCGAAGATGGTCATGACCGGCTTGCCGAGCAGCTCCTCGCGTTCGTAGCCGAGGAGGTCTAGCGCCGCCTGGTTGACCATGGCGATCTTGACGTTCGGGTCGACGACCACGAGCGGGTCGGCCATCGACTGGACGATGTTTTCGACGTAGCTCTTCGAGACGGTCGTGCTGGAGAGCTGGTCGATCATCTCGTTGATGGCCTGGCCCAATAAGCCGATCTCGTCGGTCGAGTCGATCTCGACGCGGTCGTCGAGGCGGCCCTCGCCGATGGCGTGGGCGGCATCGGTGAGGGCGCGGAGGGAGCCGGCGATGAAGCGGATCAGGAAGAAGCCGAGGGCGACGACGATCAGAAACACGAGCACGGCGGCACCGAGCCCAATCCGCCCCACCCACTGCGCCGCCGCGCTGACGCGCGCCGCGCGCTCGCCTAGCTCGGCCTCCGCCCCCGCGATGCGCTTCTCCAGGAGGGGCGCGAGGGTTTCGAGGTAGAACGGCTCGACCTCGTTGGCGAGCATGATGGCGGCCTCGGCCGGGGCCGACTGGCTCAGCTCGGCGAAGCGCGTCGTCATGTCGGTGTAGGTTCCGAACGCCTGTCGGATCGCCTGGAGCTCGTTGGAGCCGGAGTTGCCCGCGAGGCTTTCGCCGAGGTGGCGCTCGAACACGGCGAGCTGGCCGGTGAGCGTTTCGCGTGCCGTCTCCGCCGCGGCGGTTTCTTCATCCCCCGCTACGGCTACGATCTGCTGCATGGAGGTCTGCGTCGCCTGCGCGGCGCGAGCCATGCCGTTCGCCACCGCTACCTCCTCGAGCGTGACGGCGTCGAGATCGTCGGTGCTGCGCTCAATCCATCCGCCCGTGACGAGCGCGAGGTAGCCGAGGCCTCCGACGAGTAGGGCAATGAGCAGAAAGCTCAGGGAGAGCTTGTGTGTGACTTTCAGGGAAAAGGCCATGGCGAGGGCGATGCGCGCGAGTCAGACGGACGGGTTCTGGCTGCGACCCGTTTCAGAGGAGGTATCGCTGCGAGGCCCAACCGCAAGATGAGGCCCGCACGCCTAGTGTCGGCGGTGATTCCGTCCCCCTTAAGCCGTGCTAACTCGAATCAAACCTCCTCTTGTTGCCCCCCACCCCGGAATGGGAAAGAGCTCCTGCGTCACGCGGCCGGCACGGCGAGGGCTTCGGCGACCTCGGCGATGAGCGCCTGCTTGTCCTCCCAGGGCAGGAAGGCGTGGCGGAAGCCGTTGAGCACGATCTCGCGGAGATCCTCGGCGCTCACGCCGCACCGCTCGTGGACGAGCAGGAGCTCGTCGGTCACCGTCGTGTGGCTGAAGAGCCGGTTGTCCGTGTTGACGGTAACGGCCACGCCGGCCTCGACGTACTCGCGGATGGGGTGCGTCTCGTAGCCCGTGACGACGTGGGTCTGCACGTTACTCGTGGGGCACATCTCCAGCGGGATCTGGTGGTCGATCACGTACGTCATGAGGTCGGGGTCCTGCCGGAGCGTGACGCCGTGGCCGATCCGGTGCGCCCCGCACTTGAAGAGGGCCTGCCGGATGGAGGCCGGGCCGAACGACTCGCCCGCGTGGAGGGTGATGGCGAGGAGGTGCTTGCGGGCATGGTAAAACGCGGCCCCGTGCATCTCCGACGGGTTGCCCGCCTCGCCTCCCGCGAGGTCGAACGCGACGACGCCGCGCCCGCGGTAGCGCGAGGCCAGCTCGGCCTGTGCGAGCGAGGCGCTCTCGAAGCGGTCGCGGAGGCCACAGACGATGAGCCCGGTTCGAATGCCGAAATCGCGCTCGGCGTCGCGCAGGCCCGCCAGCACGGCGTCGTTGACTTGATCGAGCGTGAGGCCCTCTTCGGTGTGGAGGACGGGGCCGTAGCGGACTTCGAGGTAGCGGACGTTCTCCCGCGCGTTGTCCTCGGCTAGCTCGTACGCGATCCGGTGGAGGGCCTCTGCGGATTGCATGAGCGGGATCGTGTAGCCGAACCACGCGAGGTACTCCTCCAGCGTTTCGGCGTCGTCGATCTCGCGCAGCATCGTGCGCAGGCTGTCTTCGTCGGTGGCGGGGAGGAGGGGCAGCTTGTCCTGCTGCGCCGCCAGGTCGAGCATCGTCGCGAGGCGGAGGGAGCCGTCGAGGTGGCAGTGGAGTTCGGCCTTGGGCCAGGCGAGGATGTCCTCGCGGGAGAGGTCGGGCATGGGCGGAAGTTTTCGTCTCAAAATACGGCGCGGAGGCCAAGCACGAAGGCACGTGCCGGGTTCCGGCCAGGCACGCCTGCTTTTGACACGCCCGCACGACGCCGGAGGCGAGCCGTCGGAACACTTCGTTTCGGTAACGCTTCAACTCGCTCGTATGGCCCCTTGACCGGGAGGAGGGTAGCTTGTGACCTCCCGCTTTTTCCACTTGCCGCAAAGGTTTCTATCATGGGCTCCCTCGGCGTCCCTGAGCTTCTGATCATTTTCCTCGTGATCCTCCTCGTCTTCGGCGCGAAGCGTATCCCTGAGATCGCGCGCGGGATGGGCAAGGGTATCCGCGAATTCAAAGACGCGACCTCCGATATCAAGCGCGAGCTGACGATAGAGGACGAGCCGCGCCGTAACATTCAGGCCCCGCGCCAGCCTGCCGTCGGCACGCCCGAGCCGCGCCAGGACTCGCCCGCGCAGCGTGCGACCGCGCTCGATGCCGAGGCCCGCACCGTCAAGCCCGACATCGAAGGGTCCGACGCGCGCTAGCTCCGTTTCACTCCCTGTATCCCGTAGGGGCGACGCGTGCGTCGCCCCTACGGTTATTTAAAGCCCTGGGGATCAACCGGGGAAGAGAGAGCGCCGTCCAGTGGAGCACTCCTCCGTACCGAGTTCTTTATTCAGAACCCAAAACTCGGTACCGCGCGCCTTTCTACCTTGCCCCTCTCCCGATCCCCCGGTTCTCCGACCCCCGATTCCCATGAGCATCCTCGTTGACACCAATACCCGGCTCGTCGTGCAGGGCCTCACCGGCAAAGAAGGCTCCTTCCACGCCGAGCAGATGATCGAGTACGGCACGAACGTGGTCGCGGGCGTCGTGCCCGGCAGAGGCGGCCAGCGCCACCTCGACCGGCCGGTTTACGACTCCGTCCGCGAGGCGGTGGAGGAGGCGGGGGCGAACACCTCGTGCATCTTCGTCCCGCCGCCGTTCGCGGGTGGGGCCATCATCGAGGCCGCCGAGGCCGGCGTCGAAGTGATCATCTGCATCACTGAGGGAATTCCCGTCGCCGACATGATCCCGGCCTACGCCTACGTGCAGAAGCAGGGCGTCCGCCTCATCGGCCCGAACTGCCCCGGCGTCCTCACCCCCGGCCAGTGCAAAGTCGGCATCATGCCGACGATGATCTTCTCCGAGGGTCCGATCGGCGTGATCTCGCGTTCGGGCACGCTCACGTATGAAGCCGTGGACCAGCTCACGCGGCAGGGACTCGGGCAGACGACGGCCGTGGGGATCGGCGGCGACCCGATTGTCGGGACGCAGTTCATTGACGCCCTCCGGCTCTTCGAGGCCGACGATGCGACCGAGGCCGTCGTGATGATCGGTGAGATCGGCGGCTCGGCGGAGGAGGAGGGCGCGGCGTACGTGAAGGAGCACATGACGAAGCCGGTCTTCGGCTTCATCGCGGGCCGCACCGCGCCGCCCGGACGCCGCATGGGCCACGCCGGGGCTATCGTATCCGGCGGCAAAGGCACCGCCGACGCTAAGCTCGACGCGATGCGCGAGGCTGGCATCACCGTCGTCCTGAACCCCGCCGAGATCGGGCAGACCGTGAAGGCCCACTTCGAGCAGGTGGCTTAAAAAGTGTGGAAGTATGGAGGTATGGACGTGTCCCCGCTTCACGTCCATACTCCCACACGTCCATACCTCCACACGTAAAGCATGAAAATCCACAACGTCGAGTTCGTGCGGGCCGCTGGCTCGTGGGCGGCACTGCCGGAGGACGGGCGGACGGAGCTTGCCTTCGTCGGCCGCTCGAACGTGGGGAAGAGCTCGCTGCTGAACTACCTCATCGGGCGCAAGGCGCTCGCGCGGACGAGCAACACGCCGGGCAAGACGACTACGCTCAACTTCTACCTCACCAACGCCGATCAGCAGGGGCAAGGCGGGTTCTACCTCGTCGACTTGCCCGGCTTCGGGTACGCGAAGGTGTCGAAGACGCAGCGGGAGAAGTGGATGCAGCTCATCGGCCGCTACGTCACCGAGCGCGAACCGCTCGGCGTGGTGTTCCACCTCATCGACAGCCGCCACCCGCCAACTAAGCTGGACGAAGAGCTTCTCGAGCTCCTGCGCGGCGGGCCAGTGCCGTACGTCATCCTGCTCACGAAAGCAGACAAGCTGGGCAAGAACCAGCAGCGCAGCCGTGTCGCCGAACTCAAGCGTCGGCTCAAAGGCATGGGCCTCGACCTGCCCGTCGTGCTCACTTCGGCCGAGAAGAAAGAGGGTGCCGACGAGATCTGGACGTGGGTGGACCTGCTCACCGGAGTCGGCTAGGTCGGTACGTACAGGAAAAACGGCCCGTACGATACCTTATATATTGAGTGAAGACGGTTACACGTTCGCGTCCGCGCAAGGGGGCGTCTCCGTTGCGAGGAAGAGGCTGTGAGGGAGTTGGAGGCCGACGGCGGCGGAGATAAATTCCGCACGCTTTTAGCTATCGGCTCTCTTTTCGATGCCGCTGCGCCTCCGATCGTTCTTCTCTTCGTCACCCTCACGACGCCACTCGCGGCACAACCTGCCTCTGACTCCACCCGCACGGACTCGCTCGGCCTCTCCGTGTTGGACACGCGGCGCTGCTGCCGGGCTTCCGACGTAACCTGGAAGAAGACGCGCTCCTATACCGCTCGTATCCCGGTGATGAGGATGTGGGCGGTTATTTCAATGGCATGAGTACGGACGCGGGGCTTTGCGCTACGTAGGAGCTACGCGCTTTCGTTCGCGAGCAGAGGGTCGGAGCTTACCCGCGTCGTGTTTCGCAAAGGATTCTTCGAGGACCCAGCAGCCCCGACGGAGCTCGACGTGCGACACGCTGCGGACTACCGAGCCGCAGAAGGAGGAGGGCTGCAAATCTACGGAGCTTCCTTCATAGGCGGGTTAGGGATCAGCGCCGTTTTCTCTCTCCAGAGTGGGCGTCCCAACATGGCGCTGCCCAGGTCCAACTTCAGCGTGACCGACTCCTTCACGGCGAGGCGACTGGCAGTATCAGCGAGGCAAGACGGCCATGGATACCCTTAGCTTGACTTCCACCTTGAGAAGGAGTATTGGGTGGTCTCCGGCGCGCTCGACGTGTTTCGTATGGGGCGAAAACGGACTCAACACGCAGAACGTACTGCTCGTGTACCGTGCCGTGCGGCGGGGAAGACGGATGGAGACGGCTAAGCATTCCAGGAAGGGAGGCGTACCTCGACAATCAGCCGGACCGGAAGTCAGGGATGTTTAATTACCTTGCTTACGTCGGCGGCCCGGTTAATATTGGGGGCAACCAGAGTACAGGAGGGCTCTTTTTTTACGGCGGTCCGTGTCGTGCCCGCCTCGGTCTTCGTCTAACCCTGTAGCCATCTTCAGTATAGGGCAGCGCGGTTGCCGGGTAAAAAGAGAAGACCATCCATCGATAACGGGGGCTACACCCCATTTCGTATGCAGCAAGAGGAGGGGGCACTGCGAATGCCTTGACAACTTCTAGAACCCCCGCCTATATTCGCAACCGCATTACGGAACGATTAAGACCCGCCAGATCGAACTGCCCAATCGGGGAACCCACCTATTGTCGTTGCTACGACTCCTCTACTATCCCACATGCCCGGCTACACCGGCGGGCAGAAAGCGAGAGGCTTGTCGCCCTCGTCACTTCGGACCCGCTACGGGCCTTGGTGGGAGTCGTCGCCTGCAAGGGGTTCCGCACGTGCAACCAGTCCGGTTGCATCTAGCTACTCGCAACCAAGGTTGCTGGCGGTAGCCCCAACGCAATCCCAATCCAACTTGAGCGGCGGGCTTCATAGCCCCGTTCAATCTCAACACAGCACTACCATTTCGGAGGAGGTAGCATATGCTTCGCAACCTGGGTACACTCTCGCTCCTGCTGCTGCTGGCGACGCCGCTGGTAGCCGTAGCGCAGAACACCGGCAAGCTCTCGGGTCGCGTCGTCGATGACCTTGGGGACCCGCTGCCGGGTGCCAACGTCATCCTCAGCGGCACGCAGCTCGGTGCCGCCACGGACATCGACGGCAGCTACTTCGTCATCGGCGTCCCGGTCGGTACCTACGACATCACCGCCTCGTTTGTCGGCTATGACTCCCAGACGATCACGGGTGTCCAGATCTCGACAGGCTATACGACCGAGCAGAACTTCGAGCTTGGTAGCGACATCAGCCTCGGCGCGATCGAGATCACCTACGAGCGTCCGATCATCCAGAAGGATGCCATCGGCGTTCCGAGGGTGGTGTCTGGTGAGGACATCGAGAACCTTCCGATCCGCGGCGTGGCAAACGTCGCTGCCATCCAGGGCGGTGTCGTCAACAACGGCTCCAGCGATGACCTCTTCATTCGCGGCGGTCGCAACGAGGAGGTCGCCTACTACGTGGACGGCGTGAAGGTGTCGACCGACGCCCTCGTAGGCGTCAACCAGCAGGCCATCGCCGAACAGGAGATCCTGATCGGGACGATTCCCGCCCGCTACGGCGACGTGCAGAGCGGCGTGATCTCGATCACGACGAAGTCCGGTGGAGCCAACTTCTTCGGTTCCGCCGAGGCCATCACCTCGGAGGTCCTCGACGCCTACGGTTATAACATTGGCTCCCTCTCGATCGGCGGGCCGATCATCGCCAACCGCGCCAGCTTCTTCCTCTCGGGGCAGGGGTCCTGGATTGCGGACAGCAATCCCTACGGGACCGATACGTACCGCCTCACCGACGATGCCTACGCGAACCTCGTCGCGAACCCCCAGGTGCTCCAGCTCGAGTGCTTGAACCCGTCGCTCTGCGGAGACGGCGTGGAGCTGGGCGACTTCACGTACCTGAACTTCCCGTGGCAGGTGGCGGCGGACTCGCTCGCCGCTGGCGGAGACTTCTCGCAGGAGGATCTACGCAACATGATTGCGGGCGACATCCCCGGCGGGTATGCCCCCGTCCTCGACAGCAACGGCCGCATCATCCCGATTAGCGCGCCAGACACCTATACGGCGGATCGTTTCGAGCTCGCGCGCGGCAAGGACGATCCGCTCCGCGAACTGACCTTCAACGGCAACACCACCTTCGATATCAGTTCGGCGCTCAGCCTCCGCATCGGCGGTGGGTACGAGAGCCGGGACCGCGAGGAGCGCGGGGCAGCCACCGGCTTCAGCAACTCGCTCTACAACCGCGATGCGTTCTACAACGACCAGCGCGACAGCTGGCGGCTCTACGGGACGTTCCGGCAGCGGCTCACCGGCGGAGCGTTCTATCAGATTCAGGGCGAGTACCAGGACTGGCAGTACGTCCAGTATCCCGAGGGCTTCTCCGACGACGTCCGCGACGCGCTCTTCTACGGCGACGTGAACAACGAGGCCCTCGCTCTCACCCAACGGTACTTCCGGAACGTCGGCCAGAACTACGTCCGCGACTACACGAGCGACGGCATTGCGCTGACGAGCTCGGCGGTGTCGGGGATCACGTTCAACCTGCCCGGCTCGCCGGTGGAGGGGACCCGCAACCTGTATCAGCAGGGGCACAACACGTCGCTGCGCTTCTCGGGTAGCGCGACGGCACAGGTAGGGCTGCACCAGCTTGAGTTCGGCGGCGAGTTCCAACAGGAGCAGCAGCGGTTCTACTCGCTCTCCGGCAATGGCCTCTCGAGGTTCTACAACGACAACAACCCGGAGCAGCTCCCCGCCGGAGATCCGGGGGTCACGCGGTACGAAGACCTGTCGTACACGGCCTTCGATCCCCGCGTGTTCTACTACGGCTACGACTTCCGCGGGCTGGGGGAGACCGATGACCAGGATATCGACGCCTTCTTCGCCCGTGACTCGACGGGGACGCCGTTGAACCCTGGCATCGCGCCCTACGAGCCGATCTACTACGCCGGCTACATCCAAGACAAAATCGAGTACCGTGACCTCGTCATCAACCTCGGGGTCCGTGTCGATGTCTTCGACAACAACACGCTGCAACTGTTTGATGTCTACTCCCCGGTAGCGATCGTGCGCGCCGGTGGGATCGACGGAGTCCCGGCCGGCATCGGCAGCGACTACGCCGTCTACTACGACAACAACGGCGAGGGCAACAACATCGTCGGCTACCGGGACCTCGACGGCAACTTCTACGACGCCTCCGGCTCTCAGGCGCGGCAGACGAGGATCACGGACCAGCTCCAGGGGCAGGTACGTAGGGCGACGGATGCCGAGGGGAATGAGCTCCCCCGCTCGGCAGGCTTCGAGGACTACACGCCCCAGGTCACCTTCATGCCGCGCGTCGGTGTGAGCTTCCCGGTGACAGACCGCGCGCTCTTCTTCGCCAGCTACAACGTGACGAGCCAGCGGCCGACTGAGCGAGCCTACGCCCCGTTCCGCACCTTTGAAGAGCTGGGGCCACAGAGCTCGCGCACGGCGAACCCCGGACTGAAACCAGAGCAGACGACGCAGTACGAGCTCGGCTTCCGGCAGCGCGTCGGCGAGCGGGCGGCGGTCACCATCTCCGGCTTCTACCGGACGCAGGAGAACAAGATCAGCAACTTCCCCCTCAACGGTGGCTTCCCGGCCTACGGGACGTACCTCAACCGCGACTTCACGACGACAAAGGGTGCCGAGTTCGGGTTCGACCTTCGGCGGACAGCGAACCTGGCGCTTAACCTGAACTACACGCTCTCCTTCGCGCAGGGCACCGGCTCCGACGCCACGGCGACGGCCAACATCGTGTGGCGAGGCACGTTCTTCCCGAACTTCATCAGCGCCGCCGACTTCGACCAGCGGCACACCATCAACGGCTCTGTCGACTATCGCCTCGGTGACAGCGAGGGACCGATGATCGCGGGCGCTCGGCCGCTGGAGAACTTCGGCGTTAACCTCTTGGCGCAGTACGGTAGCGGAACGCCCTACACGCCGCTCGTCTCGCCCGGTAACTTCGCCGGAGAGAGCTTTACCTCGAATGCGGCCGGCATCATCAACGGGACCTACCTCCCCTCGTCGTTCCGGCTCGATCTGAAGGTGGACCGTCGCTTCGATCTCGGCTTCGCCGGGACGCAGGCGAAGATCTACCTCACGGTCCTCAACCTCCTCGACACGCAGAACGTGCTGGCGGTCTACCGCGCCACCGGGCTGGCTGGCTACGACGCCTACCTCAACACACCCGGCGGTGCGGGCTTCGTGAACAGCCTCTCTGACCCGAGGGGTGCCGAGTTCAACTACCTCGCCTTCGCTGAAGGCCCGGTGAACGTCGGCGGCAACCAGACCTCAGGCGGGGCCTACTTCTACGGGCAGCCTCGCCAGGTCCGCTTGGGAGTCCTGCTCAACTTCTAGCAGCCTCAGGTCCCTGTGTCTCCAGGCGGAACTGGAGACACAGGGAGGCTCAAGTGCATCGTTACCCTCTACTCTCCAACGGAGATGAAACGAATGAGAATGCTCAACAACTCCCTGCTCCTGTTCCTGGCGCTCTGCCTCGGAACAGCTCCCGCCACCTACGCCCAGATAAGCCCCGGCTCTTGCACGCTCGGCACGGCCGCCAAGGATCTCGATGTCAACCAGATTCGGGCGCGCGTCTTCAACACGGGCAGCCTGTTTTACAGCGAAACGGCCCAGGCCCAGTACATCGCTCCGCAGAGCAGCGGCCTCTCGCCCATCTTTGCTTCCGGCATCTGGATCGGTGGGCTCGTAAACGGTAATTTGCGCACGGCAGGGTCCCGCTATGCACAGTTCGAGTTCTGGCCCGGCCCGCTCAACGACGACGGGAGCCTCCCGAACCCCGCCGACTGCTCCGCCTTCGACCGCATTTACAAAGTCAGCAGGCAGGACATTCAGGACTACGAAGCGGGCGTCTCGTTGGACCAGCTTCCGGATCTGCGGGACTGGCCGGCCGAGTTGGGTGCCCCTGTTCTGGCAGCTCCCGACAACGGAGTGGACGACGACGGGGACGGCCTCATCGATGAAGGCACCGATGGTCTGGACAATGATGGCGACGGAGCCATCGACGAGCGTGACGAACAGGAGCGCCGCATCGATGGGGGCTACGATCTCGCGGCCGGAGACCGCCCGGACATCATCGGCGACCAGAGCCTGTGGTGGGTGATGAATGATGTGGGGAGCTCCCACGACCAGACGGACACGCCCCCCATCGGGGTCGAGGTTCGCGTGCAGGCCTTTGCCTTCGACCGGGACAACGCGCTCGGGACCACCACCTTCTACAAATACACGATCGAATACAAGGGGAGCCAGCCCCTCGAAGAGGCCTACCTCTCCGTGTTTTCCGATCCCGACCTCGGAGACGCCGGGGATGATTACATCGGCAGTGACATCGACCTCAGCCTCGGCTACGTCTACAACGGTGGGCGTACAGACGAAATGTATGGCATCCCTCCGGCCGCCGGATATGACTTCTTCCAAGGACCCGTCGTAGACGACCAGGACGGTGACGGTATCAGAGACACCCTGGGGCTTACCAGCTTCACCTATTTCATTAATGGTGGGCCTCCCGGCACGGGTGATCCCACCACGGGGCAGGAATACTACAACTATCAGAAAGGGTTGTGGGGGAACGGCACGGAGATCACGGCATTCGGTCTCGGCTATCAGACGCCCGGAGAGGTTACCAAGTTCGCCTTCCCCGGCGACCCTGTGAGGGGGGAGTTTTGGAGCGAAGTGAACAGCGACAATTCAGGTGGGCCTAACCCGGCCAGTGACCGTCGCCTCATCGTCACCACAGGACCGTTCACGATCGAGCCTGGGGATGTGCAGGACATCGTCTTCGGTATCGTGTTCGCGCAGGGTGGAAGCAACCTCGGTTCGGTCTCTGCCCTCCGGGCTGCGGACATCACGGCGCAGGCCGCGTACGACCTGGACTTCGAGGTGCCCGAGCCGCCGCCGGCCCCCCGCCTCTGCAGCAGAACGAACCCTGACCTGGCCCCCGGCTCCGGCAACTGTCTCGAGGCCGGAGAAGTCGACGACAGTGCGGTGATCGTGTGGGGCTACCCCGAGAGCAGCAGCAACTACCTCGGGCAGTTCCGGAAGCTGGGCTACTCGTTCGAGGGCTTCAACATCTACCAGTACCCCACGAGCGGATTCGACCAGACGCAGCGCCGGCTCGTCGCCACCTATGACAAGATCAACGGGATTACGCGTGTCAACAACATTACCTTCGATCTCGATTTGGACGCTGACCGCGAAACGGTGGCAGCGCGAGGGAGTGATTCCGGTCTCCAGTACTTCTACGTCCCGCAGTCCGATGCCTTCTCGGGGAGCCCCCTCGTGAACTATACCGACTACTACTTCGGCGTCTCCGCCTACGGCGTGAACCGGGAGGCTCCCCGAGATCGAGTCGTCGAAAGCTCGCCGACGCAGATCACGTTCCGGCCTTCGAGAGTGACCGCTGTGCAGGGTGGCTCGGAGCAGCAGAGCGATATCGGCCAGGTCATCTTGTCTGATCGCACCGGAGGAGGAGGGATCGGCGTCGCTTCCGCGGTCGTCGTTGACCCGACCCGCGTGACAGGCGCGACCTATGGAGTCGAGATCATTGACGTCAACGTTGCGCGTGCGCCGGACAATATTGGCTCCCCGAGAGACACGACGTTGATCACGTATAGAGTTACGCGTGATGGGCAGGAGATCTTCAACGGGGCTAATCTGCTCCGCGACAATGGCGTCTACGTCCCGCCCACTGCGATAACCTCTGTGGAGGACGCCGAGGCGATTCAGGATAGCACGCAAGGCGTCTCCGTCTTTACCGGCCAGTACGTGATCGACGGCATCCAGTTCATCAACATCAACTCTGCAACGCTCCGGCCTGAGGATCAGGGAGGGGCGCCGGACTTTGCTGGCCATGGGGACGGTAACAACGCGGCTGGGATCGTCGAGACGACCAACCCGAACGGGGAGGTCTGTGGTCCTGCCGCCGCACTCGCTGATCCGGGATGCATGTTCTATGGCGGGAACACCGTCTGGCTCGACCCCAACAGCACCGGCGATTACGTCGTGACCAACCCCGCCAACGCGCTCGGTGCTCTCGGCAACCTCCCTGCGGCGGCCCCGGACGATTTCGAGATGCGCTTCACTCAGGGGTGCGCCTCGACCGGAGCTTGCCTCGGCGTCTACGCCGACGCCGCGCCCGGCACCGCCGCCGACGAGCTCGCCAGCGTCCCCTTCGAGCTGTGGAACATCGGGAGGACGCCCGACGATTCGAGCGATGACATCCGGATGATCCCCATCCTTCGAACGCCCGATGGCGCCGAGCCTGTTCAGGACTGGGCCAACGCCCTCTCCGCGACGCAGGATGTCATCGTCGGAGAGGACACCCTCACGCTTGGCGTCACGCACCCCTTGCTCTGGATGATGCCGGACCGCCCGGACGGCTACGCCCTCTTCAAGGCGGCAGCCGACGGGTTCGGCGGACCCGGGGGGACGTACGATCCCCAGAACGACGGTGACACGCAAGTGGATTCCACGGTGTCGAGCTCGGGAGCGGTCATTGCGTGCCAGACGCAGAGGTACTACATCGACTTCTGCTACAAGAAGTTGAGCCCCCGGTTCGTGGTGCCGATCGGTGGGCTGGCTGGGATGGAGATTGCGGACTTGGCGGGCGACGGGACGACGCCGGCGGCCGGGACGACGATCCGTTTCCGGACGGTACCGAAGGGGTTCGTCGCGGGGGATCAGTTCAGCTTCGATACCTCGTCGCTCGCTCTGCTGACCGATGCCTCGTTCAACGAAGAGGCTCTCGATATGATTGGCATAGTGCCGAACCCATACCGGGGGCGCTCGGCTTATGAGACCGGCAACGCTGACCGCCGTGTGCGCTTCACGAACCTGCCCCCTCAGGTGACGGTCCGCATCTACACGGTATCAGGCACGCTAATCAAGACCCTGAACAAGTCGGACGAAAGCCGTTCGCTTGACTGGGACCTCACTACCACCAACAACCTACCGGTTGCTAGCGGGATGTACATCATCCACGTGCAGGCTCGTAACAGCGACAGCAGCCAGATCGGCGAGCGCGTCCTGAAATTCGGGGTGATCAATCGCCAGATCGACGTCGATGTCTTTTAAGCCAGCACTCTTAAGCAAGCACGTGTCGGTGCAACCTACTCGAAATCGGAGGAATGTAACTATGAGAGTCAAACTCATAACCTGCAGCGTGTTGACCGCTCTCTTGGTGGTACTCTACGCATCAAACGCCCACGCCCAAGGAGACGACCGAGCAGGGACGGCGGCGATGGAGGAGTTGCTCGTACCGGTGACTCCGCGTACCGTGTCCCTAAGCTCTTCGCTCACCAGCGGACTCAATGATATGAGCGGTGTGGAGGCCCTCCAAAGCAACCCTGCCGCGCTCATGACGAATCCGAGCACGAACGCTCTGTTCAGCCGTGTGGAGTACCTCGCCGACATCGGCGTGAACTACTTCGGCGTCGCGCAACGCTTCGGTAATAACAACATCGCGTTGACGGTCTCGTCGTGGGACTATGGTAACATCTTCCGCACGGACGAATTCAACCCCGAGCTTGACCCATCCAATACGTATGATGCCTCCGCGACAGTGCTCGGTCTCACTCTAGCCCGCCAGTTCACCGACCGCATCGCGGCTGGCCTGACCGTAAAAGGGCTGAGCCGACGGATCGACAACCTCAACTCCAGCGGCATCGCTTTCGATGCCGGCATGACCTACGTAGTCGGGGAGAGCGGGCTGCGCTTCGGGGTGAGCTTGAAGAACTTCGGACCGCAGATGAACTTCGGAGGGCTTGGCCTGAACACCCGTGTCAATCAGGACGGCCCCTCCGGGACGAACAACATCGCAGGCGAAGTTCGCGACCTCGGATCGGAACTCCCCTCGCTGCTCAACTTCGGCGCGGCGTATACGCGCCAGTTCGCCGGCGACCTTACGGCCACGTTGTCGACTAACTTCCGGTCGAACGCCTACGACCTCGACAACTACGCAGCCGGAGTGGAACTGGGGTACCAGAACCTCTTCTTCGTGCGCGGCGGCCTAAACCTTACGGCCGACCCGGACGTGACGGCGTGGGAGGTCTGGAACGTCGGTGCCGGCGTCAACCTCAACATGGTGGGCAACGGGTTAGCGGTGGACTACTCTTACCGTCCTTCCGACGTGTTCAGTGGTGTCAACATGTTCTCGGTGAGCTTCACGCTCTAAGCTGGAACGCCGTTGATGCGGTGACTTAGTGCAACGGGGTGGGCCTTGACGGGCTCACCCCGTTGTTTATTTTTAGCCCCCCGTGCGACGGCCGGTCACTCGTGCGATTCCTCAACTGCTCGTCTTCCATGCGCTGGATCTTCGGAGCCCACGTACTGCTCGTACTGCTCGTAGCCGGGTGCAGCACGCCGACGGATTCCGTCACCGGGAGGGCGGAAGTCCAGGGCGATGCGTCGCCGTTTCAGAACGCAACGACTGGTGTGGCCTACGCCGGGGATGCAGCGTGCGCGACGTGTCACGAGGATCTCTACGCGAGCTATCAGCAGCATGGGATGGCGCAGTCGCTCTACCCGCTTACGCCGCAGAACGCCGTCGAGCAGTACGATGGGGTGGTGCTTTATCACGAGGGCAGCGGGTTCTACTACACCGTCTACGCGAAGGACGGCGCCTTCTATCAGGAGGAGTACCGGCAGAATGCGCAGGGTCAGAAGACGCACCGGCTCGTTCGCCGGATGGACTTCGTCGTGGGGAGCGGGTCGGCGGCGCGGACCTATCTCACCGAAGAAGAGGAGCACTATTACGAACTGCCGTTGACGTGGTATACCCAGGCCGAGCGCTGGGACTTCAGCCCCGGCTACCGAGTCTCGAATGGGCGGTTCGACCGCGCGATCCCGACGCGGTGCATGGCCTGCCACAACGGGTTCTCCGAGCCGGTCCCGTTCGTGGAAGGGGCGTACACGTCCATCGCCGAAGGCATCGGGTGCGAGCGATGCCACGGCCCCGGCGCGCTCCACGTCGAGGCACGACTCGCTGACCCGGAGCCAGCGGACTCCATCGATTACACCATCGTCAATCCGGCGCACCTGAGCCTCGATGCCCAGCTCGACGTGTGCCAGCAGTGCCACCTCAACGGGACCGTCTCAATGCTGCGTGAGGGCGAAGAGGCCTTCGGCTACCGCCCCTCGAAGCCTCTCGCCGCGCACCTCGCCATGTTCGACCTCGATGTCGAAGATCAGCCCGGCGCCATCGGGGTTATCTCCCACGCCGACCGGATGAAGAAGAGCCGGTGCTTCATCGAGTCGGGTACGATGAACTGCACGACGTGCCACAACCCGCACGAGGGGTTCCGTGAGGCGGGGCCGAGCTACTTCAACGCGACGTGTCTGGAATGCCACGCGTCCGGGCCCCTGCAACAGCAGATGCCGACAGCGGAGTTGCGCACGCTGCACGCGCCGGACGCGAACTGCTTCGCCTGCCACATGCCGAAGGTCGAGGCGGAGGACGCGCCGCACGCGTCGTTTACGGACCACTACATCCGCGTCGTCCGAGCCGAAGACCGCGTGACGGCTCAGGTGACAGAGACGGAGGGCGATGTCGAGCTCACGAGCTATTTCCCCCGAGACGTGGAGCAGACGGAGGGCGACGTGTACGAAGGCATGGCGTACGTCGTCTACGGCAGGCAACAGGCGCGGCCGGACGTGTTGGAGAAGGGGGTGGCCCGGCTGGAAGAAGCGCTCCCGAAGGCACCGCACATCAGCGAGGGGCACTACCTGCTCGGCTTCGCCCGCATGCAACTCGGCCGAGTGCAAGAGGCTATCCCTGCGCTCAAGGAGGCAGTTCGGCTAAAGCCCGGCGTACCGGAGCGGCTGAACGCGCTCGCGCAGGCGTACGAGGCGACAGGCGGACCACCCTCGGAGATCGACCGGCTCTACCGCGAGGCGCTCGATGTTCAGCCTGCGCTCGCGGACGTGCGCGTGAACTACGGGCGCTTTCTGGAAGCCCAAGGCAGACTGAACGAGGCAGAGCGTCAGTACCGCGCCGCCGTGGAGCACGAGCCGTGGCTGGCTTCGGCGCACTACAACCTCGGCACGGCTCTGCTGCGCGTAGGGGGCGATGCATCCGAGGCCGTGCGTCATCTGGAGCAGGCCGTCGAGCTGCAGCCGGATTACGTGGACGCCCTCGTCAACCTCGGCATCGTACGGGCGGGTCAGGGGGAGACGGAGGCCGCCGGCGACCTGTTCCAGCGCGCTGTGGATGCCGGTCCGAACAACGCGAATGCCCTCAGCAACCTCGGGACGTATCACTTGCAGCAGGGGGCGTTCCGCGAGGCCGTCGAGGTGCTTACGCGCGCTGCGGCCGTCGCGCCGGGACGCGCCGACGTGGCAGCGGGCCTCGCGGCGGCCTACTTCCAACTCGGCAACGCTGCCGAGGCGCGTCGGTACGCGCAGCAGGCGCTCCAGCTCGACCCCGGCCAGCCGATGGCGCGGCAGGTGCTCGACGCGCTGCCGTAGGCGCTACGCCTCGACCGGCTCCCGCGCGGTGATGTGCGCCATGATCTGCCGGGCGTGAACGCGGCCGTTCTCGATGAACCACTCGCTCGTATCCATCCCGCCGCAGACCGTCCCGGCGAGGTAGACCCCCGGCCGGTTCGTCTCCAGCGTCTCCGCGTTGTGGACGGGCCGGCGGGTGGGGCCTTCGAAGCCCACGCCGAGCCGTTCGAGCAGCGGGTAGTTCGGGCGGTAGCCGGTGAGGGCCAGCACCCAGTCGTTTTCGATCTCTCGCTCGCCGTCCGCTGTTTCGATCAGCAGGGAGTGCGCGCGGATCTCTTTGACGGCGGTGTTGAAATACGCCTCGATCTGCCCGTCCTTGATGCGGTTGACGAGATTGGGGCGGATCCAGTATTTCACGCTCTGCGAGACCTCGGGGCCGCGCACGATGAGGGTCACGTCCGCGCCGTGGCGGAGGCAGTCGAGTGCCGCCTTCGCTGCCGAGTTCTTCGCGCCGATGACCGCGACCTTCTGGCCGCTGTACGGGTAGGGCTCTTTGTAGTAGTGGGTGACCTTTGGCAGGTCTTCGCCCGGCACACCCATCAGGTTCGGCACGTCGTAGAACCCCGTGGCGACGACGACGAAGCGACAGGGATACGCGCCCTTCTCCGTCACCACCGTGAAGTGGCCCAGCTCGCCTTCGGCGCGGATCACACGCTCGTAGAGACGCACGTCCAGCTTCTCGACCTCCGCCACGCGGCGGTAGTAGTCGAGCGCTTCTTCGCGGAGCGGTTTGTAGTCGCGTGAGATGAGCGGGTAACCGCCGATCTCCAGCAGGTCCGGCGTCGAGAAGAACTCCATCCCCGTCGGGTAGCCAAGGAAGGAGTTGATGAGCGCGCCCTTCTCGATCACGAGCGCGTCGAGCCCGGCGTGCGTGGCCTCGATGGCGCAGGCGAGCCCGATGGGGCCGGCCCCGATGACGACGACGTCCCGCGTGCGGAGTGCTTCAGAAGGATTCATAGGGCCGTTGAACGGCGCGCGAAAGCTGGCAGTTTCGGCTTCACGAGCGCTTCCTGTTGCCGGGACGGAGTGGGCGGCGTTGCTGGAAGAAGCCGCGTAACAGATCGGCCGCTGTCTCCGCTTCTACCCCGGAGACGACCTCGACCTGATGGTTGAGTCGCGGGTCCTGCGGGATCGTGTAGAGCGTAGAGGCGGCACCGAACTTCTCGTCGAACGCGCCGAAGACGAGGCGCGAGAGCCGGGCGAGGACGAGCGCGCCCGAGCACATCGGGCACGGTTCGAGCGTGACGTAGAGCGTGCACCCGTCGAGGACTTTGGAGCCGACGGTCTCGCAGGCGGCCGAGAGCGCGAGCATCTCCGCGTGCGCCGTCGGGTCGCCGAGCCGTTCGACGGCGTTGCGCCCGCGCCCGACGAGCACGCCTTCCCGCACGACGACGGCACCGACCGGGACTTCGCCCTCCCCGAACGCCCGCTCGGCTTCGCGGAGCGCTTGCTTCATCCAGCGCCGGTCCGGGTCCAAGAGCGAGGCGAGAGCCATCGGTTATGCTTCGCTGCGGAGGATCGGCATCGTCATGCAGCGGGGGCCGCCGCGCCCGCGCGAGAGCTCGTGCCCGCGGAGCTGGATCGCCACTTTGTGGTTGCTGCTTATCGCGTTGCCCGCGTGGTAGGCGAGGAAGGCCTCGGCCTCGACGACGTGGTAGCCGTGATCGCGGAGGGCGTCGTAGGTGACCTGGTTGCGCTCGTAACCGACGACGACGCCGGGGGCGAGGGCGAACAGGTTCGCGCCGTCCGTCCACTGCTCGCGCCGCTGGTTGATCGGATCATCGCCGCCACAGTTGATGAAGGTGTACGAGCGGTCGGTGAGAGCCTCCAGCGCGTGCTGAAGGTTCGGCCACACCTTCATGTGGAACGCGTCGGGCTCGCTCGCGGCAGTGAAATGCATCACGTTATGCTGCTCGCCTTCGATGATCGGCGGGAACGCGACGCACTCGTCCTCGCTGGCGAACGTGAACACGGTATCGAGGTGCATGCAGTAGCGCGCCTTCGGGAGGTTCACCATCAGCACGTGCTCCACCGATGTCCGTGCCATCAACTCACGCGTCACGGCCATCACCCCGCCCAGCGAGGTCCGCTCCGACTGCCCGATGAGGACGATCTTCTCGTTGACGACGAGCAGGTCCCCGCCCTCGAATGAGACCTCCGGCGGCAACTCGATGATGCGGTCCTGCACGTCGGCGAACCGCGGGTGATGGAGGAAGATGATGCGGACGATGATGCTCTCCCGCGCCCGTGCGAGCGTAGCCGCGTGCGAGAGGATGACGTGTTCGCCGACCACGGCCGAGAGATCCCGCGTGAACATGAGGTTCGGCAGCGGGTTTGTAGAGAGGCGGAGGCCGGACTGACCCGTGAGGGCGAACCGGTGCAACTCGGCGGGCGAGAGCTTCTTCAGTTCCCGCTCGTAGGCCTCGAAGTTGCGCTCGGGCAGCCGCTCGGCTAGCAGTTCGATGAACTCGTGGCGGGCGTCCTCGGCGTCGAACGTCTCGCGCAGGAGGGCAGAGATCTGGAGGACGGCATCGGGCCGGTCCACGACGGCTTCGAACAGGCGGCACATCACGGTGTGCTCCTCCTGCGCCCGCTCCGTGAAGAGGAGGTCGTCGAAGAGCAGATCCAGCTTGTTCTCCGGCGAGACGAGCTCCATCTCCTCGCCGGGCGTGTGGACGACGACCTGCCGCAGCGGAGCCGTCTCGGAACGGACGTACAGCGGGCGGGCGGCCACGCTCGGCGCGACCGTCGTTTCTTTAGTCGTAGGGAGGTCCGTCGTCACAGGCGGGAGCGTTTGAGTCGGGCGAGCAAAAAAGGCAGCCCCTTGGTGGAAGGTGGCTGCCTGAAAATACGACGGAGCCCGGCGGTGATCCGGGCGGTACGGTCAATACCGCCTGCGCTTCTTAGCCAGAAGCTCGATGAAACGTAGGATCGCCGCGACGATGAGCAGGAGCAGAAGCAGCTTCAAGCCCACCCCCAGCAACACGGTCCCGATACGAAGCAGCAACACCAACAGCGAGAACGCCACCATCAGCACGATAGCGACGAGGATGAACTGAAGGATGCGTTGGATCGTCATGGGGAGTGGTCGATCTGGAAAGTCAGGGGGTGTCGACGAACAGCTCGGTTCGGGCGAGGGCTTGACCGGAGGCGGAAAACCCGCCCACGAGCAGTATTCGGTCGTCGTCGAGATTTGTTGCAGTGTGTCCCCAGCGTGGAATGACGGGACGCACGTCTTCTTCGAATCGGAAGAATACGCCCGCTGCGCCCGCGAAAACTTCACCGGAGGGGAGTACGGTTCCCGTGTCCGGGTTGATGCCGCCCGTTACGAGCACGAGGCCGTCTCGCAGCGGAGCCGCCGCGTGATCCGTCCGAGGCTCCAGCAACGACCCGACGGCCAGCGCATCGAGAAAGCTCCGCTCGAACACGAGTTTGAAGGGCGCTGCGACATCTGGATCGGCAGGGTCGGAAACCCCGGCCACCAGATAGCGGCCCAACCCGTCGGCTCCGACGCTCGCCAGCGGCGTCTGGGTGTGGCGCGCGATAGCTGTGAAGCGGAAGCCTTCGCTCCGGTCCGGCACTACGAGCCGGGGACCCTCAGGGCCGTCTTCGAACCGGAGCCGCCGCATAAAGGGGAGCGTGCCGAGCACCGGCTGGCTCACGGTGCCGAGGTTGCCGAGGCCGCCGTAGAGGTAGATCGACACCTGCCCGTTGTCCCCCTCCAACACGGTCACAGTGTGCTCGGTCCGCCGCACGGGTGCGACCGAGCCGCCGTCTGCGGCGACGACAGGCACGTCGACGAACGTGCTCGTAGCCGGGTCGAACAGCTCCACCTCCATCACGAGGTCGTCAACCCCGGCGGGGTTGACGTGGCGGCTACCGCCGGTGATGAGCACGCGGCCATCCGGCAGGAGCGAGGCCGCATGCCCGACGCGGGCCGCGCTCATCCGGGTAGGCAGCGCGCTGAACGAGAAGGTACTGGGGTCGAAGAGCAGCGCCCCGTCCTGCGCCGGCTCGTTGATGGCACCCGCTCCGCCTGTGATAAGCGTCCGGCCGTCGGGGAGCGTGACGGCAGCATGGGCGCCGAGCGGGGCCGGAAGCTGCGCCGCCAGGCCGATGAAGCGCGCCGGGAGGTAGACGACGAAGAGCGTGTCGCCCCCCACCGTGCCCTCGCCGCCGAAGGCTTCGACCACGATCCGGTTCAGCCCTTCGGCGAGCTGGAGCGTATCGAGGTAGACATCGTCTTCGCGGAAAAACGTGGTCGCCGCGCCGTTGACCTCGACCCGGCTAATCGTGCCGAAGAAGGTGGAGGCGCGGACGGCTAGGGGGAGCAGGGGCTGCGACCGAATGAGCGACAGATCCGCCGGACTGACCACTTCGATGGTCGGTGCGGCAGGCTCGATGAACGGTCGTTCGCAGCCGGTAAGCGCAGCGAGCGTCAGGAAAACGAGGGAGATGGAGCGGCGCATGAAGCGAAGCGTGCGGGTTCGGGTGGCGTTGAATGACCCACCGAGGCGGGAGTTCTCGTCATTCGCTGGGGTACGAAACGCGGTGGAGCACGAGCCCGTGTGCCGGGGCCGCCGGCCCTGCCTGCCGCCGATCTTCGGAAGCCAGTACGTCGGGCAGCGACGACGCATCTCGCTTCCCATGCCCGACCTCCACGAGAGTCCCGACGATGGCCCGGACCATCCCGTGCAGAAACCGATCCGCCGCGATCTCGAAGCGCCAGTCGCCGGGGCGCTCTTCCGGCACCCACTGAGCGCGTTCGACCGTGCAGACACGGTTCGTGGTTGCCGACTGCGTGAGGCAGAACGCGCCGAAGTGGTGGTGGCCGAGGAGGTGCCGCGCCGCTTCGTTCATCCGATCCCAGTTTGGCTCCGGACGAATGATCCAACGCGTCGCGCGGTCGAGGGCGCGCGGCTGGCCCGTGGCGTGGTAATGGTAGAGCCGCTGCCGGGCGTCGTAGCGGGCGTGGAAGCCGTCCGGAGCCGGGGCTACGTCCAGCACAGCCACGGTGGGGAGGAGCAGTCCGTTGAGCGAACGGCGCAGCCGGAAGACATCGACCGGTGCCTCGGTGGCGAAGTGCGCGACCTGTCCGCGCGCGTGGACGCCCGCGTCGGTCCGTCCGGACCCTACAATCGCGATAGGCTCGCGGAGCGCCGTGGTCAGGGCCGTCTCCAGCGTAGCTTGCACGGATGGACGGTCCGGTTGTACCTGCCAGCCGTGAAAGTCAGCGCCGTCGTACTCGATCAAAAGTTGGTAGGTTGACACGGAAAGATGTGATACATTGACGTTCGGCACGGGCGCTCCGTGCCCGTGCCCTGTCCCTCGCAGGCGATCTCGAAGATATGCCCCCACCCCGCGTCTACATCACCGGCTCGATGGGCAGCGGCAAAAGCACCGCTGGTCCCCTCGTGGCCGAAATCCTCGGCTACCGCTTTCTCGACCTCGATGCCGAGGTGGAACGCGCGGCCGGAGTCTCGATCTCTGAACTGTTCGTCCGCCGCGGCGAGCGCATGTTCCGCGCGCTCGAAACCGCCGTCCTCTCCGAGGCCGCCGCGCAGGAGCGCGTCGTCGTCGCTACCGGTGGCGGAGCGCTGGCGAACGAAGGCAACCTGCTGATGGCGGAGACGAGCGGCTTCATTGTCTACCTCAAGCTGCCACCGGCCGTGATCGCCGGCCGCCTTCACGGCCCGGACGGCCGGCCGCTCCTCCACGACGAGCACGGCGAGCCAATGACCGAGCAGCAGATCGTCGAGCGGATCGGCGAGCTGATCGACAAGCGAGAGCGATTCTACCAGCAGGCCGATGTTGTGATCGAGGCCGAAGCGCTGACGCCGCAACAGGTGGCCGAGGCCATCGTGCAGGCGCTCCCGGTGGAGGTCTAGCTCGACGTGTGCCGCAAGCTTAAACCAGCCGGAACGAGCGCCGGTGGTGCGGGCTCGGACCGTGGATGCGGAGCGCTTCGTAGTGGGCTGCGGTCGGATAGCCCTTATGTCCTGCCCAGCCGTAAGCCGGGAAGTCGTCGTGCAGGCGGACCATCAGCCGGTCCCGTGTCACCTTCGCTACGACAGATGCAGCGGCAATCGAGAGGCTGTGTGCGTCGCCCTTGACGAGGGCCTCCTGCGGACACGGAGCGTTCGCGATCGTCTTGTTCCCGTCGATCAGCAGGTAGTCCGGGGGGAGGGCGAGGTTCTTCACGGCACGGCGCATCGCCTCCAGCGAGGCGTGCAAGATGTTCCACGTATCGATCTCGGCCGGGGAGCAGTGCCCGACGCCGACAGCGAGGGCCTCGGCGGTGATGCGATCTATCACCTCGTCACGCACGGTCGGCGTCAGCTTCTTCGAGTCGTCGAGTCCGTCGATCCGTGTGTCCGGTGCGAGGACGACGGCGGCGGCTACGACCGGTCCGGCGAGGCAGCCACGTCCTGCCTCGTCGAGTCCGGCGATCCAGCGATAGCCGCGCGTCCAGAGCTGGTGCTCGGTTTCAAAAGAAGGCATGAGGGAGAGAGAAACGCGCAAGGTGGTATTCTGTGAGCAAGCAACCTCTGCGTGAAGCCGCGCTGAAATTGGGAAGGCGGTGGAAGTTGTTGATATGGTTGCTGAAACCATCTATATTAGGGCACGTTTATGTACGTGACACGCGCCTCATTTAAAGGTCTCCCCGTACGAATTTCGGGATGGTTTGAGGCATTTCGGTTATTCCGTGGCAAGCCCGAGGGGCTGGACCACAGCGTGCAGCAGGTCCTGCGCAGGACGGGTATGTGTCCGCATTGCGGCCTGTTTGTTGCTACGAAGAGAAGGAGGCGCCGCCAAAAGACGGCTGCGTCTGTGCTTCGCGGACCTTCCCCGCTTCACCTTGCCCGTGCCGGGCATGCGACCTGAGTACGGTGCGCCCGGCCCCATAGCACTTTCCGCAGTTCCCCGGCCTGCTTTTCGGCTCGCACTGCCTCTCGGCCTTCCCTTATCGACTAAGGCTATCGACTGTCGTCCCACGCAGGCGGATCCTACGCCAGCCCCGGTACTGAGCCCTCCACGCTCCCGCAGGGCACGCGTCATGGACGATTCCCCATACGTGACACATCCGGCCTCTTCCGGTCGGGATAACGCTTCGTTCCACCTATACATAGATTCATGGCAGAAGAGCAACGCGGAGGCCGTTCCGGCCAGAACAACCGTGGCAACCGCAACGGCAATAACAATCAGAGCGGGGGCAACCAGGGCGGCGGCAACCAGAATGGGGGTCGCAAGCGGAACCGGGGGCGCGGCAAGCAAGAGAAGGAGAGCAACCATCCCGGCAAGCCGTTCACCGGCATGCTGGAGATGATTGGGGACAAAAACTTCGGCTTCATCCGGGGTTTCGACCCCGCGCTCCCGAAGGGAGATAACGACCCCTTCATGCCGCCGCCGCTCATCGACAAGTACAACCTCCGCGACGGCGTCCTACTCGAAGGCACCATCAAGCCCGGTCGCAAAGGGGCATGGCAGGTCAGCGATCTCGAAAAGGTGATGGGCGTCACCCCGGACGAGTGGAAGGAGTTCGCGAGCTTCGACGAGGGGGTTACGATTTACCCGAACGAGAAGCTCACCCTCGTCTCCGAGCCCACCGATGTCTCGATGCGGGTGATCGACCTCGTGGCCCCGCTCGGGAAGGGGCAGCGCGCCCTCATCGTCGCGCCGCCGCGCACCGGCAAAACGGTGATGCTCAAGAAGCTCGCCCGCGCCCTCGAAGAGAACCATCCCGAGATCGAGCTCGTCGCGCTTCTCGTGGATGAGCGGCCCGAGGAAGTCACCGACTTCAAGCGAACGACGACGTGTACGGTCTTCGCCTCCTCCAACGACCACGAAGAGGATAACCACGTCCGCGTCGCCACGCTCGCGTTCGAGTATTCGCGGCGGCTCGTGGAGATGGGCAAAGATGTCGTGATGCTGCTCGACTCGCTCACGCGCCTCGGGCGGACGTTCAATCTCTGGGGCGGCAACTCGGGCCGCACGATGTCCGGCGGCCTCGACGCTCGCGCCCTCATCATCCCGCGGAAGATTTTTGGGGCCGCGCGCAACATCGAGCACGGCGGCTCGCTCACCATCATCGCCACGGCGCTCATCGAGACGGGCAGCCGGATGGACGACGTGATCTTCGAGGAGTTCAAGGGGACCGGTAACGCCGAGATCGTGCTCGACCGCGAACTCGCCGACAAGCGGATCTTCCCCGCCATCAACCTCCGCAAGAGCGGGACGCGGAATGAGGAGCGCCTCCTCGGCGAGATGACGAAGTACCACCACATGCTGATGCGCGCGCTCAACTCGCGGCACCCCGTCGAGGCGATGCAGGCCCTCATCCGCCACGTCCAGCAGAGCCCCGACAACATCCACCTGCTCAACGAGCTGATTCCGGCCGAGATGTAGCGGGGGCGACACGGCAGCACGAGGATTCCGGCGGTGCGGGTTACAACCCCGCGCCGCCGTTTGTCTATGGGGTGACTTTCATCAGCCGAGCCCCCCGTGAACGACCCGATCAACCCTGCCGCTGAACCTGACGTCCAGTACCATCTCCCGATCAACCAGTGGGACGCGTCGGAGCGCCCGCGCGAGAAGCTGATGACGCGCGGCCCGCAGGCGCTCTCCGACGCCGAGCTGATCGCGCTGATCTTTGGGAACGGGACGAAGACGAAGGCAGGCAGCCTCTCGGCCGTCCAACTCGGGCAGGCACTGTTGCGGACGTACGGCTCGCTCGGCGCGCTCGCGAAGAAGGATCGGAAGCTGCTGGAGCGTATCGTCGGCATCGGCCCGGCGAAGGCGGTGCAACTCTTGGCAGCCTTTGAGATCGGTCGCCGCGTCGAGGCGCAGGGCGACGGTGAGCGCGTGCAGGTCTGCGCGCCCTCGGACGTCGCGGCGGCCTACGGTCCGAAGCTGCGCGACCTCAAGCGCGAGGTGTTCGTCATCGTCCTCCTCAACACGGCGAACGTGATCACGGGCGACTTTACGATCTCCGAGGGTGGGCTCGCCGCGAGCATCGTCGAGCCGCGCGCCGTCTTTCAGCGGGCTGTCGTGGAGAACGCTGCCGCCATCGTGTGCCTCCACAACCACCCGTCCGGCAACCCGGAACCCTCGCGCGAGGACGTGCAGATCACGAAGCAGCTCGTCGAGGCCGGGAAGCTCATGGGCATCCCCGTCCACGACCACCTCATCATCGCCGGGCGCGGGTATACCTCCCTCGCCGAACGCGGGCTGATGTAGGTCGCCACCGGTAGCGTTGCACTAGGGCTGCACCGCCGCGACGACGCGTGAGGTGAAGCCGATGGCAGGGAGGAGGTAGTCCCGCACGGCGACGAACGCGAGCGCGCTGATCGGGTGGGAGGGGCGCGGCCCGTAGAGCCGGCCTTCCTGCAGGTACACGATGGTGTAGCCCTCCTCGGTGAGGCTCCTCTCCCGAAGGCTGTGAGCGAGATCTGCGATCACTTCGGGCGGGTCGATCCCGCAGCGGTCTAGGGAATTAAGCAGCCCCCGCACCTCGTTCACGTCGACGCTCATACCGTAGGGCGATCGGGCTACGACGTCGTGGTCCAGGCACTCCATGATGCGCGCGTCGACGAGTCCGAAGCGGTCGAGGATGTCGAGGTCGCTGTAGTGTCGGCGGGCGAGGGATCTTTCCAACAAGGTACAGCGCCTCATGGATAGGTCCCCCTTCACCAGCCGCCTACCGCCATGTCTGCCACGACACTCTACACTGGCCTCGACCTCCACAAGCGCTCCGTCTTCGCCCTCACTGTCGACGC